>DATFDS010000176.1:0-2132 GCA_035251955.1 Sphingobium sp. | reverse complement strand
CATAATCGATGGCTTTTGTGAACGACTCTGGCTTTAATGGTCGGCTTGGATCTCTATCCAACATCAACCAGAATAATATGACGTCCCGCTTGAAATCAGCCAGAGATTTTGGCTCTGGTTCATCTTTGTCCATCGGGATGCCCGCTTGTTCCGCACAGGCAGCCAACACAGCTTTCGCATCGCGAGGCGCCGCATCAATGCAACCGATGACGGGGGCGATGTTCGACAACTCAGGTAGCAACGACGGTCGGGACCGTTCTTTTGCTGGAGCGCACGATGCCATTACCATTCCGAAAAGCATTATTAGTGCCCGACACCACCGCATCCTCTGCCCCCTCAACGACAAATCACTATTCCGCAGGATGATGACATGCCGCAAAGTCAGCACTTTGAGAAACCGCTCATTTCAGCCGTTTTTCCTGCTACCTAAGAAACAGATTGCTCGCAATTTTTGATGCCATACATGGTGATCATGTCGGTCAGCCCTTGAACGCAGTGACTTCGACTTCGACCTTCATCTCCGGCTTGATCAGGCCGACGACGACACAGCTGGAGGCGGGGCGGATATCCCCGAAGACCGGCGCGGTCGCCTTGCCCAATTCATCCCAATAAGCCGGGTCGGTGATATAATAAGTGACGCGCACCACGTCCGCGAAGGAGAAGCCGGCTTCCTCCAGCGCCTTGCCGATGACCTTGAGCGCATTGGCCGTCTGGTCGACGACGCTTTCGGGCATCGCCTTGGTTTCGGGATCGGTGCCGGTGGTGCCGGCAACGAAGCACCAGTCGCCCTGGACGACGGCGCGCGAGTAGCCGACCTGCGCCTCGAACGGCGAACCCGAGGAAATGAGTGTGCGGGGCATGGGGGATTCCTTGGAAAGCGGGAAGGATCGGGGCGGCTCTTGCCCCCTTGGCGGGCCGCTGTCCAGCGCCTTTTGGGGACCCAAGGAACGGGCGGACGGGCTCGCCCGTTGAAAGCCCAAGGAGACATGCCATGGACCAAGCGAACGACCGGGCCGGCAGGGACCGCTTCCCCGACCAGACCGAAGACAATGCCGAGCAGCGGGATGTCGGCAATCAGGCGCAGGACGTCGCGGAAGACGCGCGCGTCCGCTCCACCGACCTGTCGGAGGATAGCGAGCGCGGCGGGCGGCCCAATCCGGCGCAGATCATCCCCGACGACACGCCCGACCTGGTCGAGCGGATGGAGGAAATGAACCGTTCCGGACGGATCGACATGGACGCCTTTGCCGGCGAACCGCAGATGGACGATGAGGACGACGCTCTGGGGCCGACCGAACGCGAGCGGTAGCGCCGTTGCGGAGATAGATCGGACCAGCTTGGCCGCGCGGCCCCGCCCCCGCTTCCTATGCTGGCGGGATGATCCGCCTCGCCCTACCGCTCCTCGCGCTCGCCCTGCCCGTCGGGGAGGCCGGCGCTGCCGTCGACCAGCAGGTCGTGCAATTCCGCTTCTGCCATGGCGGCGCGCGGACCGACTGCGTGGTCGATGGCGACACCTTCTGGCTGCGCGGCGAGAAGATCCGCATTGCCGATATCGACACGCCCGAAACGCATCAGCCCCGATGCGGGGCGGAGCGGACGATGGGCCTGCGCGCGACGCAGCGTCTGCACTTGCTGCTCAATGCCGGCGCCTTCTCGCTCCAACCGGTGGCGCGGGAGAAGGATCGCTACGGCCGGACGCTGCGGGTGGTGCGCCGCGGCGGCCGGTCGATCGGCGCGATGCTGGTAATGGAAGGGCTGGCGCGGCCCTGGACGGGGTCACGCCAGCCCTGGTGCCGTAGTTAACGGCAACTCACGCCGCCACGGTCGATCTCGCGGCCGAGCAGAGCGCCCGCACCCGCGCCGATCAGCACGCCGGCAGTGTTGGAATAGCCGCGATCGAGCTGGCCGCCGAGCAGGCCGCCCAGCGCCGCACCGACGATCAGGCCGGTCGTGCCGTCCGAACGGCGGCAATAATAGCGGTCGTCATAACCGCGATAGATGCGCGTGCTGCGGTCTACGCGGATCGGTTCATAGCCGCTGCGATAATAGCGGTCGGGGCGATAATAGCGCCCATAGCGCGGGTCGGGGCGGTTCCAGTCGTAATTGTAGACGACGCGGCCCGGGCGCTTCCA
>DATFDS010000175.1:0-4771 GCA_035251955.1 Sphingobium sp. | reverse complement strand
TCCAGCAGCTTCTTCTTGCGGGTGATGTCGCCGCCATAGCATTTGGCGGTCACGTCCTTGCGCATCGCCGCGATCGTCTCGCGCGCGATCACCTTGCCGCCGATCGCCGCCTGGATCGGGATCTTGAACAGATGGCGGGGGATCAGATCCTTCAAGCGCTCGCACATATGCCGCCCGCGCGCTTCGGCGGCGCTGCGGTGGACGATCATCGACAGCGCGTCGACCGGCTCGTTGTTGACGAGGATGCTCATCTTGACCAGGTCGCCCTCGCGCGTACCGATCTGGTGATAGTCGAAACTGGCATAGCCACGGCTGATCGATTTCAGGCGATCGTAGAAGTCGAACACCACTTCATTGAGCGGCAGTTCATACGTCACCTGCGCCCGCCCGCCGACATAGGTCAGGTTCTTCTGGATGCCGCGCCGGTCCTGGCACAGCTTCAGGATCGAACCCAGATATTCGTCGGGGCAGTAGATCACCGCCTCGATCCAGGGCTCCTCGATCATCTCGATATGGTTGGGATCGGGCATGTCGGCCGGGTTGTGCAGGTGGCGCACCGTCCCGTCCTTCATATGCATCTCATAGACCACCGACGGCGCGGTGGTGATGAGGTCGAGATCATATTCGCGCGTCAGCCGCTCCTGGATGATCTCCAGATGCAGCAGCCCCAGGAACCCGCAGCGGAAGCCGAAACCCAGCGCCGCCGACGTCTCCATCTCGAACGAGAAGGAAGCGTCGTTCAGCCGCAGCTTGGAAATCGAATCGCGCAGCTTCTCGAAGTCATTGGCGTCGACCGGGAACAGACCGCAGAACACCACCGGCTGCACTTCCTTGAAGCCCGGCAGCGGTTCCTTGGCCGGGTTCTTGACCGTGGTGATCGTATCGCCGACGCGGGTCTGGCTGATGTCCTTGATCTGCGCGGTGATGAAGCCGATCTCGCCCGGCCCCAGTTCGGCCAGCTGTTCGATCTTCGGCCGGAAGCAGCCGACCCGGTCGATCAGATGCTCGGTGCCGCCGATCATGAACTTGATGTTCTGGCCCTTCCTGATGACGCCGTTGACAACGCGGACCAGGATGACGACGCCCAGATAAGGGTCGTACCAGCTGTCGACCAGCATCGCTTCCAGCGCGGCGTCGCGGTCGCCGGCGGGCGCGGGGATCTTGGCGACGATCGCTTCGAGTACCTCGTCGATGCCGATCCCGGACTTGGCGCTGGCCAGCACCGCTTCCGACGCGTCGAGGCCGATCACCTCCTCTATCTCCGCCTTCACCTTGTCGGGCTCGGCGGCGGGCAGGTCGATCTTGTTGATGACCGGCACGATCTCATGATCATGCTCGATCGATTGGTAGACGTTCGCCAGCGTCTGCGCTTCCACGCCCTGTGCCGCGTCGACCACCAACAGCGCGCCCTCGCAGGCGGCGAGCGACCGGCTCACCTCATAGGCGAAGTCGACATGGCCCGGCGTGTCCATCAGGTTCAGTTCATAGGTCTCGCCGTTGCGCGCCTTATAGTCGAGGCGCACGGTCTGCGCCTTGATGGTGATGCCGCGCTCCTTCTCGATATCCATATTGTCGAGCACCTGCGCACTCATCTCGCGGTCGGTCAGACCCCCGGTGCGCTGGATCAGCCGGTCGGCCAGGGTCGATTTGCCATGGTCGATATGGGCGATGATCGAAAAATTACGGATATGCGAAAGGTCGGTCATGGCCCGCGCCGTAGCAGCCATTTGCCCGCCTGTCAGCAGTCGCGCGCACGGCCCTGCAGACGTGACAATCAGGGCGATAACCAATTGCCTTGCTTGAACCGGCACGCTGTTGTGCTAGAGCTTGGCTCGACTATCAGGTGGCCAAATAATCGCAAAGACATCAGCAACTTTCAGGGGGTGCATGACCATGCGCATGTTCACGACTTTCCTCGCTGCCGCAGCCACGCTGGCCGCGACAGCTTCGCCGGCGGCCGCAGCCGACAAGGGCTCGTCGGCCCGCCAGCAGCAGGCCAAGAAAACCGCCGAAATCCCGCATTGCACCCGCCGCCTCGGCACGGTGGCGATCGTCGAGCCCGACAATCAATGGTGGCGCGAGCTCAATCTGGGCAGCCCGGAAGCGATCCTCAAGGTCTTCATCCAGCAGTCGGGCTGCTTCGGCCTCGTCAATCGCGGCCGCGCCATGGCCAACCGCAACATGGAGCGCGCCATGGCCGATTCGGGCGAGCTGCAGGCCGGATCGAACCTGGGCAAGGGCCAGGTGAAGGCGGCGGACTATTTCCTGCAGCCTGACATCGTCTCGTCCAACAAGAACTCCGGCGGCAACGCGATCGGCGGCATGCTGGGCGGCTTCCTGGGCGGTCGCACGCTGGGCGCGCTGGCCGGCGGCATCTCGATCAAGAAGAGCGAGGCGAACGTCACCCTGTCGATCGTCAATGCGCGCACGACCGAGGAAGAAGCGCTGACCGAAGGCTATTCGCGCAAGTCGGACCTGAGCTTCGGCGGTGGCGGCGGCGCCGGCTGGTGGGGCGGTTTCGCCGCAGCCGGCGGTGGCGGCTACCAGAATACCGAGATCGGCCAGGTGATCGTGCTGGCCTATCTCGACGCCTATACGAAGCTGGTCACGCAACTGGGCGGCCTGCCCGCGAACGCGGCGGCGGCAGCACCCCGCGCGCAGTAAGCGAAGGAAATCGCAAGAAAGGCGCCGCCGGCCCCTCCCGGCGGCGTCTTTTTTGTCCGGCCCACCTCGTCATCCCAGCGCAAGCTGGGATCTCAGGCCTTGTCGCACTTCCTCTTCCGTCATCCCAGCTTTCGCTGGGATGACGGAAGACAAACTCAAACCTGGCCCGCCGCGACCTCGTTCAGCACCGCCCGCGCTCGCCTGCGCCGCCACCAGCCCAATATCGCCTCGCCCGCGGGCCGCTCGACCAGATGGTGGATCGCGGTCCCCAGCAGCAGCGCCACCAGAAAGGCCGCAACGAAGCCGGTCCAGGGGCTGTAGCCCGCCTCCGCCGCCTTCAGCATCACGACGAAGCCGACATGCTGATGGATGAGGTAGAAGGAATAGCTGATCCCGCCCATCCAGACGAGCGGCCGCAGCGCGATGAAGCGCAGCCGCCCGCCGATCAGCCCGGCAAAGGCGGCGACCAATATGCAGGCCATCAGCGCGACGTCCCAACTGTCCATGCTCGCCACCGACAGCAGCGCCAGTGCCGCATAGGGTGCCTGTTGCCGCCAGCTGCGCCGCCCCGCCCAGACCCGATAGGCCAGCATGCCGATGATGAAGAAGGGCACATAGCGCAGCACGAACAGCATCACGATGCGTTCGGGCATGTCGGGCCAGAACCCGTAAAGCCCGCGCAGCGCCAGCCACACGGCAAGCACCGGCTCCAGACGTCGCAGGCCCGCCCATTTCCACAATGCGATCATGCAGAAGTAGAAGGCGATCTCGACCGTCAGCGTCCAATAGGCGCCGTCGACCTCCGGCAGGAAGGCAAAGCCCTGCAACATGGTGACATTGGCGAGGATGGCGCCGGGGCCGATCAGCAGTTGCGACGCCTTGCCCAGATATTCGATCCCCAGCGTCAGCAGCATGGCGGTCACATAGGCGGGATAGAGCCGAGCGAAGCGGTTGACGACGAAGTCCGCCACGCTGCCGATCCGGTCCAACGTGAAGAAGATCGCAAAGCCCGAAATGGCGAAGAACAGCAGCACCCGGTAATTGCCGCCCGGAAAGCTGAACGGCACATGCGCGGCCTGCGGGAACAGCTCGTGGAAACGGGTCGAATAGTGGAACACCAGCACGCACAGCGCGCCAAGGCCCCTCAGGGCGTCCAGTTCCATCAGCCGGGAACGGGATGGGCTCGATCCGCTCATGCCGCCCGCTTAGCAACGGATCAGCAACGATTCCGTTAAGATCGTGGGGCCATGCGCATCAGGCGGCCCCGGCACCGAGCGACCGCCGAGCAGGAGCGATAAGCCGCTGGTCCGGTTGCAAGCGGGAAAGCCGCCCGAACGGAAGCGACCAGAAACGGTCGTTGGATTATGTTGTTAGCTCGCCGTAAACCGGCCATTCGATAATCGTGCCTAATCCAACAGGGAGAAATGTCGTGGGTCGGCGCGAGATGATTTTAGGTGGAGCGTTCTGGCTGATAGCTCTCGTTGCGTGCCTCACCGTCGCCTCATCTGCTTCCAATGCTTGTCGTGCCGGACATTGGGGCGTCAAGCCTCAATGGGACACCGGCCTATCTGCACTAAGTGTGTTGGAATTGACGACGGAAAACCAAATTCTGTTCGACGGCAAAGAAATCACATGGCTTGAATTGCGCTCCCGTCTGACCGCATTACCCAAACTCCCGATTCAGCCTACAGTAGTGTTCAGGCCTGCGATCGGTGCGGAATGCCGCCAGATCGTCCGGGTTCGAGCGATGATGGATCATTCCCTCGAATGCAAAACCGGCGGTTGTGCGGAGGGAGCCGCATGGGACGGGCAGCGACCGCACGGTCCGAACATTTAGGTCGTCAGCTATTCGATATTGGCGTCCGATAGCTGACCGTCTCGAATCCACCCGAAACGGTCATAACTTCCTTCGTCGTCCCCGCGCAGGCGGGTCGAAGAGAGGCACGTGCCTCTCTTCGACATTTCGCCTTTGGCAATCCAGTCATGTGGGCGAAGATGGGTGCCCGCCTGCGCGGGAACGACGGATTTCGCGAACCGGACGGACAGCAACTCGCCCCTGCCGGCGATCCCGTCACCGTTGTCCACTCTCCGCCGCCCGCTTGAGCCG
>DATFDS010000174.1:0-5253 GCA_035251955.1 Sphingobium sp. | reverse complement strand
GTCGAGCGTCTGGAAACCCACACCCCTGCCTGGCCGCTGCCCAAGGTGTTCCGCCTGATGGCGAAGGGCAAGCTCGCCGAAGGCATCTTCAAGGGCGAAACGATCAACACCCCTTCGATGCTGGCCGTCGAGGACGCGATCTTCGCGCTGGAATGGGGCAAGTCGGTCGGCGGACCCGCTGGCCTGATCGCGCGCAGCAACGCCAATGCCGCAGCGCTCGACAAGCTGGTGCAGGAACGCGACTGGCTCGGCCATCTCGCCGCCGACGAAGCGACCCGCTCGACCACCAGCGTCTGCCTGACCGTCGAGGGTGCGGACGAAGCCTTTATCAAGAGCATGGCTGGCCTGCTCGAAAAGGAAGGCGCCGCCTATGACGTCGCGGGCTATCGCGACGCCCCGGCGGGCCTGCGCATCTGGTGCGGCGCGACCGTCGAGACCGCCGACATCGAGGCGCTGGGTCCGTGGCTCGACTGGGCCTATGCGACCGCCAAGGCTGCCTGAACCTTACTCGATTACGTCACCCCGGCCTTGAGCCGGGGTCCCGCTTCTTCATGCCGACCCGCTCCATAAAGCGGGACCCCGGGTCGAGCCCGGGGGTGACGGCAAAATATAGGATCAAATCCATGCCCAAAGTCCTTATTTCCGACAAGATGGACCCCCGCGCCGCCGCGATCTTCCGTGAACGCGGCGTCGAGGTCGACGAGATCACCGGCAAGACCCCGGACGAACTGAAGGCGATCATCGGCCAGTATGACGGCCTCGCCATCCGCAGCTCGACCAAGGTTACGAAGGACATTCTCGACGCCGCGACCAACCTCAAGGTCATCGGCCGCGCCGGCATCGGCGTCGACAATGTCGACATCCCGGCCGCCTCGTCCAAGGGCGTGATCGTCATGAACACCCCGTTCGGCAACTCGATCACCACCGCCGAACATGCCATTGCGCTGATGTTCGCGCTGGCCCGCCAGCTGCCCGAAGCCAATGCCCAGACGCAGCAGGGCCTGTGGCCGAAGAACGGCTTCATGGGCGTGGAAGTCACCGGCAAGACGCTGGGTCTGATCGGCGCGGGCAATATCGGATCGATCGTCGCTGCCCGCGCTCTCGGCCTCAAGATGAAGGTCGTTGCCTTCGATCCCTTCCTGACCCCGGAGCGGGCCGTCGAAATGGGCGTGGAAAAGGCGGACCTCGACACGCTGCTGGCGAAGGCGGACTTCATCACGCTGCACACGCCGCTGACCGACCAGACCCGCAACATCCTGTCGAAGGAAAATCTCGCCAAGACCAAGAAGGGCGTGCGCATCATCAACTGCGCCCGTGGCGGCCTGATCGACGAAGCCGCGCTCAAGGAAGCGATGGATGCGGGCCATGTCGCCGGCGCCGCGCTGGATGTGTTCGTGCAGGAGCCGGCGAAGGAATCGCCGCTGTTCGGTACGCCGAATTTCATCTGCACCCCGCATCTGGGCGCCTCGACCGACGAAGCGCAGGTCAATGTCGCGCTTCAGGTGGCGGAACAGCTTTCGGACTATCTGCTCGACGGCGGCATCACCAATGCGCTGAACGTGCCGAGCCTGTCCGCTGAGGAAGCCCCGAAGCTCAAGCCCTATATGGCGCTGGCGGAGGAACTGGGCGCGCTGGTCGGCCAGTTGGAGGGCGATCATGTCCAGGGCATTTCGGTCGAGGTCGAAGGCCATGCCGCCGAACTCAACCAGAAGCCGATCACCGCGGCGGTGCTCGCGGGCCTGATGCGCTGCTATTCCGACACGGTGAACATGGTCAACGCGCCCTTCCTCGCGAAGGAACGCGGCCTCGACGTGCGCGAAGTGCGCCACGACCGCGAGGGCGACTACCAGACCCTCGTCCGCGTCACGGTGAAGACCGAAAGCGGTGACAAGTCGGTTGCCGGGACCCTTTTCGGCCACTCGCAGCCGCGCCTGGTCGAACTGTTCGGCATCAAGGTCGAAGCCGACCTCGCCGGCCACATGCTCTACATCGTCAACCAGGACGCGCCGGGCTTCATCGGCCGCCTCGGCTCGACGCTGGGCGAAGCGGGCGTCAACATCGGCACCTTCCACCTCGGCCGCCGCAACCAGGGCGGCGAAGCCGTGCTGCTGCTGTCGGTCGACGGCGCGGTGCATGACGGCGTCCTCAAGGACATCTGCAACCTCGCAGGCGTCAAGACGGTGAAGCTGCTGCGCTTCGCGTAAATCCTAAAAGGCCCTCCCCCCTCGGGGGGAGGGTTGGGAGAGGGGGATCAACCTTGCGTCTGGATGCGCAGCTCAAGGAACGCGCAAGGTCAATGCGCGCCAACCCTAGTCCCGCCGAACAAAGACTCTGGCTCGCGCTCCGGGCCAACCGGTTCGAAAGCCAGCAGTTCACCCGCCAGACGATCATCGCGCCCTACATAGCCGATTTCGCCTCCAAGGCGGCAAAGCTCATCATCGAGATCGACGGGGATACACATTCCGCCAAAGATCGCTATGACGCCCAACGGACAGAGTTTCTGGAATCGCTAGGATATCGCGTGATCCGTTTTGGCAATCCCGATGTAATGGGGAATATTGAGGGCGTGCTGAGCGTCGTCGCGCAGGCGTTGCGCGAGGCCCCCTCTCCCCAGCCCTCCCCCCCAAGGGGGAGGGAGCGGCTATGACCATCCCGCCCGGCCTCCTGCCCGAAGGCCTTTCCGACCGCCTGCCGCCGCAGGCCGAAGCCTCCGCGCGTCTGGCGCGTCGCGTGCTCGATACGGTCGCGACCCATGGCTATGAGCGGGTCATGCCCCCGCTCGCGGAATTTGAGGATACGCTGGTCGGTCGCCTCAAATCGATGCGCGCACAGGATCTGGTCCGCGCCGTGGACCCCGTCTCCCAGCGCAGCCTCGCGCTCCGGCCGGACATGACCGCGCAGGTCGGCCGCATTGCCGCCACCCGCCTCGCCAGCGTCCCGCGCCCGCTGCGCCTCTCCTATGCAGGACCCGTCATCCGCCTGCGCGCCAACCAGCTCCGTCCCGAGCGCGAGCGGCTGCAGGTCGGCGCGGAACTGATCGGCAGCGACAGCGTCGCCGCCGCGGTCGAAATCGTGAATGTCGCGATCGAGGCGCTTACAGCAGCCGGCGTCACCGGCATCACGATCGATTTCACGCTGCCCGACCTGATCGACAGCCTGGCCGCCGGGCCGCTGCCGCTGGCGCCAGAGGAGATCGAGGCGGTTCGCGCCGAACTCGATGCCAAGGATGCGGGTGCGCTGACCGCGATCAGCCCCGCCGCCGCTGCCTATCTGCCGTTGATTGAAGCGACCGGTCCGTTCCACCCCGCAATGGAGAAGCTGGAGGCGCTCAACAAGCAGTTGGGCGGCGCGATCGACAGCCGAATCGCCGGCTTGCGCGCCATCGCCAGGCCGATCGGCTGGGACATCACGCTGACGCTCGATCCCACCGAGCGCCACGGTTTCGAATATCAGAACTGGTTCGGCTTTTCGATCTTCGCCGAAGGCTTCATTGGCGAGATCGGTCGCGGGGGCAGCTATGCCATCACCCGCGCCGATGGATCGGACGAACCTGCCATGGGCTTCTCGCTCTATCCCGATCCCCTGATAGACGCGGGCTTCGGCGCAGAGGCCCCCCGGCGCCTGTTCCTGCCGCTCCACCATGACGAAAGTCGCGCCGCGCAACTTCGTGGGGAAGGCTGGCACACCGTCGCGGCCCTCACGCCACAGGAAAATGGCGAGGCGCTGCGCTGCACCCACTGGCTGGACGGCGATAGCCCACGCGCCTACTGACTTGACGCACAGGGGGCAGCGCGGCTAACGCGCGCCCCGCAACAGGGCGGTACGCGCCCAATCGATCCTACCGGCATGCCGAGTCCCGTCGAAGGGCATGGCCGGTCCGCGCGGCGGGCGGAGGTCTGTATCCATGGCAAATGTAACGGTGATCGGCGCCCAGTGGGGCGACGAAGGCAAGGGCAAGATCGTCGACTGGCTGTCGGAACGCGCCGATGTCGTCGCGCGCTTCCAGGGCGGCCACAATGCCGGCCACACGCTGGTCGTGGGCGAGAAGGTCTACAAGCTCTCGCTGCTCCCCTCCGGCATCGTGCGCGGCACGCTGTCGGTCATCGGCAATGGCGTGGTGCTGGATCCCTGGCACTTCCGCGATGAGGTGGCCAAGCTCAAGGGGCAGGGGGTAGAGATCACCCCCGAGAATCTCCAGATCGCCGAAACCTGCCCGCTGATCCTGCCCTTCCACCGCGACCTCGACGGTCTGCGCGAGGACGCTTCAGGTGCGGGCAAGATCGGCACCACCCGCCGCGGCATTGGCCCCGCCTATGAGGACAAGGTCGGCCGCCGCGCTATCCGCGTCTGCGATCTCGCCCATCTCGACGATCTCGGGCCACAGCTCGACCGCCTGACCGCGCACCATGACGCGCTGCGCGCCGGGTTCAACGAAGCCCCGATCGACCGCGAGGCGCTGATGGCGGAACTGCGCGACATCGCGAGCTTCATCCTGCCCTTCGTCAAGCCCGTCTGGCTGACGCTCAACAAGGCGAAGGCGGCAGGGCAGCGCATCCTGTTCGAAGGCGCGCAGGGCACGCTGCTCGACATCGACCACGGCACCTATCCCTTCGTCACCTCCTCCAACACGGTGGCGGGCACGGCGGCGAGCGGCACCGGCCTTGGCCCCAGTGGCGCGGGCTTCGTGCTGGGCATCGTCAAGGCCTACACCACCCGCGTCGGCTCCGGTCCCTTCCCGACCGAGCTGGAGGACGAGACCGGCCAGCGCCTCGGCGAACGCGGCCATGAATTCGGCACCGTGACGGGCCGCAAGCGCCGCTGCGGCTGGTTCGACGCCGTGCTGGTGCGCCAGTCGGTCGCCGTCTCGGGCGTCACCGGCATCGCGCTCACCAAGCTCGACGTGCTCGACGGTTTCGACACGCTCAAGATCTGCGTCGGCTACAAGATCGGCGAACAGAGCTACGACTATCTTCCCGCCCACGCGCAGGACCAGGCGAAGGCCGAGCCGATCTACGAGGATATCGAAGGCTGGCAGGATACCACCGCCGGCGCCCGCAGCTGGGCCGAGCTGCCCGCGCAGGCGATCAAATATATCCGCCGCATAGAGGAACTGATCGGCTGCCCGGTCACGCTCGTTTCCACCAGCCCCGAGCGCGAGGATACCATCCTCGTGCGCGATCCCTTCGCGGATTGATGTTATGGTGTTTAAGCTGAGCTGAAACAGAACGGCACCGGCCCGCTCCCCCACCCGGC
>DATFDS010000173.1:0-3574 GCA_035251955.1 Sphingobium sp. | reverse complement strand
CCCTGCGCCTTGCCCACGGCGTTCAGGCGGAGCGCGCCGTTGATGCCCGAACCGTTCATCGCCAGCTGGCCGGTGAAGGGGCCGGCGGCGCTCTGCCGCAGGCGGCCGTTCATGTCGACCCCGGCGAAGCGCGCCCTGGTGACGTCGATGGTGAGCGGCCCCTTGGCCGTGCGGATCAGCAGATTGGCGAAGAAGGGGCCATATTCCGACCCACCGGTCGCTTCGAGCCTGTAGCCCGCTGCCTCGCCATGCAGTTTTGCGACGACATCGCTCAGTTGCACGCCGACATTGGGCCGCGCCGCGCGCAGCACCGCCTGCGGCCGCTCCATCGTGCCGCGCACGGCGAGGGCGAGCGGTCCATATTGGCGCGAGGTCGCGCGCGCGTCGAAGGCGATGGTGCCGTCCGTGTCATAGCTGCCGGCGCCCGAATGAACCCGGAAATTGGGCGCCGCGCCCTTGAGGCCGGCGAGGGTGAACTTGCCCTGCGGTGTCATGCCGATGCGGCCGGACATGACCGCATTGCCGCCCAGGAAATCGCGGACCGAGGCATTTTCCCAGCGCGCGGTGCGCACGCCGAACTGGCCCGACAGGCCCCAGCCGCCCTTGGGGCCGGGCACCAGGTCGATATCGGTCGTCAGGGTGACGATGCCCACGCCGTCGATCCGATAATCATTGACCCGGCCTTTGAGCGCGCCGCGATAGAGGGCGTTGTCGAGATCGGCGAGGATGATGGCGGTCGCGTCCACCTTGTCGCTGTCGATCTTGAGATTGTCGCTGATCAGCTTTCCGTTCGAATAAGCGAAGTCGCCCTTCACTCGCAAATTCTGGAGCAGGCCCCCGGCGGCCGCATTGAGCCCGGTGACGCGCCGCGCCGTCGCGCTGACGGGGATGCGAATGCGGTCGGTGTCGATCACGGCCCGGCCGCTGGCCTTCAACCCCTCGATCCCGGTCTGGTCGAAGGCGAGCAGGGCGGCGCTGATGTCATAGTCGATGAACGGGTTGGCCATCGGCCCGTCGAGGATCACCGAGGCGCGCACATCCTTGCCGCGCACCTTCTCCATGATTGAGCCCGGCTTGAGCAGCGCGGCGTCGATCCTGAGGCCGCTGAACCGGCTCTTGGCCAGGTCGACCAGCCCCTGCGCGGTCGCCGCCAGCGCGGGCGAGCGCAGCGATCCCTTGAGGTTCACGCGCCGTTCGTTGAGGCCGGCGAACAGGTCCACGTCCAGCGCGGGCGTGGTCAACCGATCGACCGTTCCGGCAAAGACCAGCCCCGGCCGAACCGGCCCTTTAGCCGTGAAAGCACCGTCTCGCGCGGCGAGGGCGATATTCGCCAGCTCGCCCTTGGGCGAGTTTGCGACGATCCGGCCGTTCCAGGCCTGCCATGTGCCCCTGCCGTCCAGCGTCGCGGTGACGCCGTCGGTGAGGCCGCTCATCGCCGCGATCACGCCGCCCTTGGGCGCGGTCAGCCTGCCCTTCATGGCGAGGCGGTTCTGGTCCGGCACGGCGTCGAGCCAGGCCTGCAGCCGATCGCCGCTGTCGACCACGGCATTGGCGGAAAGGATCGCGCGGCCGTCCGCGATATGGGTGACGCCGTCGATGGCGATCTCGCGCTTCTGGCCGATCACCGGCTTGGCGACGACGAACTTCGCGATCTTCAGCCGGTCGACATCGATGTCGAGGTCGGGGAGGACAGGCGCGTTCGGATCGGTCGGGGTGATGTTGAACCGCGGGCTGCGCGCCAGCACGACGAGCGGGCTTTCCAGCAGCGCCACGCTGATATGATTGTTGATGTAGCGGAAGGGCTTCCACACCACATGCACGCGCGGGGACACGGCGAACGGTCCCTTGGGATCGCGCAGGATCAGGTTGTGGATCACCATGTCGCTGTAGATCGACCCTTCGATCCGGCCGACCTCTATGCCCATGCCCGATTCCAGCTTCAGCGCGGCGATCTGGCGGATCAGGAATGCCTTGCCCGGCTGGGTGTTCAGGAACAGCAGCAGCCCGGCGACCAGCATCACCAGCGCGACGATCAGGCCGACGGCGCCGCGCGCGATCTTCTGCCAGAGAGGGCGCGTTTTGCGGATGATGACCGTTTCTTCCGCCATCAGAAGGCCTGCCCGATGCCGATATAGAGCGCGAATTTGGACTCGCCCGGCTGCCGGTTGATCGGCATCGCGATGTCCGCGCGGAAGGGGCCGAAATTGGTGTAGAAGCGCCCGCCGATGCCGACCCCATAACGAATGTCGGAAAATTGCGGGATGGAGCTTTCATAGACCTGGCCCGCATCGACGAAGGCGACCACGCCATAATCGCCGAAACGGTAGCGGCCCTCGACCGCGAACTCGTTGACGGAGCGGCCGCCGATCGGATCATTGTTGACGTCCTTGGGGCCAAGCTCCTGATAGCCGAAGCCGCGCACCGATCCGCCGCCGCCGGCATAGATACGGCGGGAGGGGGCGACATCGTCGCGCGCCACCCCGCTGATCGTGCCGATCCGCGTTCGTCCCGCGATGACCAGGCCATCGGACAGGGGATAATAGCCGGTGAGGTCGAAGGTCGCCCGCAGATAGGGTGAGAATTTGCCGTGCAGCGACCCTTCCGGCTCGGCGCGCAGGGTGGCGCGAAAGCCCTTGGTCGGGTTCAGCAGATCGTTGGAGCGGTCATAGCCGACCTGCACCGGCAGGCCGCCGATGAAATAGGTGCGCCGCGCCTTGTCCGCCGTCGCCGGATCGACCACCACCTGCTCGTTGGTAGCCAAGATTTCCGCGCCATAGCTGTAGGTCCAGCGCTTCTGGAAGATCGGCGTGGATTGGCGCGACCAGCTGATGTTGAGACCGGCGGTATAGGCTTCATAGGCGTCGTAATTCTGGTGGTTGAGGCTGATGCCGGTCTGGAAGGTCTTGTCGCGCTTGCCCGCGTTGGAGCGGCGAAAGGTGCCCGTCGCGCCCTGTTCCTGCGTGCCGGCGATGATGCTGGCGATGACGGCGCCTTCGGGCGGGAACAGGTTGCGGTGCGTCCATGTGCCCTCGGCGCGGAAGCCCTGGCCGGTGCCATAGCCCAGCTCGCCGGCCAGCGTGCGCGGCGGCCCCGCCTCCTGCTCGACATGCAGATCGACATATTCGGTGCCGTCGGGGCCGGGCGCGTTGGTGCGCACCGGGTCGACCGCGACGCTGGAGAAGAGCCCGGTCGCCACCAGCGCGCGGCGCAGATCGTCAACCTTGCGGCTGTCGTAGAGCTCGCCCTCGTGCAAGCGGCTGATCACCTTCATATGGTCGGCGCCGAAAGCCTGTTTCTGCCCGCTGGTGGTGATCCCCCGGAAGGACCCGCGCGGGCCGACCTCCACGGGCAGCGTATAGTCGCCCGTCACCGTCGCGGGGTCGAGCAATATGTCGCGCTCGCCGACCTTGGCGAAGGGATAGCCATGTTCGGGCAGCTTCACGCCGACATTGGCCTCTGCGCTTTCGACGGCGGTCGCGACGATATAATCGCCGGTCTGGAGCGGCAGGCTGTCGCGCACCAGATCGGGGGGCATGGTCGGCCCGGCATGGATGACGATCTGGCCGATCTTGTA
>DATFDS010000172.1:0-2786 GCA_035251955.1 Sphingobium sp. | reverse complement strand
CGAGACGCTGCTGATGGCGGACCTGTTCGCCCATTGGGGGTTGCCGGTGATCCTGTGCGCCCGCACCGGGCTCGGCACGATCAACCACAGCCTGCTGAGTATCGAGGCACTGCGCGGGCGGGGCGTGCCGATCGCGGGCATCGCCTTCATCGGCGACGCGCATGAAGAGAATGAACGGATCGTGCCGCAGCTTGGGGACGTTCGCGCATTGGGGCGCCTGCCCTATCTCGATCCGTTGGATGCGCGGCCCCTGCGGGACGCATTCGCTGCCGGCATCCGCTTGCCCTAAAGCGGTTTTCGATCTGATTGCATCAGATCAACCGCTCTATTTCTTTGTTTACCGCGATTTCTTAACCAGCGATCGATTCCGATCGCTTGGAAATCGCTCTAGCTATTTTTTCGACGAACGACATGGACTTGGCGCTCGCGCGCCGGTCAACTCCCTGCATCGACAAAGCAAGGGACGCTTTCATGAAAAAATTCATCCTCGGCGCGGCGGGTTCCGTGCTGATCCTGGGCGCTTCGATCGCATATGCCGATCAGACCGCGCAGACGGCGCCGCCAGCCAAGCCCATTTATGGCAGCTATGGTTTCGACAGCCAGGGCATGGACCCCTCAGTCAAGCCCGGCGATGATTTCTACCTCCACGCCAATGGCGGCTGGGCCAGGGCGACCCCGATCCCCGCCGACAAATCCAATTATGGCGCGTTCAATGTGTTGGACGATCTGTCGCGCGAGCGGACCAAGGGCATATTGGAAGCGGCGCGATCGCAGGCGGGCAGCAGGATCGGCGCGGCCTATGCCAGCTATCTCGACGCCGCCACCGTGGAGGCCAAGGGCCTTGCCCCCATCACGCCCTGGATCGCGAAGATCAAGGGCGTGAAGGACAAGGCCGGCTATGCCCGGATCGCCGCACAGGCGGCGCGCGCGGGGATCGGCGGTCCTTTCAGCTTCCATGTCGGGCAGGACGACAAGGACCCCGAAACCTACATCCTGAACCTGCGCCAGTCGGGCCTTGGCCTGCCGGACCGCGACTTCTACCTGCAGCCCGATGAGAAGATGGCGGCGATCCGCGCCGCCTATGTCGCGCATCTGGAGCAGATGCTGGACCTGGCAGGCGAAGGCGATGCCAAAGCGCGTGCTGCCGCGCTGATGGCGCTGGAAACCGAGATCGCCAAGGTCCACTGGACCCAGGTCGACAGCCGCGACGCCGACAAGACCTACAACAAGATGACGCTGGCGCAGTTGCAGACGGCAGCGCCCGGCTTCGATTTCGCCGGCTATTTCGCTGCCAACCGCCTCAAGCCCGCCGCGCTGCTCGTCGCCCAGCCGAGCGCCATCACCGGTGAAGCGGCGCTCATCGCCCGGGCGCCGATCGGGGTGCTCAAGGACGCGCTGCTGCTCCGCAGCCTCCACGCCTATGCCACCTATCTGCCCGATCGCATCGCCGACGCCGATTTCGCCTTTTACGGCACGACCCTGTCGGGCACGCCGCAGCGCGAGGAACGGTGGAAGCGCGCGGTCGACTTCCTCAAGGAAGCGATGGGCGACGAAGTCGGCAAGGCCTATGTCGCCCGCTATTTCCCGCCCGAAACCAAGGCGGCGATGGATCAACTGGTCAGGAATGTCCTCGCCGCCATGGGCCGGCGGATCGACGGGCTGACCTGGATGAGCGACGCGGCCAAGGCGCGCGCCCACAAGAAGCTCGCCGCCTTCACGCCCAAGATCGGCTATCCCGACAAATGGCGCGACTATAGCGGGCTGATGGTCAGGGCCGACGACCTGTTCGGCAATGCGCAGCGCGCCAATGCCCATGAATTCGACTATCAGATGGGCAAGCTCGGCAAGCCCATCTACCGCTGGGAATGGCAGATGACGCCGATGGAGATCAACGCCTATGCCGATTTCGGCATGGTGGAAATCGTCTTCCCCGCCGCCATCCTGCAGCCGCCCTTCTTCGATCCCCATGCCGACCCGGCGGTCAATTATGGCGGCATCGGCGCGGTGATCGGTCATGAACTCAGTCATCATTTCGACGATCAGGGCGCGAAATATGACGAGACCGGAAAGCTCAACCAGTGGTGGAGCGATCAGGACGTCGCCAATTTCAAGGCGCTCACCGACAAGCTGGTCAAACAATATGACGTTTACGAACCCTTCCCCGGCGCGCATGTGAAGGGCGCCTTCACCCTGGGCGAAAATATCGGCGACCTGGCCGGTGTCGCGGTGGCGCTGGACGCCTATCACGCCTCGCTCGGCGGCAAGCCGGCACCGGTGATAGACGGCACCACCGGCGATCAGCGCTTTTTCCTCGGCTGGGCGCAGATATGGCGGCGCAATTATCGCGAGCCCAATCTGCGCCAGCGGCTGATCACCGATCCCCATTCGCCGTCGCAATATCGTGCTGACACGGTACGGAATTTCGACGCCTGGTACGCCGCGTTCAAGCCCGAATCGAATGGCAAGATCTACCTTGCACCGCAAGATCGGGTGAAGATCTGGTGAGGGCATGGCGGGCTCTCCCCTGATCAAAAGTTTCGGGATGCAGCGGTGAGCCGTGGGCTTGCGACGATCAACTGCTGGTCGCAGAACGATCGTCTTTCAAATCCCACGGCTCGCCGGAATGCTCTTTAATCGACGGCGTCTCTTCCACAGCTTTAGGGCCGTATTAGTTGAGGAGAAGCATGTTGACGGGTTTCCATTCATCGAAGTTGTTGAAGGCTGGTATCGCTTCCATCGCGCTGCTGAGCGCTGCGCCGGCCCTGGCGCAGGCGGCCGCTGCGCCC
>DATFDS010000171.1:0-7237 GCA_035251955.1 Sphingobium sp. | reverse complement strand
GACTCCCTGAACGCGTCGGTGCTCGGTCCCGATGCGACCCCCGACAGCCCGGAATTCGACCTTTTCATCAAGGAGGTCGTGCGCGAGATGACGGTGAAGGCGGGCCAGAAGTGCACCGCCATCCGCCGCGCCTTCGTGCCCGCTGCTCTTCTCGATGCGGCCGAGGAAGCGCTCAAGGCCCGGCTGGCCAAGGTCGTGGTGGGCGACCCGCGCGTCGAAGGCGTGACCATGGGCGCGCTCGCCAGCCTTTCCCAGCTGGACGATGTCCGGGGTAAGGCACGGGAGCTGGCATCGCAGGCCCGTCTCGCGTTCGGCACCATCGACACGGTTGAGGCCCTAGGCGAAGGCGCGGAAAAGGGTGCCTATATCTCGCCGCTGCTGTTCCGCGCGGACGATCCCTGGAGCGCCGACCTGATCCACGATGTGGAGGCTTTCGGGCCTGTTTCCACGCTGATGCCGTACCGCGATCTGGACGACGCGATTCAGTTGGCCAATCGCGGCAAGGGGTCGCTGGCCCTGTCCTTCTTCACCTATGATCCGCAGGTGGCGCGCCAGTTCATTCTCGGCGCGGGGGCCTTTCACGGCCGTGTCGTACTGATCGACCGCGACAGTGCACGGGAGTCCACGGGCCATGGTTCGCCGTTGCCGATGCTGATCCACGGCGGCCCCGGCCGCGCCGGTGGCGGCGAGGAAATGGGCGGCGTGCGCGGCGTGAAACATTATATGCAGCGCACTGCCCTGCAGGGGCATCCGCGCACGCTCTCGGCGATCGCGGGCCAATGGTTGCCCGGCGCGCCGCAGCCCACCGAAGGCGCGCATCCTTTCCGGCTCCGCTTCGGCGAACTGGAAATCGGCCGGACCTTCAACACTGCCCCGCGCACCATCACGCTGGAGGATATCGAGCATTTCGCGCACTTCACCGGCGATACCTTCTACGCGCACATGGATGAGGAGGCGGCTGCGGCCAATCCCTTCTTCCCAGGCCGGGTCGCGCATGGCTATCTTATCCTCTCGTTCGCGGCTGGCCTGTTCGTGGATCCCGCGCCGGGCCCGGTCCTTGCCAATACCGGCCTCGACTCGCTGCGGTTCGTCAAGCCCGTCTCGCCGGGTGAGGCGATCAAGGTCAGCCTGACCGTGAAGGCGAAGACCCGGCGCAATGACGACTATGGCGAAGTGCGCTGGGCGGTGTCCGTGACCGACGGCAGTGATGATACGGTGGCAGTCTATGAACTGCTCACCATGAACGCATTCTAACAGGGGCGGGACGAAACAAAGATGAACTACGGGCCTGAAACCCGCGAGGAACTGGACGCCCTGCAGCTTGAACGGCTGCAATGGACAGTGCGGCGATCTTACCAGAATGTGGCTAGTTTCCGCGCGGCCTGCGATGAAAAGGGGGTAAAGCCCGACGACATTCGCACTCTGGCGGATGTGGCGCTGCTCCCCTTCGCGACGAAGGCGGACTTGCGCGCCAACTATCCGTTTGGCATGTTCGCGGTGCCGATGGACCAGGTGTCCCGCATCCATGCCTCGTCGGGGACAACGGGGCAACCTACCGTCGTCGGCTACACCGCCAACGACATCAAGACCTGGTCGAGCCTGGTGGCGCGGTGCATTCACGCCGCCGGCGGCCGTCCGGGCATGAAGGCGCATATCGCCTATGGCTATGGCCTGTTCACCGGCGGTCTGGGCGCCCATTATGGCGCCGAGGCCCTCGGCTGCGCCGTCATTCCCATGTCGGGCGGCCAGACCGAAAAGCAGGTCCAGATAATCGAGGACTTCAAGCCCGAAATCATCATGGTGACGCCCAGCTACATGCTTTGTATTCTGGACGAATATCGTCGCCGGGGACTTGATCCGCGTAAGTCTTCGCTCAAGATCGGCATTTTCGGGGCTGAGCCCTGGACTGAAGCCATGCGTTCGGAAATCGAGCAGGCGTTCGATATCACGGCCAGCGATATCTACGGCCTGTCGGAAGTCATGGGCCCCGGCGTCGCCCAGGAGATTGCGGGGACCAGCGGCCCGACGATTTGGGAAGATCATTTCCTGCCGGAAATTATCGATCCCGCGACAGGAGAGGTTCTTCCTGACGGCGAAGAGGGCGAACTTGTCTTCACATCGCTTTCGAAGGAAGCCTTTCCGATCGTGCGCTATCGCACGCGGGACCTGACCCGGCTGTTGCCCGGCGAGGGGCTGCCCTATCGCCGCATCGCGAAGATCGTAGGGCGCAGCGACGACATGCTCATCATTCGCGGCGTGAATGTCTTCCCGACGCAGATCGAGGAACAGATTCTGAAATGCCCGGGATTGTCGCCGCATTATCTCATCGAGATCAGCCGTCCTTCGCGGATGGACGAAGTTACCATCGATGTGGAACTGAGGCCCGAAACTGATGCGGGAAGTGGCGCGGCCCAGTGTAAGCTGCTGGCCGGCTACATCAAGGATGTCATCGGCATCACGGCTCGCATAGATCTCAAACGGACTGGAGAGCTTCCGCGCTCGACGGGCAAGGCATGGCATGTCCGTGATTTGAGGCATCAGGCCATGAGCGCCTGACGCCGCGACAATTCGACACACAAGCCGCCGCCCAAAATCCTCTATTGGCGCCGGCTTTTGGGGCTGGCGCCGTGCTATTCAGGTGCCGGCCCCTTTTTTTTGGAGGCGGCCGCGCCGGAGATAGTCATATGGCGGACGGAGGTGCATTGCATCCTTGAGCGATTTCTTAACCAGCGATCTGATTCAATCAGATCGAAAATCGCTCTAAGTCCAGCTATAGCGCGGAAAATGAAAGGGTGGGGGATGATAATGATGGTGGCCGAAAGCGACGCGGCGTGAACGGGCATCCGATCCGGGTCGAGGATTATCGCCTGTTGGCGCGGCGGCGGCTGCCCAGGATGGTGTTTGATTATCTGGATGGCGGCGCCGAGGACGAAAAGGGCTTGCGCCATAACCGGGCGGTGTTCGACCGGTGGCGCTTCGTTCCCCAAAGGCTGGTCGACGTCAGCAGCCGGTCGCTGGAAACGCGGTTCGGCGGACGCATATTGCCTATGCCGCTCGCGATCGCGCCGACCGGGCTCAACGCTTTGTTCTGGCCGCAGGGTGACGCCGTCCTGGCGGGTGCGGCGGCGCGTGCGGGCATTCCCTTCATCCTCTCCACCGCATCGACCATGTCGATCGAGGATGTCGCCCGGCGCTGCGATGGCGATCGGTGGTTTCAGCTCTACATCCTGCACTCGGATCATGCCGACGAGATGGTGGCGCGCGCACTGGCCGCCGACTATTCGACCCTCGTCATCACGACGGATGTCGGCGTGAACGGCTATCGCGAGCGTGACCTGCGCAATCGTTTCGGCCTGCCTGTCCGTTATACGCTCCGCACCTTGTTCGATGGCGCGACGCATCCGCGTTGGTCGCTGGACTTGCTGCGGCACGGCATGCCGGCGCTTGCGAATTTCGTCAGCGCTGACGCCGCCAATGTCGAAGTGCAGGCGGCATTGATGAGCCGCCAGATGGACGCCAGCTTCGACTGGGAAGCCTTGGCGCGATTGCGCGACCGTTGGCCCCGGACGCTGCTCGTCAAGGGGTTGTTGAACCCGCAGGACGCGAAGCGCGCGGTGGAGCTCGGCGCTGACGGCGTGATTCTCTCCAATCACGGCGGACGCCAGCTCGACCATGCCGTGTCGCCCATGGAGGTCCTTGCCAGGACCGTCGCGGTCGTGCCGGATTCGCCGGTCCTGATCGACAGCGGCTTTCGTCGCGGATCGGATGTGGTCAAGGCGCTGGCGCTGGGCGCTGGGATTGTTCTGATCGGCCGCGCGACGCTCTATGGACTGGCGGCATGCGGGGGCAGGGGGGTGGACGATGTTTTGCGGATGATGCGTGACGAGATCGATCGGACGCTCGCGCAAATCGGTTGTCCGTCCGTTGCCGCGCTGTCTTCAGATTATCTGGTCGAGGATCCATCGCCGCTTTCGGAACGGTCGGGTTAGAATATCCAGACGGGTCAAGCGATCGATTGCTAAGGGTTGAAGCGGCGACGGTCAGGGCTTCGACGAAATCAGCGAATGCGAATAAGCCTCGTCCAGCGCAGGATGCGCTGGACGAGGGACTCACGTCTTTAACAAGGTCAGTGTGCGATACAGATCGATTTCACCTCGGTGTAGCTTTCCAGCGACCGGATGCCGAAATCGCGCCCGATCCCCGACTCCTTGAAACCGCCGAAGGGCATGGCGGGGTCGACGAGATTATGACAATTCACCCACAGGGTTCCCGCCTTGATACGGGGCAGAAGGTCCATGGTCTTCTTGAGGTCGTTGGTCCAGAGCGAGGCGGCCAGGCCCATCTCGCTGTCATTGGCCAGGCGGACCGCCTCCTCCTCGTCATCGAAGGGGGTGACGGTGACCAGGGGTCCGAAAACCTCCTGGCGCGAGATCGCCAGCTCCGGCGCGGCGTCGACGATCACGGTGGGGCGGACATAATATCCGTCGCGATCGGGGCTGTCGCCGCCGGCAACAACCCGTGCCCCGTCACGCTGCGCTTGCGCCACATGATCCAGAATCTTCTGCCGGTGGCCCGAAGATGCGACGGGATTGATCTGCGCCGCGGGGTCCAGGCCAGGACCCATGACCATGCCGTTCACCGCTTCAGACAGCGCCTTGACGAAAGGCTCGTAGATGGCGCGAGCGACATAGAGGCGTGAGGATGCCGCGCAAACCTGTCCATTGTTGAAGAAGCCGCCGAGCAGCGCGCCCTGCACCGCCTGATCGATGGGCGCGTCGGCAAGGAAGATGGCGGGGTTCTTGCCGCCCAGTTCCAACGACGTGCGCAGCATCCGGTCAGCCGCCGTGCGCGCAATCGCCTTGCCGGTCGCCGTCGATCCGGTGAAGGTGATCTTGGAGACCAGCGGATGGTCGACCAGAGCCTTTCCGGTCCGCCCGTCGCCGGTGACCAGGTTGAGAACGCCGGCTGGAATGCCGGCCTGCTTCGCCAGATCGACAAGCCTCAGGCTGGTGAGCGGAGTGACTTCCGAAGGCTTCAGAACCACGGTGCAGCCGGCCGCCAGGGCGGGCATGATTTTCCACAGGCCGATCATCATCGGGAAGTTCCAGGGCGAGATCGCCCCGACGACGCCGATCGGCTCGCGGCGGGTGAAGGCGTTGAACTTCGCGCCCGGCATCGCCCCGATGGAAACGTCGAAGGTTTCCCCGGTTATCTTCGTGGTGAGCCCTGCCACATAGCGGATATAGGCCGGCGCGCCCCCGACGTCGACGAAGCGGGAGATATTGATGGACTTGCCCTGGTTCATCGTTTCGAGCTGGGCGAGTTCCTCGGCATTCTGCTCCACCAGGTCCGCGAACCGAAGCAACAGCCGCTCGCGCTCCGCCGGAGCGAGGCCGGACCAGATTCCCTGTTCGAACGCAGCGTGGGCGCTGCGCACGGCATCGTCCACATCCTGTTCGTCGCCATTGACCACGGATGCAATCTGCGCTCCGGTGGCCGGGTTGTATACCGGCAGGCGGAGCTTGCTCCGCCCAGGGCGCCATTCGCCCGCGACGAAGATTCCGTGCTCTCCGCCCAGGAACGCATTGACGCTTTCCAGGGGAGTGACGGCTATGAGCGGGGCGGACATCTTATTCTCCTAGCTGGGTTTGCAAGATCATATCAGAATTCGACGGACGTGCCGGTCATGACCGTAATGAGCGAGCCGGCGAACGCCATGGCGTCCGCCCCCACGGCGGCATTTTCCTGGCTCTTGAGCGCGGCCTTGAAGGATTCGGGGTCCGCAAAGGCCATCTCCGCCAGCAGAAAATTGCCTTCCTCGCCCAAGAGAGTGCGTTTGATGAGGGTGATCTCCACGCTGAGCAGGCCGGGAAGCTGCTTCACCAGCGGCACATGGACGGCGCGATAATGTTCCAGGAAAGCCTCCGGATCCTGCGGCGTCTTGTACAACGCGATCAGCTTTTCCATGGGAATTGGTTCCTCATTCTAAAAACAATCCGATTCATGGAATGAACGGTCAGACGGATTATCGCAAGATCGAAAATAGGCCGGCTCCCTCGCACGAAGGGTCGCCGCGATCGGGCGAGCAGGGGAGGGCATGGGCTCCTTTGCAAATGCCGAACGCAGCCACCATTTGGCTGGGTCAGCCGGCTGGTCTCGAGATGATAACATAGGAGACCAGCCAAGGGCGCAGTTGCGCTCACTCCATAGCGGCGGCATTCTCCGGGATCAGCGCGCCGCCGTCGACGACGATCGTCTGGCCGGTAACGAACGCTGCCTGATCCGATGCGAGATAAAGCATGGCATAGGCTATCTCCTCCGGCTTGCCGAGGCGCTTCAGCGGGATGGCGTTGGCCATTTCTGCGATCTCGGGCGGTTCGGCGAGCACGTTCAAGGCGTCGGTCTGAATCAAGCCCGGCTCGACACCGTTCACGGTAATCCGGTCCCGGGCATATTCCATCGCGGCTGCGCGAATGAAGCCGTTCAGCCCCGATTTCGACGCAGCATAGTGACCAAGACCAGGCATGGCGACCCTTGGCCCCGTTACCGATGACGTAAAGAGCAGTCTTGGAGAAGGAGCCGCCCGGAGGAAACCCACCGCCGCCTTCGTCAGCCAGAAGGCCGCTTTGAGATTGACGTTGATCGTCTCGTCCAGCTGCTCTTCGGTAAGATCCTCGATCATCGCGATGGGAAAGACACCCGCATTGTGGACGAGAATGTCCAGCCTGCCATATTTGTCCGCGACCTTGCCGACCAATGCAGCCGTTTCGTCCCGCTTGGCGAGATCGACCACCATCAGGCTCGCGTCGCCGCCCGCCTGCACGATCGATTGCACGGTTTCCTCGCCCGGTCCCGCCGTGCGCGTAGCGACCACGACTGTGGCACCGGCTTCCGCAAAGACCTGCGCAATTCCCCGCCCGATGCCACGACCGGCGCCGGTCACGATCGCTACCCTGCCATCAAGACGAAAAGGAATTGTCATAAGCTCTCCTCAACCATTTGAACAAGTTTCAAGAATTTGGTTTTAAGCAGATCAGTCGGACTATCGGCCCGCTGTTTTCCGGATGGCGGATTTTCTACGTCGCACAGCCTCTTGTCGATCTGCCAGTCTGTTCTTGATGGACGTGCATGTATGCGCTTGCCATCCCATAGATCAGTGATTACGGTGATGCTTGCATAGTCCGACCGGACGGTCAATATATTTCGACGGTCGAGCGGATGATCCACAGGACGGCAG
>DATFDS010000170.1:0-12214 GCA_035251955.1 Sphingobium sp. | reverse complement strand
GAAAGCGAGATGTAGAAGGACATGGCGTTGCTCCTTGGGTGAAAAGGATTTTTTGCGAGTGAGGTTAGGCGAGGGAAAGGGCGTCGTTCGGGCTGTAGGTGCCGAGCGCGGTGATGAGTTTCGAGGCGCTGCCGTCGGCGGGCGACTGGACGGCGGCGATGGTGGCCCAGCTGGCGACACGGGTCGGCGAGGCGCCGTTGACGCGGATCCTGAGCGCGTCGGTGGCGATGCTGTTGCCGCTCTCGTCCTTGCCGTCCCAATAGAAATTGGTGTCCCCGGCGGGACGATCGCCAAGCGCGATCGTCTTGACGACATTGCCGCTGCCGTCGAGCAGATCGACGCTCGCGCCGCTGGTGGCGTCGGCGAAGCTGACCTGGCCGGTATATTGGCCATTGCCGTCGGGGGCGATGATGTTGCTCTGGACCAGCATCGATTTGCCGATCCAGCTGGCGGCGTCGCCCAGGCGGCTGCCGCTCATCTGCGAAGCCAGGCCTTTCAGCGTGGCGTTCATTTCCGCGATGCCGCTGGAGTTGGTGATGGTCGCCATCTGCGCAACCATCTGCGTGTTGTCCATCGGTTGGAACGGGTCCTGGGTCTGCATCTGCGCGGTGAGCAGGCGGAGGAAATCCGCCTGGCCCATTTCCGACTTGCCGGTCCCGACATTCTTGTACGGGTTATAGACCGACAGTCCCGAACTGTCGGTGACAGTGGAGGTCGTGCTCATTTGCCGATCCTTATGGTTTCGAGCATCAGGGATTTGGCGGTGTTCAGCACCTGCACATTGTTCTGATACATGCGGGCGGTCTCGATCATGTCGACCAGCTCGGCGCTGCTATCGACCGCCGCTTCCCAGACGTCGCCATTCTTGTCGGCGAGCGGGTGGTTGGGGTCGTGGCGCTTGGTGGGCTGCGCGTCGGTGGTGACGACGTTCGCCACCTTGACGGTCGAGACACCGGGGCTGTCGGTGACGGACTGGAACACCGGCTTGATCGCGCGATAGGCCGCCGCCGCGCTGCCGGTGACATTGCCCGCATTCGCCATGTTGGACGCGGTGGCGTTCAGGCGCACCAGCTGCGCGCTCATGGCGCGGCCGGCGATGTCGAAGACGTTCATGGGGCCGGAACCGCTCATGCTCATTCTCCCTTCAATGCGCGGGTGATGGTGTTGATGCGCCCTTCCAGGAAGGAAAGGGTCGTGCGGTATTTGACGGCATTTTCGGCGAACAGCGTCTGTTCGGTGCTGAGTTCGACCGTGTTGCCGTCCAGGCTGGGCTGCAGCGGGACGCGATAGCCCATGCTGTCGTCGACGGCCTGGGAGACGTCGGCGATGGACTTGTTCTGCTGCGCGCTGGCTTCCTTGAGCGCGGACTCGAAATCGATGTCGCGCGCCTTGTAACCCGGCGTCGAGGCGTTCGCGATGTTGGACGCGAGCAGGGACAGGCGCTGCGAGCGAAGCGCCAGCGCCTTTCCATGTATCCCGAACAATCCGTCTTCCAGCGACATTGCGTCAGTCCCGTCTTTTTCGCCCCGAGGAGCCTAAAGCTTGGCGTGCCCCTGCCGTTCTGATGCCTGAAGGCGTGAACCGCGGGTGATCCGAACGGTTTTCCGCAAGAGCCGTGCCAATTTGCGGGGGTGACGCATCGGCAAGGCCGGAAATGGCGGAAATCCGGGAGATTGCTGGGCGTGGGCGGCAAGGGCGGCAAGATTTTGCCGGTCGGTGGCAGGGCTTTGCCGCCGCTCTTTGGACGTGAACGGGGGATTTTTCGGATGATCGGAATATTGGCGCATCTGTTCGATCCCCTGACCCTGGGCGCGATGCTGGCGGGTGTGGCGGTGGTGGCGCTGTTCCAGAATGGCGCTGGCGCGTTGGGCCGGGCTTTTGCGGCTGTGGGACCGCTGTTCCGGGCCGATCCGGACAAGGATCGCGATGCCGCGCGGGCGGCGATGCTGAAGATCGATCAGGTCGCGCAACTGCGCGGCCTTGCCTGCACCGACCGGGTGAAGACGGCCGATCCGTTCCTGGCCGAAGCCGCGCGCAAGCTTGCCAACAGCGACAAGACCGAGCAGTTCGAAATCTGGGCGGGCCAGGCGCTCGCCGACCGGGCACGGCGGCATGGCAGCGCGCGCAACGTCTGGCTGTCGATCGCGGATGCCGCGCCGGCGCTGGGCATGGCGGGTACGATATTGGGCCTGGTCGGCATGTTCGCGGCGATGGAGGACCCGGCCGCGCTGGGGCCGTCCATGGCGGTGGCGCTGCTGACGACGCTTTATGGTGTCGTCATCGCCAATGTGATCGCGGTGCCGGTCGCGAGCCGGCTCGCCGATCTGTCGGAGCGTGAACTGGCGTGGCAGAAGGAAGCGGTGGAGCGGATGCTCAGCATCGCGCGGCGGGAAAATGTGCTGTTGCGGCGCGCGTCGTTCCGCGAAGTCGCATGAGCGCGGCTTCCTCTCAGGCGCGGCGGAGCCGCTGGGCGATCAGCTTCGCCGACCTGCTGCTGCTGCTGCTCGGCTTCTTCGTGTTGTTGCAGGCGAGCGGGCAGAAGCGCGACGCCATGCTGGCGGAGGTGCGGCAGCAATTCGGCGGGCGGGCGATGCGGTCCGGCGTGGAATTGCGCGCGGCCGAACTGTTCCTGCCGGGCGAGGCGATGCTGTCGGAGGCGGGCAGGGCGAGGATCGCGCGTGTGGCGGCTGAATTGCGGACGGGGCAGGGTAGCCTGGAGATACGGAGCCAGGGCACCGACCCGGTGCACCAGCGCTTCGACGAGTGGGACTTGGCGGCCGCCAGGCTCGGCGCTGTGGCGCGCGAACTGAAGGCGCGGGGGCTGGCGGGCAGCCAGTTCGTGATCCGTGGCCTCGACCAGCTCGACGGGGCGACGGGCAAGGGACAGGTCATTCGTATCGCACCCGGTTCCTCGAAGCCGCGTTAACCATTTATTTGCCATATGTGATGCTTAGTGGCGGGTGAACTCCATTCGTTCCAACGGAGCATTGCCGTGACCAAGCTGCCCATGATCCTGCTTTTGCTGTCCGCTGCCGGGGCCAGCCCCGCGCTGGCACAGCAAAAGTTCGAGAATCTGGACCGTATCGACAGCCTGGTCGCGATGACCGTCGGCGCCAATATCGGCGAGCCTGGTGGCCCGATCGCGCCGGTCGATCGGCGGTTGCGGCTGGCGGCCTGTCCGGGGACGCCGAGCGTCGAGGGCCCCACTTTCGGCGCGGCGATCGTGCAGTGCGATGCTCTTGGCTGGCGCATCCGCGTTCCCCTCGTCGCCGGCGGCGCCGCTGCCGCGGCTCCGGTTGCGCGCTATGGGGCGCCGGCGCGGGCGGTGCAGCGCGAGGTCGTGGTCAAGCGCGGCGATCCGGTCCAACTGATGGCCGGCAATGCGGCGTTCAGCGTCTCGCGCATGATGATCGCGGATGAGGACGGTGCTGTCGGCCAGACGATCCGGGTGCGCGAAGACAAGAAATCGACGCCCGTCCTGGCACAGGTGGTGGAAATGGGAACGGTTCGCATTCCCGGATTTAATGATTTTTGAACCGTGCCGTTATAATCAGAAGCGGGACGAGTGAAGGATAGTTAGCCATGATCAAATCTGTCGGCCAGAATTTGAGCGCCGCCATCGAGGCGTCCCGCCTGCAGGGAAGCGCCAAGACGCGCGCTTCGTCCGAAAAGGGTTCAGCCAGCGTGACATCATCGGCAGCATCGAGCACGCCGGCTGGCCGCATGGCTGCGGAAGGCGCGCCGGTCGATCTGGATCGCGTTGCCGCAATCAAGGCGGCCATCGCATCGGGCAATTATCCGGTCGATCCGGCCGCGATCGCCGACAGGATGCTGGCGCTCGACCTGCCGGTGAACGGGTAAGCCGACGCCATGCCGCTAGGCCTTGCAGCGCTGGACGATCTATTCTCGGCCTTCGAGGAATTGCGTGGCGCGCTCGATGGCACCGATGCGGTGGCGATCGAAGCGGCGGCCAATCGGATCGACAGGGCGGCTGGGGCGGTGCGCGCGATCGGCGCCTGGCGGTCCGACGAGGCGGTGAAGGCGCGGCTGACAGCCCTTCTACCCCTGCTCGAATCGGCGCGGGTGCGAATCAATGTGCTGACCGACCATGCGGGACAGCGGCTTTCGCTTCTGGCGTCGCACGGATCGACCCAGGCGCCGCTCACCTACGGGCGTTAGCTGTGACGTGCTCCTGCCTTCGCAGGAGCACGATTTCCTAAGACTTTTCGTGGCTTTGACCAGGCGCCCGCGAGGCGCTTTTTTCATGTCTGGTTGATGCGCCGTCAATATTCATGGAGCGCGCGTTAACCAAATCTTGGCATCCGCCTTGCAGTAATGCTCCCCGCTACCAACGGGGATTCATGCAACCAGTGTCGGCATTTGCAGACATAGCAGCGACAGGCGCTTCGACCGGCAATCGCGTGACCAACGCGATCGCGATGGCGAGCCGGCGGACGGGCGTGGACTTCGCCTATCTGCTGGGCCAGGCCAAGATCGAGAGCAGCCTCAATCCCACGGCGCGCGCGACCACCTCGTCCGCGACCGGCCTCTATCAGTTCGTCGACCAGAGCTGGCTTGCCGTCATCGACAAGCATGGCAGCGAATATGGGCTGGGCTGGGCCGCCGATTCGATCAGCCGGGGCAGCAACGGCCGCTATTATGTCGCCGACCCCGAACTGCGGCAGCAGATACTCGACCTGCGCAAGCATCCCGAGACCGCCTCCGTCATGGCCGCGCAGCATGCGGCGGACAACAAGGCCTATCTGGAACAGCGCCTCGGCCGCGAAGCCGAACCGGTGGACCTTTACCTCGCGCATTTCCTGGGTGTCGGTGGGGCGAGCAAGTTCCTGTCCGTCCATGACCGTGCGCCGCAAGCGACAGCGGCCTCGATGTTCCCGGCGGCGGCGCGGGCCAACCGTTCGATCTTCTATGACCGGCAGGGCAATGCGCGCAGCTTCGCCGAAATCCGCGACCGCTTTGCCGCCAAGTTGCAGAAGGGCGTCGATTCGATCGACACCGGTCCCATTCAATATGCCGATGCTTCGCTCCCCGAAGGCGCGAAGACCGTGCAGCCCGCCGACTATGTGCGGATAGAAACCCAGCGCCTTGCGAACGCGACGGATGTCAGCATCCGGCCGCAGCCCGAAACGGCACGCCTCGCCTATCTCATGCTCGCCACCCTCGGAAGGTAACGGCCCGATATGACTCCCGCCCAAGTCAAAGCGAAGATCTGGACGAACGCCGCCAAGGGGGCGGTGCTGCCCATCGCGACGCTGATGGTCGTGCTGTTCATGATGGTGCCGGTGCCGGCGTTCATGCTGGACGTGGGATTCATCACGAACATCATGATTTCGCTGGCCGTGCTGATGGTCGCGCTCAATGCCGCCAAGCCGCTCGATTTTTCGAGCTTCCCGACCGTGCTGTTGTTCGCGACGCTGCTGCGGCTGGCGCTCAATGTCGCCTCGACCCGCGTCGTGCTGGTGCAGGGGCATGAGGGTTCGGACGCGGCGGGGCATGTCATCGAGGCGTTCGGCCATTTCCTGATCGGCGGCGACTATGTCGTCGGCATCTTCGTCTTCGCGATCCTGATGATCATCAACCTGGTGGTTATCACCAAGGGCGCGGGCCGTGTGTCGGAAGTGTCTGCGCGCTTCACCCTGGACGCCTTGCCGGGCAAGCAGATGGCGATCGACGCCGACCTTAACGCCGGCCTGCTGACGCCCGAAGAAGCCAAGGTGCGCCGCCGCGAAGTCGCGACCGAGGCGGATTTCTACGGATCGATGGACGGCGCCAGCAAGTTCGTGAAGGGCGACGCGGTCGCGGGCATCCTGATCCTGGCGATCAATATCGTCGGCGGCATCATATTGGGCGTGGTCAGCCATGGCCTGTCGATCGGCGAGGCGGCGCAGACCTATATCGTTCTTGCCATCGGTGATGCTCTGGTGGCGCAGGTTCCCGCGCTGCTGTTGTCGATCGCGGCGGCGGCCATCGTCACCCGCGTCGGCAGCGAGCAGGACCTTGGCGGCCAGATCACCAGCCAGTTCGGTTCGGGCCGCGCCTGGGTGCCGGTTGCCGCGATCCTCACCTTCCTCGGCATCCTGCCCGGCATGCCGCACTTCATCATCCTGTCCGCCGCGGCGGTGGCCGGCGCGATCGCCTGGCAGCTGCGCAAGGCGGGTCAGCGCAAGGCGGCCGAGCCGGCGCCGATGCCCGAACCGGCCAACCCCGCGCTGATCGAATGGAATGATGTGTCGGACGGCGCGATCCTGGGGCTGGAGATCGGCTACGGCCTCATCTCGCTCGTCGACGAGCGCAAGGGCGCGCCGCTGATGGCGCGCATCACCGGCATCCGCCGCCAGCTGTCGAAGGAACTGGGCTTCGTCGTGCCGATGGTGCGCGTGAAGGACAATCTGGCGCTCGAACCCAACCAGTATCGCATCACCATTGCCGGCGTGGTCGTCGGCGAGGATGAGGTGTGGCCCGAGGACCTGCTGGCGCTCGACAGCGGCGCGCTGGAGGGCGTGGTGTCGGGCCGCGAGGCGAAGGACCCGACCTTCGGGCTCGATGCCGTCTGGATTTCGCCGGCCAAGCGCAGCGAAGCGGTGGTCGCGGGCTATACGGTGGTCGATCCGCCGACGGTGGTCGCGACGCATTTGAACCAGCTGATCGCGATGAACGCGAGCGAGATGTTCGGCCTGGACGAAGCGCGCAAGCTGCTCGACACGCTCAAGGACGCCGCGCCGCAGTTGGTCGACGGGCTGACGCCGGGCCTGTTCAGTCTGACGCAGATTTCCGCCATTTGCCGCGCTTTGCTGGCCGAAGGGATCGCGCTCAAGGACTTCCGCCGCATCTGCGAGGCGATGGTCGACGCCGGTCGCCCGGACATGAGCCACGAACAGCTGGTCGAGGCGGTGCGCCAGCGGATCGGGTCGCTGATCATCCAGGGCCTCGTCCCGGTGAAGATGCCGCTGCCGGTCATCACGCTGGACGGCGATCTGGAGGCGCTGCTGGCGCAGGCCATGCGTGTTGCCGGAGACGCCCGCCACCCGATCGAGCCGGCGCTCGCCAACCGCATCATCGAAGCGGTGGTGCAGGCCGCCCGCCCGATCATGGGACAGGCGCGCAACTTCGCCATCGTCACCTCGCCGGTGGCGCGCCGCGCGCTCGCCCGCCTGTTCAAGCCGCACCTGCCGGAGACGCCGGTGCTCTCCTTCCTCGAAATTCCCGATGGGAAGGGCGTGGAAGTCGTCGCCGTGGTCGGCGGCGAACAGCGGCCCGCGCCGCGCCACGATCCGCTCCCCACTCGCGAACGCGTCGCTTGAGGATTTCTGACCGATGTTCATGAAAAAAATCGTCGCCGGAACAGACGTCAACACCTACGGCCGGACGGGCAACGCCAATTCGCCCGAGCAGCTCGCCCGGCGCTACATGCCGCTGGTGCGCAAGATCGCCTGGCACGTCCATGGCCGTGTTTCGAGCGCGATCGAAATCGAGGACCTGCTGCAGATCGGCATGGTTGCGCTGGTCGAAGCGGCCAACGGCTTCGAGGACCGGGGCCTGGGTTTCGCCTCCTACGCGCAGATGCGCGTGCGGGGCGCGATGATCGACCATCTGCGGCGGCAGGCGACGCTGGCGCGGTCCGCCATGGCGAACCGCAAGCGGCTGATGTCGGTCCGCGCGAAGCTGGAGCAGAAGCTGGGCCGCGCGCCGCTGGAACCCGAGATGAGCGAGGCGATGGGTCTGGAGCCGACAGCCTATCGCGAGGTCGCGGACAGTTGCGAAATGGTCCAGCACACCAGCATGGACGAGGTCTATTCCGACCAGTCGATGTGGTTCGCCGATGTCGAGGACCGCGCCGACGATGTCATGGAGCGGGAGTCGCTGAAAAAGGCGCTGGCCGCCTGTATCGGCGAACTGCCCCAGCGCGAGGCGCTGGTGCTGCAGCTTTACTTCGTCGAGGAACTGAACCTGGAGGAAATCGGCCAGGCGCTGGACATCGGCGCGGCGCGCGTCTGCCAGATCAAGAAGGCGGCGCTGGACAAGCTGCGCGAGAAGCTGCGCGATTGGGATTGACGTCGCGTTGCCAGCGACGGGTTTCGGTCAGGAGCGGACCCTCAATCACCCCTCCCTTCCAAGGGAGGGGACGGGGGTGGGTCGCCGCGATAGCGGCGCTCTTACGTGGCCACGGCAGAAGCTCGCTGCGCTCGCACCCACCCCAACCCTTCAAACGAGGCACGTGACTCGTTTGAACTTAAAAGGGAGGGGCTATGACTGACCTCCACCCCCTACCGATCGTTCGCGATCGCGTGGAGCGTCCCCAACCCGCGCGCTTGCTCCGGATAATGGGGTGGGCGATAGCTCGGCGCGCGCCACCACGGCTCGGCGACCTGGAACAGCCCGCTCTCCTCGGCCCTGTGACCCAGATCCTTGCGCGCCGTGAAGGCGGCGAGGAAGGGCGAAAGCACCAACCCCGCCACTACCGGGATCATCCAGCCGACCGGCGTGCCGGCCTGGATCGCCAGCGCGGTCAGCGCGCCGCCCAGCATGATATGCCATTTGAACAGCCAGACGGCGCTGGCGAACGCCATGCCGTCGCGGTCGCGGATCTGGCCGCTCCAGCTGCTCTTGCGGCCCATGAGGATGCCGAACAGGTTGATGGTCTGCGTCAGCATGCAGACCGGCGCCATCAGGATGGACAGTGCAATGTCGACCAGCACGCCGCGCGTCATCCGCGCCGCGCCGCCAAAGCCGATCCGGCGGGCGGGGTCGGCCATGGCCCAGAGCATCGCCAGCAGCTTGGGCCCGAACAGCAGCACCGCGGTGAGCGCCAGCAGCCCGCCCGATGGCAGGATCGCGCTCGGCGGCCAGACGCCGGCCAGCGCGCCACCCAGCACGACGAGCAGCAGCGCCAGCCAGAGCGGCGAGGTGCAATAGGCTGACGCGCCGACGAGCAGCTGGAAGCGGCTGACCGGATGCAGGCCCTTGATCTTCGAGATCAGCGGCACATGCTGGATATTGCCCTGGCACCAGCGGCGGTCGCGGGTGAAGAGATCGGGCATGGCGGGCGGAAATTCTTCGAAACTGTCGTCGGCCGTCACCATGTGCACGTCCCAGCCGCGCCGGCGCAGCAGCGCCGCCTCGATCATGTCGTGGCTCATGACGTGCCCGCCGAAGGGCGCGCGGCCGGGCAGTTCGGGCAGGCCGCAGCTCTGGGCGAAGGCCCTGGTCCGCAGGATCGCATTATGGCCCCAGAACATGCCTTCGGAGCCGGCCCACCAGATCATGCCGGCGGCGGAGATCGGCCCGAACAGGCGGCTGGCGAACTGCTGCCAGCGGGCGAAGAGGGTGGCGGCGCCGACGACGGTCGGCACGGTCTGGATGAGGCCGACATGCGGATGCCGCTCCATGTCGGAAGCGAGGCGCGCCATCGTCTGGCCGCTCATCACGCTGTCGGCATCGAGCACGATCATATAGTCGTAGCCGCCACCGAAGCGCTGCACCCATTCGGCGATATTGCCGGGCTTGCGGCCGATGTTGAGCGTGCGCCGGCGATAATGGACCGGGCGGGAAAAGCCGTCGTGCATTTCCATAAAGGCGCGGCGCTCGATTTCGCCGTTTTCGACATTGGAATCGCTCAAAATGAAAAATTCGAAGCGCTCGCCGCCCATCACCTGCGCCAGCGACCGTTCCATGATCGACAGCCGGCCCATGACGCCCAGAAAATCCTCGTTGCAGACCGGCAGCAGCACGGCGGTGCGGCCCTTGAGCGGCGGACCGGAACGGGCGGGGAAGGGGCGCGCGCCTTGCTGCTTGCCGAAGAGGATCAGCAGAAAACCGATCAGGCTGGTGGCGAAGCCGAAGGCGATCCAGGCGAAAAGGGGGATGAAGAGCGCAAGATAGACGCCTTCCCACAAGGATATGCCGTCCAGGCCGATCGAGCGGCGCATCTCATGCGCGGCCATGGAGGCGGGCAGCAACGCCAGGAGCACGACCAGCATGCGCCGCGCCCATTGGTCGATATTCAGCGGCCGGTGGGGAAAATCGCGGGGCGCCCGGGCAAAATCCTGTGTCGGCATGGCGAGCGGCATTGCGGCGGGAACATGCTCGAACCCGTGGACAAGGGGCTTATGCCCGGCGTCTCCGCCTGTCTGTGCGCCGCTTGCCGTCATTCCTGTTCCATCTTGCCGTTGCAAAGAACGCGCACCACCCTCCGGCCTCCGCCGGTTCCGTTCATGCACCCAGCGGATAATGCACATACTCGCTGAACGGGCGATTGCCCGCACGGAGCTGGACCCGGATATCGGTCGCCTTATCCCGATTCCGGCGAATATCCAACGCCACGCGATAAAGTCCAGCCTGGTGCAGCACCGGATAGCCGCCCTTGTTGACCAGATCGCCGTCGGAAAGATCGACCCAGATATCGGGTTTGCTGCCCTGGGGCACGCCCGCAAAATCGAGGATCAGGCGGTCGACCCCGGCCGCCCCGGCCTGCCCGGTCCAGACATTGTCGAGCGTCGCCATCCCGCGCGCGGCATGGGACCCTGCCGAGGACCAGTCGAGCCGATAGCTGGCATCGATGCGGCCGCCGGCGCGCACCGCCGCCGCCGGGGTCCAGTAGGCACAGACATTGTCGACATATTCGCTGGTCGTCGGAAAGGCGTAGAGCCTGACCTCGCCCGCGCCGAAGGGCTTGCGCGGCGATGCCCAGAGCGAGGGGCGGCGTTCGTAGAAGACGCCATCATCCTGATAATGATCGAAAGTGCGGTCGCGCTGCATCAGTCCGAAACCCTGCGGATCGCGTTCGGCAAAGACGTCGACGCGCGGCGCGGCGGGATTGATGAGCGGTCGCGCATGGGCGGTGCCGTCGGCGCTGGCTATGCCAAGCAGGTCGCTGTCATGGATTTCCGGGCGCCAGTCGGTGCGGGCGGCGCGGCTCGCCTGATCATACCAGAACATGCTGGTCATCGGCATCAGGCCCAGTTCGGCGATGGCGCGGCGCGGGAACAGCGCGGCGTCGACATCCTGCCGCACGCCCTGCGGCGTCAGTTCGTTCGTGAAGCGATAGGCGCCGGTGATCGAGGCGCCGTCGAGCAGCGCATGGATGGTGAGGCTGCTGCGCCCGGTACGTTCCAGCCAGAAATGGGTGAAGCGGGGGAATTCCTCCTTGCCCTGGAGGCTGGTGTTGATCGCGATCGCGCGGGCGGACAGGCCGAACTGCCTGGTCGCGCCGGGCGATCGGAAATAGCTGGCGCCGAGGAAAGAGAGCCAGTCGCCGTTGCGCGCGGCATTCATCACGCGAAAGCCGGCATAGCCTGCATTGGGGCCGAGCTGGCGGACCGCATTGTCGGCGGGCGCGTCGAAAATGTCGGGATCGTAGGGAAGCGGTGTTGCCCGCCCCTTTTCCACCAGCGCGATCTCGACGGGTTGTTCGGCGGATGCGCTCAGCGGGAACAGCTGGACGCCGGTATCGCCGGGAAGATTGCCCCAGATCGTCCGGTCTTCACGGAAGCGCGCCTGATAGAGTGCGTCGTAATTGACCTTGTGCGCGCCGGGATGATGCGGCGTTTCGCGATAGGGCGCGCGGGCGAGCCGCTGGGCGCGCTGCACCAGCGCCTGCCAGGAGAAAGCCTCCGAGCGGGACTGGGCTAGCCCCGAGCGGGGGAGGATCAGCGCGGCGCCGGTGGCGGCGATCATCGCGCGCCGGTCGATCTTGGTCATGGGGCCATGATGGGCGCGGATCGCCGCATTGCAAGCCCCTAAACTGCTCCGATCGGATTGAAGCGTGCCGTGCTCCTGCGACGGCAGGAGCCCGGTTCAGACGGCGGGACTGGGTTCCTGCCTTCGCAGGAACACGGTGTTTGCCGGAGGAGGACAAGTCAAGCAGTGTTCGAAAAGCGATGAAGCCTCCGCCCGGGGGGACGGAGGCTTCGTGATGCTGGCCGTTCGATCGAAGGTGCAAGCCCCGGAGCGGTGGGGACCGTTGATGCTCCGGGGTCACGTGACTGGCTGGCGGTGGACCAATACCTCAACCGGTCAATAGGCGTGCCGTCCGGTTATTACTGGATCAGCTTCATGACGTTCTGCTGGCTCTGGTTCGCCTGGGCGAGCATCGCCGTCGAAGCCTGGCTCAGGATCTGCGCCTTGGCGAGAGCGGTCGTTTCGGCCGAGAAGTCGGCGTCTTCGATGCGGCTGCGGGCGTCCGACAGGTTGGTGA
>DATFDS010000169.1:0-11826 GCA_035251955.1 Sphingobium sp. | reverse complement strand
GTTTGCGTCTTCAGCCTGTCGGTGAGGCTGCGCCAGATGGCGGCGTCGAAATCGCTCTCCGACAGCACGGCATGCGCAAGAACCAGGAAATCCCGGTCTTCCTCGGCGGGTGCGGGCGCGTCGATCGGGCCGGTGACGATCCGCCACCATTCGGCCGCGCCCGCGACGGTTTCCAGATTGGGGCGGATGGCTTCCCATGCGGCTTCGTCCATGCCCTGGGGCAGGCGGGCGGCGACGGCGCCGTAGGGGAGGAGATGGACGATCTTCTGGTTGAGGCTCGCCAGTTCCGCCTCGTCGAAGCGCGCGGGGGCGCGGCCGAAATGGGCGAAGTCGAAACTGTCGATCAACGGCTGCGGATCGGCGAAGGGCTCGATCGGCATGGAGCTGCCCAAACGGGCGAGCAGCGAGAGGATGGCCATGGGTTCCAGGCCGATGTCGCGAAAATGCGCGACGCCGAGCGAGCCGAGGCGCTTGGACAGCTTGCCTTCGCTGCCGGTAAGCAGGGCTTCATGCGCGAAGCGCGGCAGCGGCGCGCCGAGCGCGGCGAACATCTGGATCTGGGTGGCGGTGTTGGACACATGATCCTCGCCGCGCAGGACATGGGTGACGCCCATGGCGATATCGTCGATCACCGAGGGGAGCATGTAGAGCCACGACCCATCGGCGCGGCGGATCACCGGGTCGGAGAGCAGGCGGGGGTCGAAGCGCTGATCGCCACGGATGAGGTCGGTCCAGGCGATGGGCTGGTCATGATCCAGCTTGAAGCGCCAATGGGGCCGGCGGCCCTCCGCTTCATAGGAGGCGATCTGGTCCGGCGTCAGGGACAGGGCCGCGCGGTCATAGACGGGGGGCAGGCCCCGGCCGAGCAGCACCTTGCGGCGCAGGTCCAGTTCCTGGGCGGTTTCATAGGCCGGGTAGACATGGCCTGCGGCTTTGAGGGCTTCGAATTTTTCCTCGTAAAGGGCGAAGCGATCGGACTGGCGCTCTTCGCCGTCCCGGTGAAGGCCGAGCCAATCGAGGTCCGCCCTGATGCTGTCCGCATATTCGGGGCGCGAGCGTTCGAGATCGGTATCGTCCAGGCGCAGCAGGAACCGGCCACCGCTTTTTCTGGCCCACAGCCAGTTGTGGAGCGCGGCGCGGATATTGCCGACATGGAGGTTGCCGGTCGGCGACGGGGCGAAGCGGGTGATGACGGTCATGATTGGGTCCTAACCCCGTTCGGGCTGAGCGAAGTCGAAGCCCCCCGCTGAACGGCGTGAAGTGGCTTCGCTGCGCTCTGCTTGGCCCTTCGACTTCGTTCAGGGCGAACGGATGTGTTTATAATGTACGGAAAGCGTTGGTGATGGGGTAGCGGCGGTCGCGGCCGAAATTGCGGGCGCCAAGCTTCACGCCCGGCGGCGACTGGCGGCGCTTATATTCGGCGACATAGAGCAGGCGTTCGATGCGGGCGACGGTGTCCTTGTCGAAGCCGCGCGCGACCAGTTGCTCGACGGAAAGTTCCTCTTCGACCAGGCCATAGAGGATGGGGTCCAGCACCTCATAGGGGGGCAAGCTGTCCTCATCCTTCTGATTGTCGCGCAGTTCGGCGCTGGGCGGCTTGGTGATGACGCGATCGGGCATGACCGGGCCTTTGGGCCCGAAGGCCTCGCCTAGCGACGGCACATTCGCGTTACGCCAGTGGCTCAGGTCGAAGACGGTGGTCTTGTAGGCGTCCTTGAGCACCGAATAGCCGCCGGCCATGTCGCCATAGATGGTCGCATAGCCGACCGACATCTCGCTCTTGTTGCCGGTGGTGAGCAGCATATGGCCGAACTTGTTGGACAGGCCCATCAGCGTCAGACCACGGATGCGCGACTGGATATTTTCCTCGGTCAGGTCGCGCTGGCGGCCGGTGAAGACATCGGCCAGCATGGAATCGAAGGCTTCGACGGCTGGCTCGATCGGGATGCTGTCGTAGCGGACGCCGAGCAGGCGGGCGCATTCGACCGCATCGTCGAGGCTCTCCTGGCTGGTGAAGCGCGAGGGCATCATCACGCACCAGACGCGATCGGCGCCCAGGGCATCGACGGCGACGGCGGCGGACAGGGCGGAATCAATCCCACCCGACAGGCCGAGGACCACGCCGGGGAAGCGGTTCTTGTTCACATAGTCGCGCAGGCCCAGCACCATGGCGTTGTAGATATCGGCCGGCCGTTCATCGAGTTGATGGCGCTCGCCGGGGATGCAGACCCACTGGCCGTCCCATTTTTCCCAGTTGGTGAGGACCAGCGCCTCCTCCCAGTCGGGGAGTTGCTGGGCGAGGCTCAAATCGCCGTTCATCACGAAGGAGGCACCGTCGAACACGAGTTCATCCTGCCCGCCGACACGGTTCAGATAGACCAGCGGCAGGCCGGTTTCGCGCACGCGGGTGCCGGCGACGGCGTTGATGCGGCGGTCGTCCTTGTCGACTTCGAACGGGCTGCCATTGGGGCTGATGAGGATTTCGGCGCCCTCGGCCCGCAAATGCGCGGTGACGAAGGGGAACCAGATATCCTCGCAAATGGGCACGCCGATCTTCACGCCCTTGAAATCGATCGGTGCAGGCAGCGGGCCGGGGGCGAAGAGGCGCTTTTCATCGAACGTGCCATAATTGGGCAGTTCGCGCTTCTGGCGGATGGCAGTGACGGCGCCATTTTCCAGCAGCGCGACGACGTTGAAGAGGACGCCGTGCGACGCGACGACGGTGCCCACCAGCATGGCGGGGCCGCCGTCCGCCGTCGCCTGGGCCAGGCGATCGAGTTCCTGATTGGCGCGGTCGACCAAAGCAGGCTTGAGCACCAGATCCTCGGGCGGATAGCCGATCAGCTGCAGTTCGGGATAGACGATGAGGTCGGCGCCAGCGGCGCGCGCCCGCCATTCCAGCATCGCGTCGGCATTGGCTGCAAGGTCGCCCACCGATTGCGTCATCTGGGCCAGGGCGATCACGAGTTTGTCGGTCATGCGCGCCGCCCTAGTGCATTTTGAGGGCGGGCGCAAAAGCGCCTTTCCACCGCGCTCTTGCGCCGCTAAAGGGGCCGCGTTTCTTGCAGCGTCATCAATTCGTCACGGGGGTTTGGCCATGAAACTCATGACCGGCAATTCCAACAAGCCGCTCGCGGCCGCCATCGCCGACTATATCGAGATTCCCCTGACCGACGCCAGCGTCCGCCGCTTCGCCGACGAAGAGGTTTTCGTGGAAATCCATGAGAATGTCCGCGGCGAAGACGTGTTCGTGCTGCAGTCGACCAGCTATCCGACGAACGACAATTTGATGGAATTGCTGATCATGATCGATGCGCTGAAACGCGCGTCGGCCAAGCGAATCACCGCGGTCCTTCCCTATTTCGGCTATGCCCGGCAGGACCGGAAGCCCGGCCCCCGCACCCCGATCAGCGCCAAGCTGGTCGCGAACCTCATCACCACGGCGGGCGCCAACCGCGTCCTGTCGGTCGACCTGCATGCCGGGCAGATCCAGGGCTTTTTCGACATTCCGACCGATAACCTGTTCGGCGCGCCGGTGATGTCGGCCGACATCCAGGCGCGCTTCGGCGACCGCAACCTGATGGTGGTGTCGCCCGACGTCGGCGGCGTGGTGCGCGCCCGCGCGCTCGCCAAGCGGCTGGACAACGCCCCCCTCGCCATCGTCGACAAGCGCCGTGAGCGCGCCGGCGAATCGGAGGTGATGAACATCATCGGCGACGTGAAGGGCCGCTTCTGCGTGCTGATCGACGATATCGTCGATTCGGCCGGCACGCTGTGTAACGCGGCCGGCGCGCTGAAGGCCGCGGGCGCCGAGGACGTGGTCGCCTATGTCAGCCATGGCGTGCTGTCGGGCGGCGCGGTGGCGCGCGTCGAAGCGTCGGAGCTGAAGGAACTGGTCATCACCGATTCGATCCTGGGATCGGACGCGGTGATCAATGCGAAGAGCATCCGCCACCTGCCGATCGCGCCGCTCCTGGGCGAAGCGATCAAGCGGATTGCGGATGAGAGTTCGGTGTCCAGCCTGTTCGACTGATTTCCACGAAAGTTGCGCGGCGCGACTTTCAGGCGACGGGCAGCAACAGCAGCGGCAGGCCGAACAGCAGGATCAGCGCGGTCACGATCCGCTGGGCGCGGGAAATGCCGAGCGGTTCGTCCCGCCACAGCATCGGGCAGGCGAGCAGCGCCAGGCCGATCAGCATGTTCGAAAGCGCGGCCGACCCGTCGACCGGCATGTCCTGCCGCAGCGCCAGGGCGCTGAACAAGGCGATGAAACTCAAGGTCCAGCCGACCAGCGCCACGCGATATATCCCTTGCCGTGCTCCTGCGAAGGCAGGAGCCCAGTCCAGACGTCAGAACCGTGCTCCTGCCTTCGCAGGAGCACGGCGCGCTTTGGCCTGAACCGGCTCACCCTTAGTCAGCCGATATTGCGGAAGGCTTAAACCCTGTCCGCCCAGGGATCATAGCTGCCGAAGCTCCAGACATTGCCTTCGGGGTCCAGCGCTTCATAGCCGCGACCGGGATAGCCTTCATTGTCATGCGGTTCGCTGACCACGATCGCGCCTTCGTTGCGGGCGTGGAGGCAATGCGCGTCGACATCGGGCACCACCACATAGATGCAGGCGGTGACGCCGCCCAGATCGCGCGGCGTGGTCCAGCTATAGAGCGACTCCGTCTCACCGTCCCTGGCGCTGCCCAGCATGACCATGCCATCGCCCAGTACCAGTTCGGCGTGATGGACGATGCGGGGATCGTCCGCATCCTCGTAGGATGCGCGCAGTTCGAAACCGAAGGCCTGGCGCAGGAAGCTGATGGCGGCGGGCGCGTCGGCATAGCGCAGGCCGGGGATGACAGAGGAACCGGGCATCTTTCCCTCCTTCATGTGGATGGCGGAGCCTAGCGCGATCCCTGCTTTACCGCTAGGCGAAGGACATGACGACCCGCGACGACCTGGCCCTCGCCAACCGCCTAGCCGACGCCGCTGCTGCTGCGATCCGCCCCTTTTTCCGCGCCCGCTACGATACGGAGTTCAAATCCGACAAGTCGCCGGTGACGGAGGCCGATCGCGCGGCGGAAGCGGCGATTCGGGCGATCCTGGAGAAGGAACGGCCGCAGGACGGCATCATCGGCGAGGAATATGGCGCGACCCGCGAGGATGCGGAACGGGTCTGGATCCTCGACCCCATCGACGGCACGCGCAGCTTCATCGCCGGGCGGCCGATCTTCGGCACGCTGGTGGCGCTGACTCAGGGAGGATGGCCGACGATCGGCATCATCGACCAGCCGATCGCCAAGGAGCGCTGGGCCGGGATGATGGGCCAGCCCACGACCTTCAACGGCAGGCCGGTGACGACGCGCGCCTGCCGCGACCTGGACCAGGCGATCCTGGCTTCCACCGCGCCGCAGCTGTTCCCCGACTGCACCGGCGAGCATTTTTCACGTCTGGCGGGGCAGTGCCGCGACACGGTGTGGGGCGGGGACTGCTATAATTATGGACTGGTCGCATCGGGCCATGTCGACATCGTGGTCGAGGCGGGCCTGAAGCTGCACGATCTCGCCGCGCTGGTGCCGGTGGTCGAAGGCGCGGGCGGGCGCATGTGCGACTGGTCGGGCGACCCGCTGACGCATGACAGCGACGGGCGGGTGATCGCACTGGGCGATCCGGCGCGGCTCGACGATGTGCTGGAGGCGCTGGCGGAGGGGCATGACCACCATCATTGAAGGTGGTTCTGAAGGTTGTTCGCGCAGAGGCGCAGAGGACGCCGAGGCTTTTTGAGTATCCGTGTTAAATCGGGTCAGTTTTCCTCCCGTTCGCCCTGAGCCTGTCGAAGGGCTTCACTTCTCTTTAAGAAGGAAGGGGCTTCGACAAGCTCAGCCCGAACGGAGGTTAGGTGGTTCCGATTTCAGGCGCTTTGCTCTAGCGTTCCCGCCCCTCCGCCCCGTCTCGCGGCGCAAGCAGCGTAACCGGGAGCCGCGACGCGCGATTCACCTCCGGAAGTGTGAGGCTGCTTTTCTGCGCCCTCTGCGCCTCTACGCGAAATTCCTCTGCCCCCGGCTCAGAATATCCCCAGGAACTTCTCGTCCTGGCTCTTCTTCTCCCTGACGCTGCCCTTGCCCGATTCGTCCTTGGCCGTGGTCCCGCGCCCGACATCATCGCGCGGCTTGCCGCCCCTGGTGCGCTGCGCCGCCGCCGTCGCGCCGGCAAGCACCGGACCGCAGGCAGCGCTTTTCGCATCGCCCACGTCGACAAAGGCCAGCACCGACGCCAGCGGGCTCGCAGCGATGCCGAGCGCCGCCGCCGCGCCGCCGCGTGCGATCAGTTCGGGGCTGATGACGTCGATGCCGGGTTTGGCGAAATAGCCGTTCACGCCGATCGGCGACTGGCCGGAGAAGAGGCTGAACTTCTTGCCGTCGGCGCGGAAAGCAAGGTCGAGGCTTTCGTTGCGGAAGGAAAAGCCGCCGCGGCCCAGCATCACATTCTTTTTCGTGTCTATGATGATCGGGTCGGCCGCCGCCACGCCGTTGCGCACGGTGAAGGCGATCAGGCCGCAATTGATCTGCACCGGCTGCTTGAGCTTCTTCTGGAACATCTTGGTGATGAAGGTGCCGACATCCAGTTCGGACAGCTGCACATTGCGCGCCCACATCGTCCCCTTGGGCAGGATCACGGCGATGCGGCCGTTGGACGTGCTCAGCGAATCATGCACCGTGTCGCCAAGGCCCGTCATCTGGACGCGCGCCTTGATGATGCCGGTCGTGCCCGCTTCCTCGACGCCCCAGCGCCCGAGCAGCTTGCCCATGGGCGTGGGCGACAGGCGGATATCATAGCCGGTCCGCACCGGCCGCTGGCGCGCATCGATGGCGATGTCGGAACTGACATGCCCGCCCGACATGTCGAAGGTCAGCGGCGACAGGGTCAGCAGGCTGCGTTCGAGCGCCAGCGTCAGCCCGATATTGGAAATGGGCACATGTTCCGCCCGGATGCGGCGCACGTCATAGCGGACATTGGCGTCGAAATTGCGCAGCGCCTCGACCCGCAGCGGCGCGTCGGGCAGTACGCGCGGCGCCCCGCCGACATGGTCGATCGCGCCGGCCGCGCCTTGGCGTTCCAGCTTCTGCGGGTCATAGCCGATGAAGGGACCGACATCGATGATGTCGAGCGTCTGGGTGGCAAGCTGCGCCTTCAACAACAGCCGGTTGTCGGGCAGCGATACCGTCATGCGCCCGGCCAGATCGCTGTCCCCGAACCGGCCCTTCAAATGGGTGAAGCGCCATTCGCCGCCCTGCCTGGTCAGCGCCGAGGTGAAGCGATAGGTGCGCGTCTCGGGAATGGCGACGCCGAGGAAATCGAACAGCAGCGCGAGATTGGGGCCATGGGTCATGACGCGCAGGTCCGCGCCCTCGATCTCCGTCGCGCCGGGCAGCGTGCCGCTGACTTCCATCACCGTCGCCCCGGCCTGTGCATGCAGGGCCAGCTTGTTCTCGCCGCCGCTCAGCGTCTCGTTGGGCGACAGCAGGCCGCCGCGCAGCGTGAAGGCCCGGTCGCGCAGCGTGCCGGTGCCGGAAAAGCGGATATCGCTGGCAAAGCGCGTGTCCTGCGCCCGCACCGTCTCGAAACCGATATCGGTGGCAAGCCGCATCCGGGGATCGCGATAGCGCAGCGTCGTGCCGGCCAGCAGCGCGCGGCGGATCAGCGGGAGGTCGAGCGGCTCGCCCTTCTTATGGGGATCGCCGAAGGTCCATGTGTTGCTCCTGCCGTCCCTCGACCATTCCAGATCGGTGGCGCCATTGCGCAGTTCCAGCCAGCGGACCTTATATTTGTCGCCGAAGATCAGGCTCACCGGGGCGATGCGCGTGTCGATCAGGTCGGCGTGAAAGAAATCCGGCTTGCTCGCCCAGGGCGTGTTGGCGACCCGCATCCGCTCCGCCCGGAACTTGACGGTGACGGGGTCTAAATAGAGCTGGAAGTCGCCCGCGACCTTGACCTGCCGTTCAAGCCGGCTGGTGAGGAATCGTTCGAAGGGATGTTTGAGGAAGCGGCCCTTGGTGAGGAACAGGATCAGCCAGAGGGTGAATATGATGCCGATGAGATAGGCGAGGATGCGCAAGGGCAACGGCACCTTGTGCCAGCCGGCGCGGACGCGGGACCAGGCATGGCCGACGCCGCCTGCCGCTCCGCCGGGCGGGGGCGCCGCATTCGCCGGACCTGCAGCCGGCCGGAGGGGATCGGCGTCAGCCATGCGGCAAGAACGCCATTCCTGGCTTTTGGGTCCGAATCGCCTTGCTTTCGCTGGTCCTTGCGACTATGGGCCGCCCTTCGCGATATTCGGAAGGACCGCCCGGCTAACTAGGGCTGCCGTGGCTGTCCGTAATCGTCGCGCTGTAAAAGGAGACGAAAATGCCCAAGCTCAAGACCAAGAGCGGTGTGAAGAAGCGCTTCAAGTTCACCGCTTCCGGCAAGGTCAAGCACGGCGTCGCTGGCAAGCGTCACCGCCTGATCAGCCACAACGCCAAATATATCCGCCAGAACCGCGGCACCTCGGTCATGTCCGACGCCGACGTGGCTCACGTGCGCCTCTGGGCGCCCTACGGCCTGAAATAAGGAGTAGAGGCACATGGCACGCGTAAAACGTGGTACGACCACCAAGGCGAAGCATAAGCGGATTCTGGATCAGGCGAAGGGCTATTATGGCCGTCGCAAGAATACGATCCGCATCGCCCGCCAGGCTGTCGAAAAGGCCGGCCAGTACGCTTATCGCGACCGTAAGGTCAAGAAGCGGACCTTCCGTGGCCTGTGGATCCAGCGCATCAACGCCGGCGTTCGCGCCGAGGGCCTGACCTATTCGCAGTTCATGCACGGCCTGAAGCTGGCCGGCGTGGAGCTGGACCGCAAGGTTCTGGCCGACATTGCGATGCACGAAGGCGAGGCGTTTAGCGCCATCATCGCCCAGGCGAAGGCTGCGCTGCCCGCGGCCTGAGCTTAGAACGATCGCAAGATCGTCCAAAAGGGGCGCCGGGGCAGATGCCTTCGGCGCCCTTTTTCGTTTTCCAACGACCGTTCGTTTCGAGCGTGTCGAGAAACGAGATGGATGCGCTATCCGCTTCTCGACTTCGCTCGAAGCGAACAGGAGTGGAAGCACTCCGTTAGGGAGACAAACCCATGTCGCTGCATGTCTGGTGGTTGTACGTCACGGCGGTTTTCCTGATCTCGGCCACGCCGGGACCGAACATGCTGCATGTGATGACGCAGAGCATTCACCATGGACCGCGACGGGCTGTCGCCACCATGGCGGGGCTGATGAGTGCGATCCTGCTCTGCCTGATCGCTTCGGCGCTGGGACTGGGGGCGTTGCTGAAGGCTTCGCCGGGCCTGTTCGACGGGCTGCGCTATGCGGGGGTCGCCTATCTGCTCTGGCTGGGGATCAAGGCGTGGCGCGCGCCGGTGGGAGACGCGGGGGAAGTGGGCGCGACGCGGGGGCGATCGCTGCGGGCGCTCTATGGCACCGGGCTGCTGACGGGGCTCAGCAATCCCAAGCTCATCATCTTTGCCGCCGCGCTGTTTCCGCAGTTCATCGATACCGACCGGCCCTTTGCGGTGCAGTTGGCGATCCTCATCATCAGCTTCGTCGCGATCGAATTCGGCTGGCAGTGCGTCTATGCGCTGGGCGGGGTGAAGCTCGCCCGCTGGCTGGCGCCCGCGAACCGGCAGCGGCTGTTCAACCGGGGCACCGGCCTCATGTTCATCGGTTTCGGCGGGGCACTGCTGGGCGCGCGGGCGTAATTCATCTTCATTATCCCGTCATTCCCGCGAAAGCGGGAACCCATCTCCCGAGGGCGTCATGAAGCGCGAGATCAACCCAGCAGTCTACATATTAGCAAGCCGGAAGAATGGAACGTTATATACCGACGTCACTTCCGACCTCGTAAAGCGGCTATACGAACACCGAAACGGCTTGATCGATGGCTTCACCAGCGACTACGGCGTCAAGCGCCTCGTCTGGTTCGAGGCGCATGGCGAAATGGACAGCGCGATCTTGCGAGAAAAGCGGATCAAGAAATGGAACAGGCAGTGGAAGATCAAGCTGATCGAAGCCGGCAATCCCGATTGGGATGACCTGGCTCTTGGCTTGGGTTTCACAGCCTTGCCCTCTTTACGCGGCGACTGATCAAGAGATCAGGAGATGGGTTCCCGCTTTCGCGGGAATGACGAGATGAGTGGAAGTTTGGATGACTGAGATTAGCGCATTGAAAGCCGGCCTGATCGCCGACATCGCCGCGGCCGATACGCTCGACGTGCTGGAGACGCTGCGTGTCGGCGCCATGGGCAAACATGGGGTGGTCACGGGGCTGCTCAAGACCCTGGGGCCCATGAGCCCGGAGGAGCGGCTGGAGAAAGGCCCACCGATCCAGGACCTGCGCGAGAGCGTGACCGCCGCGCTGGCTGAAAAGAAGGCGGCGCTGGAGCAGGCGGCGCTCGATGCCAGGCTCGCGGCCGAAAAGATCGACATGACCTTGCCGGCCGACCTGGGCGCGCAGGGGTCGGTGCATCCCGTCAGCCAGGTGATGGACGAACTGGCGGAGATTTTCGCGGACCTTGGTTTCTCCGTGGCTACCGGGCCGGAGATCGAGGACGACTGGCATAATTTCACCGCGCTCAACATTCCCGAGACGCATCCCGCGCGCGCGCTGCACGATACCTTCTATTTCGACCGGACGAGCGAGGACGGGCGGCCGATGCTGCTTCGCACCCACACCTCGCCGGTGCAGATCCGCACGATGATGGCCCAGGAGCCGCCGATCTACATCATTGCGCCGGGCCGTACCTACCGTTCGGATTCCGATGCCACCCACACGCCGATGTTCCATCAGGTCGAGGGGCTGGTGATCGACCGCGGCATCCACATGGGCCATTTGAAATGGACGCTCGAGACCTTCCTCAGGGCCTATTTCGAGCGCGACGACGTGGTGCTCCGGCTCAGGCCGAGCTACTTCCCTTTCACCGAGCCTTCGGCCGAGGTCGACGTCGGCTACAGCGTCGAGAAGGGCCGGCGCGTGATCGGCGGCGCCGACGGATTCATGGAAGTGCTCGGATCGGGCATGGTCCATCCGCGGGTGATCGCCGCGTGCGGACTCGATCCCGAAATCTGGCAGGGGTTCGCGTTCGGCTGCGGCATCGACCGCCTGGCAATGCTCAAATACGGCATGGACGACCTGCGCGCCTTCTTCGACGGCGACCTGCGGTGGCTCAGGCATTACGGCTTTGCCGCGCTCGACGTCCCGACCCTTTCGGGCGGCGTCGGGGCATGAAGTTCACGCTGGCCTGGCTCAAGGAGCACCTCGACACCGAGGCGTCGCTCGACGCGATCGTCGAAGCGCTGACGCGCATCGGCCTCGAGGTGGAAGGCGTCGAAAACCCCGCCGAACGCCTCGCGCCTTTCGTCATCGCCGAGATTCTCACCGCGCAGCGCCATCCGCAGGCCGACAAATTGCAGGTGCTGACGGTCGCGGCCGGGGACGCTGCGCCGGTGCAGGTGGTCTGCGGCGCGGCCAATGCGCGCGCCGGCCTCAAGGGCGTGTTCGGCGCCCCCGGCGCCTATGTGCCCGGCAGCGCCATGACCTTGAAGGTCGCAGCGATCCGCGGCGTCGAAAGCCGCGGCATGATGTGCTCGGCGCGTGAGCTGGAGCTCGGCGAGGATCATGACGGGATCATCGAGCTTCCCCCCGACGCTCCGGTCGGCGCCGCTTATGCCGGCTGGGCCGGCCTCGACGATCCGGTGATCGACGTCGCCGTCACCCCCAACCGGCAGGATGCCATGGGCGTGCACGGCA
>DATFDS010000168.1:0-49511 GCA_035251955.1 Sphingobium sp. | reverse complement strand
TCGCTCCAGCTCGAGGTGGATGCGCTGCTCCCGATGGCGGAAACCCTGCAACTCTTGCGCTTTGCCGAACTTGTCGGCGCCGACCTCAAGCTGACCCCTGATGCGCGGCGCTATGCCGAGGCCGACGTCGACGCCCGCAAGGCGATGTTCGCCCAAGCCCTGCTCGCCCATGTCCCGCTGGCGCAACATATCCGACGCATCCTCGATGAGCGCGCCAGCCACACTGCTCCGGCTCGCCGGTTCCGCGACGAGCTGGAGGATCATATGTCACCCGATTATGCCGAAGAAACGCTGCGGACCGTCACGCAATGGGGCCGCTATGCCGAGGTCTTCGCCTATCATGAGGATATCGATCAGTTCAGCCTGGACGATCCCAGCTGATGCGGTTCGTCATTGGGGGGATACTCATGCCGCTGGCGCTGCTGGCGGCGGGTCCGGCCTTCGCGGCCGGTGGCGAGCATGTCGTCGACGATGCGGCGGTCGAAGCGCCCGGCACCTGCCATCTTGAAAGCTGGGTCACGCTGTCGAGCCATAGCAGCGGCCTCGTCAACAGCGCGCCGGCCTGCACCCGCAAGGCCTGGCCCAATCTCGAACTGGGCGGGTTCGTCACGCACAGCTGGACCAACGAGACCCACGATACGCTGATTGGCCTATCGCCGAAGCTGATGCTTCGCTCCGAGTATCGCGGGATCGGGATCGGCGTCGCGACCAGCCTCGGCTATGGTATCGACCGGGGCCGGTTCGAGACCGCATCGGTCATCATGCCGGTGACGATCCCGGCAGGCGAGAAGCTGCGCTTCAATCTCAACGCCGGCTGGTTATGGGCGCGCGCGGGCCATCGCCATGACATGTTCGTGGGTGCGCAGGCGGAGATTGCGCTCAGGAAGAACCTTAACCTGATGGTCGAGAACTTCACGCGCGATGAAGGCAAGGTTGGCGGCCAGGCCGGCTTGCGCTGGACCGTCGGAAATGGCGCGGTCGATCTTGACCTTATCGGTGGGCGCTATGTGGATGGCGTTACGCGGAACGCCATCTCGTTCGGAGTGACGATCCGCCGATAGCCGCGCTAAAGCCAGGCAAGTCAGGATCTGACGCTTCGCGCCGTCACGCGTCAACCGTCCTCGCTTGCCCATCGCTCTGAACAGATTCGGTGAGGTCGCAGCGTAGCAGGGCGGCGGCCATCGTCAGCCAGATCCTGTCCTCCGCCTCCGCATGGTTGCTGGCCCTCAGGCAGGCGCCGATGGCCTGCCTGAGGAGAGTGTGTTCGCTAAGTTCGCCCAGTACCGGGGGCATGGCGATATCCGTCGAATTCATCAGAAATGGACGCCGAAACCCGCGATAAGCTGGTTCTGGTCGGGTAGGTCACTGGTGGTCGTATAGCGATACTCCGCCTTCAGATAGGCGAGTTGTCCCAGCGGCACTTCGGTTCCGACGCCCAGCCGCAGGCCGCCGAAATCCCCGGATGCACGAGAGCTGCTGCCGTCGCCAGGCAGATAGGTCGATCGGACTCTCGTGTCGTCATAGGCAACGCGGCCATAGAGCAGGCCCAGGCCCGTCTTCACACCCAGACGTGCGCCGACGTCCCAATCGTGGACCATCTTTCCGCAAAGACTGTCGGTCGCGGTCAGCACCGGCCCTGTGCACCGCATCGCGCCGCCCAGATCGAAATTGGTGTCGAGGCCTGCGACGATATTGTGGCCCAGGTCCACATCATAACCCAGTCCCGCCCCGTAAAGGAGGCGGGAATGCGGGGATTGTTCGCCGGAAGTACCGGTCAGGTCGGGAACGGCAAGGCTGTCCCAGCCCAGATGCGCTTCGATATGGGGACCTGCCTCGCCGCTCTGGGCAAAGGCGGGCGAAGCGGCGGCGGCGATAACCGTCACAGCGGCGATACCGAACATCTTCATTGTCTGTACTCCCATGTCATTCAAACCGGGCGCTGGCAGGCACCGGGTCCCCGTTTGTGAGACGGCCAACTGACATCAGCCTTACGCCGGGAGCTTTTCTGACGAGGGAAGAGCGGACGGTTCGGCGGCGGGCTCGCCCGGTCCCAGCCGCAGACCGATATGTGTTCCGGGCGTGTCGGGAAACACTCTCATGCTGCCGTTCATGGCAGCCATGATCCGTTGGACGATCGCAAGGCCGAGACCGGCGCTATCGCTGCGCCGTAAAGAGGCGCTGCGATAGCGGGTGCCGCCCTCTTCATCCCCATCGCGCGTCAAGCCCGGTCCGTTGTCGCACACGAACAAGACATCCTGCATGGCGGCGACGACGATATGCGTCCCTGGCGGCGTATGGCGCACGGCATTGTCGATGAGGTTGGTGACGGCGATGCCCAGCAGATTTTCATTGCCCCTGACATGAAGGGCGGTCGGCATGTCGCAAATGGCCTCTATCGTGCGGCCCGAGCGGTAGACCAGCGGCGCGCTGGCCTCCACCGTTTCCCGCGCGATAACGCGCAGATCCAGCGGCCCCATGGCGGATGGGCGCCCTTCTATGACCGCCAGTTCCATCAACTGGGAAACGACGTGAGTCGCCTGGTCCACCGCCCGGCGCAGGGCTTCCTTGTCGACTCCGTCAGGCATCGCATCGCAACGCAGCGTGACGAGCGCCAGGGGCGTCCTTAATTCATGGGCGACGCTGGACACGAAATTCGTCTGCCGCCGATAGCCCTGCTCAACTCTGTCGAGCGCCCTGTTCGTAGCCTCGGCCAAGCTGCGCGCTTCCATCGGCAAGCGGTCGGCCGCAAGGCGCCGGTCCAGGCTAGCGGGGCCGATGCGCTCGGCATCCTTGGCGACGTGCCGCATGGTCGCGGTCAACCGGCGGAAGAAGAGCAGGCTGATGAGCGACGAGCCCAGAAAGACAAGCGGCACGATCCAGATGGTGCGCCGCAGGAAGGAGGCGACTATGTCGTCGACGATGACCTCCGGATGAGTCCGGTCTTGCGCCACGACGATCCGGTAAGGTTTGCCGCCGACAGTCAGTCTTTCCTCGATGAAGTCGAGGTTCCCCCGATGGATGAGACCCGTTCCCAGACGAGGCGGTTCCGTGTCGTCCAGACCCCGCCGTCCGCCTCCTTTGTAGAGGATTGCGCCGTCGCCGTCTGTCACCCAATAGGCCCGTGTCGCCCAGCCGCGATGATAGAAGGGGCCGAGCGCCTGATCCAGTCGCTGCGGCGACGGTGATCCTGCCAGCGCCGTCGCGATCCGGCGCGCGTCGGTCCGAAGACGCTGTGTGATCATGCCATCGGCCGTGCGATGCAGGTTGATGAGGAGGATCGTCGGCAACAGGACGGCGATGGCTCCGAACAACAGCAGCTGTGCGAGGACGAGCCGCCCGAAGAGGGTGTGCGGCAGGTAGCGTCTCATGGCGTCTGCAACATATAGCCCACGCCGCGCACGGTCTGGATATTGAGAGGCACCGCCTCTGCCTCAAGCCGCTTGCGCAGGCGGTGGACATAGACTTCCACCGCATTGGAACCCAACGCATCGCCGCAGCCGAACAATTGGTCCTCCAGCACCTGCTTGGGCACGACTAGATTGACGCGACGCATCAGCAGTTCCAGAATTTCTCCCTCGCGCAGGGGGATTTCGACCGGCTGGCCGTCCTTTTGGAACTGGCGGGTATCGGGATCGAGTTCCAGCGATGGAACCGATACGCGGTGCTGAAGCTGCCCGCTGTCGCGCCGCAGGATCGCCTGCACCCGCGCGTGCAATTCGTCGAAATAGAAGGGTTTGAGCATATAGTCGTCCGCCCCCGCCCGCAGTCCCTCAACCTTTGCCTCCAGCGCGCTGCGCGCGGTCAGGATCAGGATCGGTTCCGACCGTCGCGCCGCCCGCAGCCGGCGCAACAGTTGCAGCCCATCCTCGTCCGGCAGGCCCAGGTCGAGAATGACGAGCGCATAATGGGTGGTGCGGACCATCAGCTCGGCATCCAGAGCATCATGGGCGATCTCGCAATGGATATTGCGCCTGGCGAAGGAGTCCCTCACGGCATCGGCCAGTTCGGCATGATCCTCGACAATCAGGAGGCGCATGATCTCTGCCTTTCCGTTCAATCTCCATATGCCGCCTGTCCCTTCTTGGACAGGGCAGCTTACCGGACGATGGTCCGCGCCTTAAAAGTTGGACAGGAGGCAGGCGGCGCGCGTCGTGCCGGTCGACATCGCTCTGCGTCAATGTGGAGCGAAGCTCGCCTGAATATGGGTCCCGCCAGGAAGCTGGCACGTGCCCTCGCCACCGCCGGACATGCCGGAAGCGGGGTGGATCAGCGTGAAGCGGCAGCGCATCTGTCCGCCCGGCCCGGCAAGATTCGCCAGCACCTTGCCTGAATAATGGGTGACGAACTGATCGCTCGGACCCCAATAGTCCCATCCCCCGCGATGGAAGCGGCGACCGTAGATCGGTCCCCAGCCCACCCAGAGCGGGGTGAGGTCTTCCACGCGCGTCTCGCTGGTGATCTGGAAGAAACCGCCCGTATATTGCCGGCCGTCGGCCAGCATCGCCGTCATGCTGCCGGTCCGCGGTCCCTCCGACGACCAGTTGAACGTCGCGGCGGCGCCCGGCGCCTGGGAACTGCCGATGCCGGTGCCGGTCGTTGTGCAGGCGGTCGCAAGCAGGGCTGCCGCCAGGACGGCAGCGGTCGCCGTCAGCCGGCCCGATGGGGCTGCATCATTGTTGAGGAACATCGTCTCTGCTCCTTTTGACTATCCTTGCTGCGGGGATGCAGCTGGATCAGCATCACCCTTGGGACTGACGCAGACCTTACGCGGCGCGCGATTTTTCCGTTTCTCACCGTTCACGCACTGTCCCAGCGGCCACCCACCGCCTCGATCAGCGAGATGGCGGCGACCTGTCGGTCGGTGATGAGCTGGATCTGCGCGACGCGGGCGTCAAGCGCGGTCGTCTGCGCGACGATCACGTCAGCATAGCCTATGGTTCCGGCAAGATATTGATTGCGGGCCATGGCCTCCGCATGGCCGGCGGCGGTGGCGGCGGCGATCCTGTCGTCCCCCTCGGCGCACAGGACCCGCACGGCGGCGAGTTGGTCCTCCGTCTGCTGGAAGGCGCCAAGGACGGTCTGCCGATATTGCGCGACCGTCTGTTCCCATCCCGCGCGGGCACCCGCCACCTTGGCCCGGTTCGCGCCGAAGTCGAGCAGGGTCAGCAGGCCGCTCAGACCTACGGACCAGGCCGAGGTCCCGGCCTGGAACAGGTCCGCCAGGGCATTTGCGCCGGTGCCGGCATTGGCGGTAAGGCCGATCAGCGGAAAGCCCGCCGCCCGCTGTATACCGATATTGGCGTTGGCCGCAGCGACCCGCCGTTCGGCTGCCGCTATATCGGGGCGACGCTCCAGTAGCTGCGACGGTAGCACGGCGGGCACCTCCGGGACCATAGGGTTCCACTGCGCCTCGGGCAGGGAAAAGGTCGAGGGGTTCTCCCCTGCCAGCACCGCTATGGCATGTTCCAGCGCGGCGCGCTGCCGGATCAGGTCCTTGGCCTGCGCCTGTGCGTTGGAGAGGGCCGTCTGAGCCTGGTCCACGTCCGACTTCGCGGCGACGCCCGCCTTGTAGCGATTGGTCGTGATGGTAAGTGCGCGGCCATAATCCGCGGCCGTCATGTCGAGCAGGCGCTTCTGCTCGTCCAGGCCACGAAGCTGGACATAGTCGAGCGCCAGTTCCCCCTGCGCCGACAGGGTGGCATTGGCGAGATCGCCCGCGCTCGCCTCCGCCTGCGCCTTGGCCTGGCTAACGCCGTTGCCGAGCGCCCCCCACAGGTCCGGCTCCCAGCTTGCACCGAGCGAAAGCTGAAAGGCGTCGCCGCTCGTTCCGCCAGTGCCGCTCGTTGGCTTGTCGCCACCGGAGGCGAAGCTATGCGCATCCGTCCCTTCCGCATTCAGGCCCACGCTGGGGAACAGAGCGGCGCGCTGCTGCCGCACCAAAGCGCGAGCCTGTTCGAAGGCGGCCCGGGCGGCGGCGAGATTCTGGTTCGAAACCAGCACCTTCGCCTCCAGCCCCGAAAGCACCGGATCGCCCAGCAATTCCCACCAGTTCCCGCGCGCAACCGCGTCGGCAGGGGCGGCGCTCCGCCATCCGGGCATTTCCTTGAACGTAGCTGGAAGAGGAGCCATGGCGGGACGCTGGTAAGCGGGGGCCAGATTGCACCCCGACAGGGTCGTGGCGGCCATCAGGACAGGAAGGAGGGCGCGGCGGGCTTTCATCATGCGGGTCTCCAGTCGGGTTCGGCGGCGCGGCCGGAATCGCGGCGGCGGGCGAACAGCGCCTCATGCGGGCCGCGCCTGCGGAAACGGTCGAGCGCGAGATAGACGACAGGCGTGGTCAGCAGGGTCAGCACCTGGCTGGCCAGCAGCCCGCCGATGATCGCGATGCCCAGCGGGCGGCGCAGCTCTGCTCCATCGCCAAAGCCGATCGCCAGCGGCAGCGCCCCCAGGATCGCGGCGGCGGTCGTCATCAATATCGGGCGCAGCCGCATCAGCGACGCCTCCCGGATCGCTGCGGGCGGGGCCAGCGCGAAGGACCGTTCCAGATCGAGCGCCACGTCGATGATCATGATCGCATTCTTCTTGACCAGGCCGATCAGCAGGATGACGCCGATGATGGCGATCAGGTCGAATTGCGCGCCTGTCGCCAACAGCGCAATCGCCGCGCCGACCCCCGCCGACGGCAGGGTGGACAGCACCGTCAGCGGATGGATCGCGCTTTCATAGAGAATACCGAGCACAATGTAGATGGTGAGCAGCGCCGCGCCGATGAGCAGGGGCAGGGTCGCAGTGGACTGGCGATAGACCTTCGCCGTGCCGGCAAAGCCGCCATGCACCGTCGGCGGGAAGCCACTCGTCGCCATGATGCGCCCCAATGCGTCCGCCGCCTGCCCCAGTGAATAGCCGTTGGCGGTGTTGAAGGACACGGTGGCCGAAGGTTCGCCGTCCTGATGATTGACCTGCGCGGGCGTGGACGCCGACACCCAGTGCGCCACGGCGGACAGGGGCGTGGTAGCGACCGGCGCGACGCTGATCGCGCTACCGGTCGACGCATCAGCCGACCCGGTGAGCGAGACCGGGACGGAACCTGCGGCTGTGCCCGTGACGGTCTGTCCGGCTGGGACATAGACCTGGGCGAGCGCGGCGGGCGACCTTCGAAAGGCCGGTGCGACCTCCATCACCACATGATATTGGTTGAGGCCGGAATAGATGTTCGCCACCTGTCGCTGCCCGAAACTGTCGTAGAGCGCGGCATCGATCGCCTGAATGGACACGCCCAGCCGCGCGGCCGCATCATGGTCGATCGCGACAAAGGCCTGCGCGCCCGCGTCCTGCTGATCGATGTCGATATCGGTGAATTGCGGCTGACGCTTCATCAGCGCAACCAGCCTTGCGCCCGCCGTCTTGAGCGTGGCCTGCGAATCCGCCTTGAGCGTGAACTGGTAGCTGCTGTTGGCGCTGCGCCCGCCGGTCCGCAGATCCTGCACCGGGTTGAGGAAGACCGACAGGCCGCTCAGACGCGCCAGCCGGGGACGAAGCCGGGTGATGATCGCGCGGCTGGAATCCCGCTCACCCTTCGGTTTCAGCGAGACGAACAGGAAGCCGCCGCCCGCGCGCGTGCCGCCGCTGAAGGCGACCACCGTCGCCACCCCAGGATCGCGCCGGATGATCGCCACCGCGCGCCCCAGCTTGGCCTGAAGGTCGTTGAAGGAAATACTCTGGTCGGCCCTGATGCCGCCCTGCAGCGCGCCGGTATCCTGTTCCGGGAACAAGCCCTTGGGCAAACGTTCGATCAGGGTGACGTTGAGCGCGACCGTTCCCGCCAGCAGGATCAATATCGCGCCCCTGTTGGCGAGCGCCCAATCGAGGCTGCGCGCATAATGCCCGCGCACATGGTCGAAACCATGGCCCAGCAGCCTGGCGATCCGGCTCGGCCTGTCCGTCCCGCGCAGTATGAGCGATGCGATGACCGGTGTGACGGTGAGCGAGACGACCAGGCTGATCGCTACCGCCACCGCCATGGTGACGGCGAATTCACGAAACAGTTCGCCGATCAGCCCGCCCATGAACAGGAGCGGAACGAACACCGCGATCAGGCTGACCGATATGGAAAGCACGGTGAAGCCGACCTCGCGCGCGCCGCGCATGGCGGCGGTGAGCGGCGGCAGGCCCCGTTCGACGTGACTGGATATCGTTTCCAGTACCACGATGGCATCGTCGACCACGAAACCGGTCGAGATGGTCAGCGCCATCAGCGAGAGATTGTCGAGCGAGAAGCCGAGCAGAGCCATGACGCCCAGCGTGCCGAGCAGCGACACGCTTACCGCCACGGCTGGCACGGCCGCCGCGCGGACGGACCGCAGGAAGAGGCCGGTGACCAGGATGACCAGCGCCATGGCGATCAACAACGTCACCTCAACCTCATGCAGGGAGGCGCGGATGGTGGCGGTCCGGTCGGAGGCGACATGCACCTGGATGTCGGCGGGAATGGCGGCGGATAGCGCCGGTATCTGCGCCTTTACCGCGTCCACGGTGGACACGATATTGGCGCCCGGCTGCCGGGTGACGACCACCAGAACGGCCCGCTCGCCATTATAGAGGCCCATGGTGCGAATATCCTCCGGCCCGTCGGTGACGCTGGCGACGTCGCCCAGTCGGATCGCTGCATTGTCGCGCCAGCCGATAACGATGGGGCGATAGTCCGCCGCATGCTGGCCTGGCTTGTCGCTGTAGATCTGCCACGCCAGCCCCTTGCCCTCGATCAGCCCGCGCGGCCGGTTGGCGCTGGCGGAGGACAGGGCGGCGCGGACATCCTCGAGGCCGACGCCATAACGCGCCAGCGCGAGCGGATTGAGGTCGACCCTCACCGCGGGCAGCGCCGCGCCGCCCAGCTCGACATCGCCCACCCCCTCCACCTGGAGCAGCCGCTGCTGGACGATGGTCGATACCGCGTCATAGATCGCGGCCGGGCTGCGCGTGCGGGAGGTAAGGGCAAGGATGATGACCGGCGCCTCTGCCGGATTGGCCTTGCGATAGGTAGGGTTGGCGCGGAGTGTCGCGGGCAGGTCGGCGCGGGCCGTGTTGATAGCCGCCTGCACATCGCGGGCCGCCCCATCGACGTCGCGGCTGAGATCGAACTGAAGCGTGACCCGCGCCGATCCGGTCGAGGATTGCGACGTCATCTCGTCAATGCCCGCAATCGTGCCGAGCCGCTTTTCCAACGGCGACGCGACGGTCGCCGCCATGGTCGCCGGACTTGCCCCCGGCAGGTTGGCCTGGACGGAGACAATGGGGAAATCAATGTCCGGCAGCGGCGCGACCGGCAGCAGGAAAAAGGCCACCACGCCCGACAGCGCAAGGCCGATGGTCAGCAGGATGGTGCCGATCGGCCGCCGGATGAAGGGCGCGGACAGGTTCATGCTGGCGTCCCCTCCGGCTCGGCCCTCACGCTCCAGCCACGCTGCGCGGCCCAGCCTTCGAACCAAAGAAAGATGACGGGCGTGGTGAACAGCGTCAGCGCCTGGCTCACTATCAGCCCGCCCGCAATGGCGAGCCCCAGCGGCTGGCGCAGCTCCGACCCCATGCCCCCGCCGAAAATCAGCGGCAGCGCGGCGAAAAGCGCGGCGAAGGTCGTCATCATGATCGGGCGGAAGCGCAGCCGCGCCGCCTGCCGGATCGCGCCGTCCGCATCCTTGCCCTCCAGCCTTTGCGCCTGAAGGGCGAAGTCGATCATCATGATCGCGTTCTTCTTGACGATGCCGATCAGCAGCACGATGCCGATGATCCCGATCACGCCCAGCCCCATGCCCGCGAGCCAGAGCGCCAGCAGCGCCCCGATCCCGGCGGCAGGCAGGGTCGACAATATGGTGAGCGGGTGGATAAAGCTCTCATAGAGCACGCCCAGCACGATATAGACGGTGACCAGTGCGGCGAGGATCAGCCACAGCTCGTTCGACAGGGACGCGCGGAAAGCGTCGGCCGCGCCAGTGAAATGGGTCGAGATATCGGAAGGCAGGCCAATCCGTCGTTCCGAAGCCACGATCCGCCGGACCGCGCCGCCCAGCGACGTTCCGGGCGCCGGATCGAAGCCGATGGTCGCCGCCGGGAATTGCGCAACGCGCGAAATGACGAGCGGCGCCGCGCCCGTGCGGAAGCCGGCGACCGCACCGAGCGGCACGGACGCACCGTTGCTCGCCTGCACATAAAGGCGGCTCAGCGCCGACAAGCCGTTTCGGTCGTCCGGTCGGCCCTCCAAGATTACGCGATACTGGTCGGCGGGCGTGAAGATGGTGGACACGATGCGCTGGCCGAAGGCGTTGTAGAGCGCGCTGTCGATGGCGGCGGCGCTGATGCCCAGCCGTGCCGCGCTGTCCCGGTCGATCTGGACGGTGACGGCCGCGCCGCTGTCCATGAGGTCGGACGTGACGGTCCGTAGAGCCGGCTCCCGGCGTAACGCATCGGTCAGCCGCCGGGTCCAAAGGGCAATCCCCTGCGGGTCGCTGCCCTGGAGCGCAAAGCGATAGGGGGTAGGCCCGCCCTCCGTATCGATGGTCAGATCCTGCACGGGCCGCAGGTAAAGCGTGACGCCGGGAATGCGCGCGGCCGCTCGTTGCAATCTTTCGATCAGGGCTGACTGGCTGCCGCGCTGCCTCTTGGGCTTGAGGTCGATGAGCATCCGCCCCTGGCTGATCGCCATATTCTGCCCGTCCACCCCGATATTGGAGCTGAGGCCCGCGACATCCGGATCCTTCAGCACCGCGTCGGCGACCTGGGTCTGCAAGGCTGCCATGCGGGTCAGGCTGACATCCTGGCCTGCGGCGACGATCGCCTGGATCTGGCCGCTATCCTGCTCCGGGAACAAGGATTTGGGGATTCCCGCGAACAGCAATGCCGTGATCGCGAGCGTCAGACCGAACAGCGCCAGCATCGCCCCGCGCCGCGCCAGCGTCCAGTCGAGCGCCGCCGCATAACGCAGCGCCAGCCGGTCGAACATCTCCAGCGTCCAGGCGACGATACGCGGATGGCGCTCACGCTCCGGCGGCTTCAGCCAGCGGGCGGACAGCATCGGCACCATGGTCAGTGCGACCACGGCGGAAATGAGGATCGTCACTGCCAGCGTCACCGCGAATTCACGGAACAGACGCCCGACTATATCGCCCATGAACAGCAGCGGGATCAGCACGGCGACCAGGCTGACGGTCAGCGAGATGATGGTGAAGCCGATCTCGCTCGCCCCCTTGAGCGCGGCTTCCAGCGGCGGCAGGCCAGCCTCCAGATGGCGGTCGATATTCTCCAGCACCACGATGGCGTCGTCGACCACGAAGCCCGATGCGATGGTCAGCGCCATCAGGGTGAGGTTGTTGAGCGAATAGCCGAGAAAATAGAGCGCCGCGAAACTGCCGACCAGCGACAACGGCACCGTCACGCTGGCGATGGCGGTCGCGCGCGGATTGCCCAGGAACAGGAAGATCGCCATCATGACCAGCAGCACGGCCAGCGCCAGATCCCATTCGACATCGCTGACGGAGGCGCGAATGCCGATCGTCCGGTCGGACAGGACGGTCAGGTGGACATCGGCCGGAAGCTGGCGCTCCAGATCGGGCAAGGCGGCCTTGATCGCGTCCACCGTGCCGATCACATTGGCGCCCGGCTGGCGCATGACATCGACGATGATCGCCGGGGTGCGATTCATCCACGCACGGATCAGCCGGTTTTCCGGCCCTTGCGCGATCTGCGCGACATCGCCCAGCCGCACAGGGGCATTGTCGCGATAGGCGATGACGAGCGAGCGATAGGCGTCCGCCGTCGCAAGCTGATCGTTGGCGTCGATCGACCAGCTTTTGGTGGGGCCGTCGAAGCTGCCCTTGGCGCCGTTGACATTGGCGGCGGCGACAACCGCGCGCAGCGTGTCGAGCGATATGCCGCGCGCCGCCAGCGCCTCCATATCGGCCTGGATGCGGACGGCGGGCCGCTGCCCGCCGGACAGGGAAACAAGGCCGACGCCCGACATCTGGCCGATCTTGTCGGCCAGCCTTTCGCTGACCAGATTTTCCACCTCCGCCAGCGGGCGTGTGGCGGAGGTGACGCCGATCGTGAAGATCGGCGCGTCGGCCGGATTGACCTTGGCATAGACGGGCGGCGCGGGCAGGTCGGATGGCAGCAACGTCCCGGCGGCGTTGATGGCGGCCTGCACTTCCTGCTCGGCCACGTCCAGCGACAGGTTGAGCTTGAACTGCAACGTAATGACCGACGCGCCCGCCGAGGAAGCGGAGGACATGCGCGAGAGGCCCGCCATCTGGCCGAACTGGCGCTCCAGCGGGCTCGTCACCGTGACCGCTACGACATCGGGGCTGGCGCCGGGATAGAGGGTCGTGACCTGGATCGTCGGATAATCCACCTCGGGCAACGCCGACACCGGCAGGAAGCGCCAGGCGATCAACCCCGCCAGCATGATCGCCGCCATCAGCAGCGTCGTCGCCACCGGGCGAAGGATGAATTGCCGCGATGGATTCGCTGGTGGGGTCGAGGGATCGGGCACGGCCACGGATCAATGCTTCCGCCCGTGCGCTCCGCGCCGTCCCTGCCTGTCCGGCGCGCGGTCGCCCGGCAGCCTGACATGGGATCCGTCATCCAGCCCATCCGCCCCCTCCGTCACCACCGTTTCGTTGGCGGCGAGGCCGGAGAGGATGGCGATGTTGCTGTCCGTCTGCGGCCCGGTCTTCACCGAACGCAGCCTGACCGTGCGGTCGCGCTGGAGGAGGAACAGGAAATCGCCGTTGGGCCCGTGCCGCACCGCGCTGACCGGCACGGTGACGACATGGCGGAGCGTGTTGGCGGCGAAGGAGACATTGACGAATTGGTTGGGGAACAGCGTATCGCCTTCATTCGCGAAGCGCGCCTTCGCCCGGACGGTTCCGGTCGACAGGTCCACCGCATTGTCGAGGGTCAGGAAACGCCCCTCCGCAATGACGCGCTCGCCATTCTGGTCGCGCGCGGCGACGGCCATGTCCGTCTTGCCCCAGATCGCCACTATGTCATTCTGGGGCAGGGTGAAGGCGACGTCGATTGGCCGGGTCACGGTGATGACGGCGATGCCATTGGCATCGCTGGGCGTGACATAATTGCCAAGATCGGCCTGGCGCAAGCCGATGCGGCCGGAAACCGGCGCCGTGATCGCGCTGTAGCGCAGGTTCAGCTGTGCCGTGCCGATCGCCGCCCGGTCGGCGGCCACCGTTCCTTCGAGCTGCTTCACTTGCGCGCCCTGACTGTCCACCTGCTGGCGGGCGATAGAGTCTTGCGAAAGCAAAGTCTGGTAACGGTTGAGGTCGACCCGCGCGGCGGCCAGCTGTGCCGTATCGCGCGCCAGGCCGGCCTCGGCCTGCGCCAGCGCCAACTGATAAGGCCGGGGATCGATATTGGCGAGCAATTGTCCCTTCCGCACCATCTGGCCTTCGGTGAAATGGATGCCGAACAGCACCCCGGATTCCTGGGTGCGGACCGTGGCGGTGGTGACAGGCTGCACGGTGCCGATCGCATTCAACGTCACCGGCACGTCCGCTTGCGCGGCGCGGGCAACCCCAACCGCCGCCGCAGCACGAGCCCTGGATGTCGCGTTTGCGGGAAACCGGGACCCCGTCAGCACCCATGCCGCTAAGAATATGAGGCAGACCAGCGCCGCCATGATCCATGCGTTGCGCCGGGAAAATCGAGTCGACTTCTGTCGTTCCGTCTCGGAACCCATGTCCATGATCTCCCGCGCGCTGTGGGCCGCTGAATTAGGGGGTCATGAGACCATGCCCGGCGCGCCTGACGTCGTCCTGACGCGCGGGTGAAAAATTTGGACTTAATCTGCCGCCCATCAAGTGGAAGGCGATGCCACTTATATTTTGCGGATTGGGATCAACGGGCGCAGATTCAAACATGGATCAAGCCTCCCGCCAGATCTTGCCGCGCGCGCGCACGGGCTCGAGCAAGGACCAGTCGCCCTGCTCCACCTCGAAGCCCTTCGGGAAGGGCGGCCGGGCCTCCATGCCGAGCCGTTCCAGCACACGGTCGTCGCGATAATAGCATTGCGCGAGGGCGACGGTCAGCGCTTCGAACGCGCCGGCATCGACGGACTTCAGCCGGTCGGCGACAGCCTGCACGGCTGCGGTGGAACGATCCTGCAACGCCTCCCCGCTCAGCGCCGCCAGGAGCGTCGCCATATCCACCCTCCGCGTCGCGAGCGTGGCCGCGATTTCCGCCGCTATGGCCGGATCGTCCGCGCCCGGCAGGTCGTAGCGCTCGCTGGGCGGGATGAGGCAGCCGAGCAGGCGGCGCAGCAGGTCGGGTTCCGCGTGGGTCTGAGAGTTCATGTGATCGCTCAATCGAAGAGGGTGGCTGTGGCGAGACGCTGCTTGATCGCGTCGGCGATATAGAGCGCGAGCGCCTGGATGGTGGGCGTCGGGTTGACGCCGGCGGAGGTGACGAACAGGCTGCCGTCGATGATGAAGAGGTTCCTGACGTCGTGGCTGCGGCCCCATTCGTTGACGACAGACGTCGCGGGATCGGCGCCCATGCGCGCGGTGCCCATCAGGTGCCAGCCGCTCGGCCCGATCGGCACCAGCGCGAAGCTGTCCACCGCGCCCGCCGCGCGCAGCGCCTCGAGCGCGCGGTCGCGGCCATGCTCCAGCATCCGCCAGCTATTCTCACTGATGCTATAGTCGATCCTGGGCGCCGGGATGCCGTTCGAATCCTTGAGCACCGGATCGAGCGTCACCCGGTTGTGCGCCTCCGGCAGATCCTCGCCGATGACGAGGATGGCGGTGGTGCGGTTGAACAGTTGGTGGAAGACATCGTGATGATCCTCACCGAACGGGATCAGGCCCGCCAGCATCCCGTCGGTGGCCGTCCGCACCGGCCCGCTCCCCCGGTTCCCTTCCAGCGAATAGCCGCGCACGAAACCCCGGCTGGCGTCGGTCTCGTAGAATTCCTGGCTGGCAAACCAGTTATGCGGGCCGCGATAGCCGTCCTGTTCGTCCGGGAAGATGCCGACGATATAGGCGCAGGGGTGGAACATGAGGTTCCGGCCCACCAGCCCGCTCGAATTGGCAAGGCCATCGGGAAAGCGATCGGCCGCGGAGTTGAGCAGGATGCGCGGCGTGCCCACGCCGTTGCAGGCCATGATGACGATCTCGGCCGGCTGGAATTGCTCCACACCGTCGGCGTCGAAATAGGTGACGCCCGTCGCGAGGCCATCTTCGTCGCTTTCGACGCGCGCCACGCGGCAATGGGTGCGCAGTTCGACACCGGCGCGGATCGCCGCCGGCCAGTAGGTCACATCGACGCTGCCCTTGGCCCCCTGCGCGCATCCCGACGTGCAATGACCCAGGTTGATGCAAGCCGGCCGTCCCTCATATTCGCGCGAGGCGATCGCCGAATCGGACGGCCACCAGTGCCAGCCCATCGCATTGAAGCCCTTCGCCAGCGCAACACCGGACTTGCCGAGCGGCAGCGGCGGCATCTGCGGCTCCTTGGCCGGATAGGCCGGATCGCCCGACAGTCCCGACACGCCCATCATCCGGTCGTTTTCATCGTAAAAAGGTTCCAGCGTCGCATAGTCGATCGGCCAGTCGTCAGCCACGCCGTCGAGCGAGCGCACGCGGAAATCGGACGGATGGAATCTCGGGAAATGCGCGCCGAACAGCACGGTGCCGCCGCCCACACCGTTAAAGTTGATGATCTTGATCGGCGAATTCTCGTCGTTGACCGGGTAGTCGGCGGGGGACCGGCGCACATGCGGGCTGGAGTTCCAATCACCGTGCTGGCGCGCTTCCCAGTCTCTGCCGGTCGCGGGATAGCGGCCCGGCTCCGGCCAGTCGCCCTGCTCCAGGCAGACGATGCGCATGCGCGTGTCCGCCAGGCTCCATGCCGCTGCAGCGGCAGATGCCCCCCCGCCCACGATTACGACATCAACTTTATCTTTCACGCGATCACTCCTGCGCGATCATTGTCTCCGCTCCGAGGCTGAGAGGCTGCCGACCCTAAGCCGCTGCGTCACTGCTTGTGATCGGGGCAGATCCGATCGAGCTTGCGAAGCAGCGCCGCCGCGCGATAGGCTGCCACCCCGCGCAAATACCATATCCCTGTCAAACGTCCGCCGCGCACGCGCGCGCGGCGAATATGCCTGGCACGCGCCGGGCCAGCCACTCGACGAGGGACGCGTTCACGTCCATCGGCTTTTCCTGCTGGACCCAGTGGCCCGCTTCCACGACAGCTTCCATCAGGTCCGGGCAGGCGGCGCGCATCGGATCGGCGAGCGGCGCGCCGATGGTGACGCAGCTGCGATCATATTTGGCGTGGATGAAGAGGACCGGCATGTCGATCCGCCCTTCGTTCACTGCCGTCGCGGCGTAGGCGGCGTTGCGCTGACCGTTGCGGTAATAGTTGTTGATCGCGCCGAAACCGTTGCGCCGGACCGACGCGACGTAGGCCCAATAGCCTTCCTCACTGAGCACCGTCGAACTGATCGGCTGGCTCTTCATATACTCCAGGATTGGCGACCAGCCATGCGGCGCGCCGATGACGTCGCCGCCCGAATTTGTACCGAAGGAGGCGGGGCTGGTCCGCTGGAAGATCATCTTGATAGCGGATTCCGGGTCGCTATCGAGTTGCGCGTCGGAATCGGCCGGATGCTGAACCTGATAGCCCCAATAGCCCCATTGGCCCCATGGAAAGCGGTCCGCCGGGTAGACGTCTCGGTTAGCGAGTGCCGCCACCGTTTCCAGCGTGAAGCCCTGCGGCAGATAGGGCACGCACAGCCCCGCGACGCCCAGGCACCGATCGGGATGGTGCGTCGCCAGTCCCCATACAGCCGCCGCGCCGCAATCATGGCCGACCCATACCGCTCTGTCCGCGCCCAGTGCGTCGATCAGTTCGATGAGGTCGGCGACGCTTTCCTCGATCGCGTAGCCTTCCACCTTGTCGGGCACGCTCGAACCGGCATAGCCACGCATGTTCGGCGCCACCGCGCGAAAACCCATGCTGGCGAGAAGGTGCATCTGGTGACGCCAGCTTGTCGCCAGATCGGGATAGCCATGCACCATCACGATCAGTGGCCCATCGGGCGGCCCGGCCTCCAGATAGGTCGTGATCGTCCGCTCGCTCTTCACGACATGTTCGGTAATAAGAGGGGTCATCGCGTTTCTTTCCGCCTTTCTTTCTCGGCGCCTTACAGCCGCCCCGCGTCGATCCGGATCATCCGACCGGTAATCTGCCGCGCTAAGCGGCACGCTCTATCACGACGCCAGACTTCACGGATCGCAGCCCGGTTTGGCAATGTGCGCCTGCTTCGAATTCCGGCCTAAAGTTCGATATCCGGCCACTATCGACAGCAACTCTCTGCTCATGCGGGGTCAGCCCCGCCCGGCTGCGGAACGCATAGGCACATATCGATCGGCAGCGCGTTTCGGCGCGCGAACAGCTCGGTCATGGACGCGGGGAACGCCCGATCCCCTACCAGCACGCGGCCGGTCAGTCGCTCCAACGCCTCGCGGACCGCATAGCCACCCTGCGGCAATCGGCCAACCTGCCCCGAGCCCCCATCGGAGGCGGTTTTGCGGCCGAATGAAAGTATTTTGGCCCGAAATACGATATCCCCGGGATTTTCGCGGCCATCGGACGGGCGCAAGATCGCCCAATACGACATGGGCGCCGTGTGCCGGCCCGAGCCCTCTCGGGCGGCGAAGACAGGAAAATCGGGACGAGGATGACGAACGCCATTTCCGAACGGGCCCACCCCGCGCAGCCCGAAGACGCAGGCGTTTTCGACCATCTGCTTCGGGGTGTTCGCGTCAACAGCCGCATCCACACCGTTCCCGCCATCTTCGAGACGGAAATGGACGCGATATTCCAGCGTTGCTGGGTTTCGTGTCGGGCCGCGTTCGGCAACCTGACCTTGCTCATCTGAATGAAGCAATGCGGCGGGCGACTGCTGCTTCGAAAAGAACGGACCCAGTTATGACCAATGACTATGACATCGTGATCCGCGGCGGCACGCTCGCCGACGGGACAGGCGGCGCCCTGATCGAGGGCGACATCGCGATCAAGGACGGCAGGATCGCCGCCCTGGGCAAGCTGGCGGGCAAAGGCGCGGAGGAGATCGACGCGCGCGGCAAGCTCGTCACGCCGGGTTTCGTCGACGTGCATACCCATTATGACGGCCAGCTGACTTGGGCCGATCGCATGACGCCGACATCCTCGCACGGCGTGACGACCATCGTCACCGGCAATTGCGGCGTCGGCTTCGCCCCCTGCAAGCCCGAGGACCGCGACAACATGATCCGCCTGATGGAGGGCGTGGAGGACATTCCCGAGGTCGTGCTGGCGGCAGGCTTGCCCTGGAATTGGCGGACCTTCCCCGACTTCCTCGATGCGCTCGACGCGCGCGCCTATGATGTCGACGTTTCGGTGCTGCTGCCGCACTCACCGATGCGCGTGTTCGCCATGGGCCAGCGAGCGGTCGACCTGGAGCCGGCGACCGAGGAGGACCGCCGGCAGATGCGTGCCATCACCCGTGAGGCGATGGAGGCCGGCGCGATCGGCTTCGCCACGTCCCGCAACGTCTATCACAAGACCAGCGACGGCAAGAACGTGCCCTGTTTCAAGTCCGAAGAAGCCGAAATCCGGGAGATCGCCATGGGCATGGCGGACGCCGGACGCGGCACGCTGCAGGCGGTTCTCATCACCGAGAATCAGTGCCTGGAGGATTTCGAGCGCTTCCATCGCGTGGCGAAAGAAACCGGACGGCCGCTGACCTATACCCTGCTGTCGACCAACGAGGCGCCCGACCTGTGGCGCGACGTCATGCGGTCGGTGGAGCGCGACCGGGCCCAAGGGCATCTCATCACGCCGCAGGTCTTCAACCGCCCGGTCGGCGTCATCTTCGGGCTGGATTCGAACTTCAGCCCGTTCATCCACAACATCTATTATCTGGAGCATCTGGCACCGCTGCCGTTCGAACAGCGGGTCACCGCGATGCGCCGGCCGGAGGTCAAGGCCGCGCTGCTGGCCGCCGGGAGCACCCATGACGGGTCGATGCTCGCCTCCGCCGTCCAGGACTACGGACAGCTGTACGCCATGGAAAACCCGATGAACTATGAGCCCGAACCGGCCATGAGCGTCGCGGGCATCGCCACCGCGCGCGGCATTTCACCGGATGAGGTCCTTTACGAGATGGTGATGGCGCAGGATGGGCGCGGCAAGGTGATGCTGGCATCGATGAACTACAGCCGGCACAATCTGGACCATGCGCGCGAGATGCTGGACCGTGGCGACACCGTGCTGTCGCTGGGCGACGGCGGCGCGCATTGCGGCATCATCTGCGACGCCAGCTATCCGACCACGGCGCTGATGCACTGGGCGCGCGACCGCACGCGCGGCCCGCGCATCGCACTCGAAAAGATCGTGAAGAAGCTAACGTCGGAGACGGCGGCGCTCTACGGCTTCGCCGACCGGGGCCGCCTCGCCTACGGGCTGAAGGCCGACATCAACATCATCGATTTCGACAATCTGACCATGGGGCCACCGGAGGTCGTGCAGGATCTGCCCGGCAATGGAACCCGCCTGGTGCAGCCGCCCAAGGGATTCGACCTGACGATGGTATCGGGCGCCATCACGCTCCGGGATGACGTTGCGACCGACGCCCTGCCCGGCAGGTTGGTGCGCAGCGGCTCGCTGGCCGCCTGCTAGGACCGCTCGCCCGGCAAACCAGCACGACATTAACGGAGAGACTTGAGCATGCGCGATTACCTGAAATTCTATATCGACGGCGCCTGGATCGACCCAGTGGAGCCGAGGACGCTGGACGTCGAAAATCCGGCAACGGAAGAGGTATGCGGGCGCATCTCGCTCGGGTCGGCCGCCGACCTGGACAAGGCCGTGGCGGCCGCACGCCACGCCTTTTCCAGCTATTCGCGCACGACCGTCGCCGAACGGCTGGATCTGCTCGAAGCGATCCAGGCGGAATATCAGAAGCGCTATGGCGATCTGGCAGCCGCGATGACCGAGGAAATGGGCGCGCCGGCTGCGCTCTCGTCGGGGGCGCAGGCGGGGCTTGGCATCGGACATCTGACGGCGGCCATCGAAATCCTCAAGACGTTCAAATTCGAGGAGATGCGCGGCACGACGATGGTCCGTCATGAACCGATCGGCGTCTGCGGCCTCATCACCCCGTGGAACTGGCCACTCAACCAGGTCGCGGTGAAGGTCTATCCAGCGCTGGCGACCGGCTGCACGATGATCCTCAAGCCCAGCGAGGTATCGCCCTTCTCCGCGCAGATCTTCACCGAGATACTGGACGCCGCCGGGGTGCCAGCGGGCGTGTTCAATCTGATCCAGGGCGACGGGCCCGGCGTGGGATCGGCCATGTCGGCACATCCCGACATCGACATGATCTCCTTCACCGGTTCCACCCGGGCGGGCGTCGATATCGCCCGCAATGCCGCCGCCACGGTCAAGCGCGTGTCCCAGGAATTGGGCGGCAAGAGCCCGAACATCATCCTCGACGACGCCAGCCTGCCGGCCCATGTCGCGGGCGGCGTGACGTTCATGATGATGAATTCCGGACAAAGCTGCAGCGCGCCATCGCGTATGCTGGTGCCAAGCGCGCGGATGGGCGAGGCGGTCGAGGCGGCACGCGCCGCGGCGGCGGTGGTGACGGTGGGCGACCCCAACCGCAATTTCGCCAATGGCCCCGTCGTCAACCGGACCCAGTTCGAAAAGATCCAAGGCTATATCCAGAAAGGCATCGACGAGGGCGCAATGCTGGTGACCGGCGGTCCCGGCCGCCCCGAGGGCCTGGACAAGGGCTATTTCGTGAAGCCCACCGTCTTTTCCGATGTCACCAGCGACATGACCATCGCCCGCGAAGAGATTTTCGGGCCGGTGCTGGTCCTGCTAGGCTATGACGACATCGACCATGCGCTCGCGATCGCCAACGACACCGAATATGGCCTGGCCGGCTATGTGTCGGGCACGGACCTGGACGCGTGCCGATCGGTCGCGCGCGGCATCCGTGCCGGCTATATCGGCATAAACGGCGGATTCGACATGAACGCGCCGTTCGGCGGCTACAAGATGAGCGGCAACGGCCGTGAATGGGGCGATTACGGCTTCCACGAATATCTTGAGGTGAAGGCGATGGTCGGGTTCGAACCGGCCTGACGACATGGCGGAACGGGGCCTTGCGCTCCGTCCTGCGCTCGCCTGGGTCGCATTGTCGGCGTCGGCATCCGGTTCAAGAATGGCCCATCGTTCCTGCCCGTCGACGGGCAGGGAGGACAGAGGATGCCACCGATCACCGGGTGAGCATCCTCCCTTGCCACTTCGTCGGATACGGTATACATAAATTTTATGAGCCGACGAAAAGTCCAGATGGAAAACATGTCCCGTCGACAATTGCTGGGAGCGGCAGGCGCTGGAACCGGCATAGCGATGATGGCTGCGGCAACGCCGTCCTTCGCCGCGAAATCGCCGGTCCGGTCCGATCTGTTCCCGACACAGGCCGATATGTGGGCCGATGTCGAATTCATGAACAGCTTCGGCACGCGCTATCCGGGCAGCGAGGAACTGGCGAAATTCTGCAAGTTCCTCGACGATCGCTTCGCCGCCGCGGGCCTGACGGTCGATCGGCTGGAACGGACCGACGCCGTCCTGTGGCAGTCGCTCGAATGCAGTATCGTGACAAGGTCGGGCATCAGCATCCCCGTCTCGTCGCCCAACCGGGAATCGGCGGGCACCGGCCCCGACGGCGTGACCGCGCCGCTCAGATATTGCGGCTTGGCGAAAGGCACCGTGTTCGGCGCGCCCCGACAGCGGGACCAGGTCCTGCCGATCGCCATTCCGGCGGACATAGCGGGCAAGATCGCGCTGATCGAGATTGAAGTCGAACCGCTGCATTTTTCCGAAATGTACAAAACGGGTGTGGCCGCAATCGTCGATCCGACCCATGCGGGCGGCCTGCCCGCCATGCAGGCGTCCGCCACGGCCTGGAACAATGCCGAGAAGAAACTCTCCCCGACGCTGGAAGACGAGTTGAAAAGGGCTGGCGCGGTCGGCGTCATCTATGCCTGGGTGAACGGGGCGGATGCGGACGGCGCCGGCCAGATCCGCCGTAACGGCACGGCCGCGCTGCCATCGGCCTGGGTCAGCGTTTCAGGCGCGAAGGCACTGCGTGCGCTGGAAGCGAGCGGCGAACCGATCACATTCAGGAATTTGGTGAAGGTGACGCCCGGTGTCCGCACGGCGACGACCATCGCCACCCTGCCCGGCAGCACGGACGAAACCATCATCCTGTGGACCAACACGGACGGCATGAACGCGATCCAGGAAAATGGATCGATCGCGATCATCAACCTGATGAAATATTTCGCGCGCCTGCCACGTTCGGCCCGCCGGCGCACGATCTGCTGCGTGATGAGCGAAGGCCATCTGCAACTCAACCACACGCAGGACGTCTGGTGGGCCACGCAGCGGCCCGAGATATTGGAGAAAGCGGTTGCGTCCCTCGCCATGGAGCATCTGGGCTGCCGCGAATGGGTGGGCGATCCGGTGGCCAACACCTATGAGCCGAGCGGCAAGCCCGATATCAGCTGGGCCTTCACCCTGTTCGACAAGGACCGGCCCAACCATATGGCGGCCATCATGCGGGAAGCCCTGAAGGACTCGCGCCTCGCCCGAACCGTCGTGACCGACAACAGCGCCTTCTCCTTCTCGCCCGGCCTGCATCCCTATGGCATCGCGCGGGTGCCAAGCATCGGCTATATCACGACCGCACCCTATTTTCTGGCCGAAGACCTCAGCGGCAGGGGGCATATCGACAAGCTTTCGCCCGAACTCTATCATGATCAGGTTCTGACGCTGGCGCGGGTCATCCATCTGCTGGATGCCGCGCCGCGCCATTTGCTGAAATCGGAGCAGGGCGCGAGCGGGCCGCACGGCCTTTGACAACCCAATCGTTCGTCAACCCGTTTCAATCAGGGAGAATGTCGATCCGGCAAGCCCGGACTGGCCTAAAGTCATGGACATAGCAACATCTGAACTGACCCCGGACCGCATCTACAAGCTCCTGGCCAATGCGGTCGTACCCAGGCCTATCGCCCTGGTATCCACCATCAACGCCGATGGCGGCCTCAACGCCGCACCGTTCAGCTTCTTCAACGTGTTCAGCAACGTTCCCGCCCTGCTGGTGATCGGCATAGAGGGCAACGGCCGCGACGACGGCAAGCCGCTCAAGGACACCGCGCGCAACATCCATGATCAGGGTGAGTTCGTCGTCAATCTGGTCAGTTGGACGATCGCGGAACAGATGGTCGTCAGTTCGCTCGACTTTGGCGAGGGGGTGAGCGAATTCGACATGGCAGGCTTTACACCACGTCCGTCCAGGCAGATCGCAACCCCGGGCATTGCGGAATCGCCGGTCAGCTTCGAATGCCGGGTCGCCAATATCCAGCATCTGCCGTTCAACCGCTGCATCGTGACGGGCGAGATACTGCACATGCATTTTGCAGACGGCATCATCGACGAGAAGCTTCACCTGGACGGCGACAAGATGGACCTGGTCGCGCGCCTGCATGGCGGATGGTATTCCACCACGCGCGACCGTTTCGAGATGAACCGCATGTCCGTCGCCGAATGGACCGAAACCAGGGAAGCGAAAGCAACCCCGGCCTGACAGTCGTTCCTTTTGCCGCCTCCTGGCTCGCCGTCCCCAGCGGATGGCGGGCCTTTTGCTTTCCGCTGGGAACGACCGCCGCCTCTGGCCTCAGGCGCCGATATATTCGGCCATGGCGGCAATCAGCGTTTCCTCGCTGAGGTGCAGATAGGAACGCCAGAGCATCTCGGCATAATGTTCGTCGCGCGCCACGATGGCGTCCCGGATCTGCCGCTGGCGCTGAACAATCTCGCCGCGCAGCTTCACATTTTTAAGGGTAGCCGCGCGGATATGATTCAAATGATTGGCGAACTGGGCGATCAGCGCAAGCAACACACGGTTCGAAATGCCATCGAACACGGCCCGCCGGAAATCCTCGTTCGCATTGGCGAAGGATGATTGATCCGGATCCTGCTCCACCGCGCTTTCGCTTTCAATCGCGGCACTGATGCGTTCCCACTGCGCTTGGTCATATTCCCTCGCGGCCATCTGGACCGCCGGGGGTTCCAGAAGCATTCGTACCGCTATGGTCTGCCGGATCTCTTCAACGCTGGGGGACGGCACCACATAGCCGCCACGTTGCCGCGCTTCCAGAATCCCCTGTTCGACCATCTTTTTGAGGGCTTCACGAATGGGCGTTCGCGACACGTTAAGCCGTTCGGCCAGCCCCTGCTCCGTTAGACGCTGACCCGGCGCAAATCGGCCGGCGCGCAATTCCTGCCCCAGCAAATCTGCGACCTGCTCCTGCAGGGTTGCGCCTTTCCTTACGACGGTATCCACGTTCGCCCCCTTCATTCCCAATGCGCCGCGATCGGCTTGTGCGTCGCATACCGAATATGACGCAAGCGCAGATGTCTGGTCCTAGCCTCCGGTCCGCGGTCAGACAATCATCAATGTAATGAGCGGATAAGCGGCACAGCACAGGAGAACGACGTTCTGTGCTTGACCGTAACAGGAATGCAATTTAGTGTACGGTACACAATATGGCTGTAAGCACACGCCTTGGGCCGTATGAAAGGGATATGGCGATGATGGGTGGATCCTCGAGACTGCGTGGCGATTGCCGCTCGTCGTTTTGCGACATCCTTGCGCTCATCTCGTTCAAAGAGATCTCGGCATGAGCATTGCCGCCCCCGTTTCCGCCCGTTCGCCGGAGCGAAAGCCCCTCCTTTTGCCGACGCTGTTGCTCTGCCTGTGCATCATTGGGCTGGAAGGATATGATATCCAGGCCTTCGGCGTCGCAGCGCCCCATATGATGGCCGAGATCGGGCTGGGCGCCGATGCCCAAGGCTGGATCGGCAGCGCGGCCATGGCAGGCCTTATCGCCGGAGCCTTCGCCGGCGGCATTTTGTCGCGCTTCATCAGTCAGCGCATCATACTTTTCGTTGCCATGCTTGCCTTCGGGTCATGTTCGATCCTTACCGCCATGCTATCCGACATTGCATCGCTGCTCACGGTCCGTTTCCTGGCAGGGGTCGGCTTCGGCGGCGCGCTGCCGCTGGTCATAGCGATCGTCGGCGAAGTGGCTTCCGAGCGGAGGCGGGCTTTGGCGGTGACGGTGGCGTTCTGCGGATTGCCGGCCGGCGCGGCTATTGTCGCCCTGTATGCGCACAGCATGATGGACGGCGTCGACTGGCGCTCCATTTTCATTTCGGGCGGAATACCGCCCATTCTGCTTGCTCCATTCATATTCTGGCTGATGCCGCGACAGACAGGGACGGTTGCCGAAAAGTCCAGCGGCGTGATGCACGACCTGTTGGGACAGGGCCGGATGCTCGCCACATTGTTGGTCTGGGTGACGTTCGCCACGACCTTGCTGATCGTATACCTGATGCTCAACTGGCTGCCGTCGCTGGTAATCACCAAGGGCCTGCCGCCGGCGGACGGCGCAAGTGCGGCCTTCATTTTCAATATCGCCAGCATCGCGGGCGCGCTGATGCTGGCGGTGATCGTCGACCGGGTCGGTTTCCGCTGGCCGCTTTGCGCCGCCTATGTCGCTCTGACGGTCGTCCTGGCCATCATGTCGATCAGCGATGATCAAGGCCTGGTACTGTTGCTGGCGGCCATGGCGGGCTTCCTGGTGGTCGGCCCCCAATGCGCGCTCTACGCGCTCATTCCCTGGATCTATCCCCCCCATGCCCGCGCTCTGGGCGCCGGGGCGTCGGTGGGCATGGGCCGGCTGGGTTCCATCGCCGGACCGCTGATCGCCGGCCAGATGCGCGCGGGCGGACATTCCGCCGATGCTGTATTCCTTTTTCTGGCACCTGTGCCGCTCATCGCAGCCGCCGCGGTTCTCCTCCTTGGTTCGCCGCGCCTCCGGACGATAGCGCATGGGGATGAGGGCGAACACTGATCCCGACAATAACGATCACCGGTTGGCAATGCTTGCCGCCACCGAACGCCGGCAAACCGGCTTTGAACCGAACAGGAAACATATAGTGCTCGACAGTCAGACCATCGCGCCGCCCGTATCGGAATTGGACCTTCTCACCCTGGTCGAGGAAATCGCCGCACGCCGCGACGAGATCGATCGACTGTCGCACGTGCCGCGCGACATCGTGCAGATGATGAAGGCTGCGGGGATTTTCCGCGCGAGCACGCCCGCCTGCTTCGGTGGCGACGCACTGTCGCCGGCCCGGTTCCTGCCGATGGTCGAAGCGATCGCGCAAGCCGACGGTTCGGCAGCATGGGTTGCCGCATTCGGATCGGCGAACACCTATCTGGCGGCCTTGCCACGCGAAACCCAGGCGAAAATCTACGCCGACGGACCTGACCAGGTGTTTGCCGGCGGCCTGTATCCTCTGCAAAAGGCCAGGGACGCCGATGGCGGCTGGATCGCGACCGGCCGCTGGCGTTTTGCGAGCGGGTGCAAGGGCGCCGACTGGATCGGCGTGGGCATTTCCACCGACGAAGTTTGCCCCAATGGCGCGCCGGTTGTCCGGATGGCTGTCGCGCCCGCCGCTGAAGTCGAGATCATCGACAACTGGGACGTGGTCGGCATGCAGGGCACCGGAAGCCATGACACGCGTGTCGAGGAGAAGTTCTACGCGCAGGAATGGACGTGCGTGCGCGGTGCGGACGGCGTTATCGACGAAACCCTGTATCGCTATCCTCCCCTCGCCTATCAGGCGCAAGCGCATGCCGTCGTCAACATCGGCCTGGCGCGCGCGGCGCTCGACATCGTCGCGGACATGTCTGCCAGCGCCCGGATCATGCCCGGCGTCCCGCGCCTTGGCGATCGCGGTTATTTCAAGCTCGCGCTGGCCGAGGGCGAAGCCGGATGGCACAGCGCCAGGAGCTTCTTCTACCAGTCGATCGAAGAGGCATGGGCCGTGCTGGAAGACGGCGGCGCCCTGTCATCCAAGCAACGCAACCTGTTGCGCCTGAGCGCGTCGCACGCGGCCCATGCCTGCGCCGACGTGATCCAGGCGGCCTATCGTGCCGCGGGCATGTCCGCGATCCACAAAAGCCACCGGCTGCAGCAGATCGTGCGCGATTCCATGGTGGTGACCCAGCATGCCGCACTGAGCGAGTCGACCTTCGATGATATTGGCGGCTTTTTCGCCGGCACGTCGAAGGGACTGTAACCGGACCGGGTGCATATCGATTGAGGTTGTCCTGAGATGTTCTGCCTGTTCCTGACATTTCGCCACGCCGATGCGGCCGTCGCCGTGAGCCCCGAGGATCGGCGTGCCATCGCCGATATCCTGCGAGCGGTGCCGGGTATCGAACGCGCACTTCTGCTGACTCCCGCCGTGGCCAGTGACCGCTATTATGATGACGGCCCGGCCCCGATGCTGGCCATGCAGGTCTATGCTTCCCGGCTGGAAGTGCTGGAGGCCGCGATCGCCGCAGACGGCGCCCTGGCGCGGATCGATGCCGCGCACTTCCCCGTTCTGCGCGAGGCCGAAGGGGACCATCAGGTCATGTGGGCGCGCCCCTTCCCCGTGCCCCCATGCGATGCGCCAGCGGGCTCGACCCGCTGCGCGTTCATGGTCCATTATCACGGCGCCCCCCAGGATCCGAATGCCTGGCATGATTTCTACCTGCGGCATCATCCGGCGATCATGGCCGACTTCCCCGCCATTCGCGAGATTGAAGTGTGCACGCCGGTCGAATGGATCGACGGACTCAGTTGGCCCCGCGCGCACCATTTCCAGCGCAACAAGGTCGTTTTCGACGATGCGGGCGCGCTGGAGGCGGCTCTCAATTCCCCGACGCGAGAGCGGATGAAGGAGGACCGGGACAAGTTCCCGCCCATGTCCGGGGGGTCAGTGCATCAACCCATGACGGCCAAGACGATCCTGGGCCGGACGGACGGTACGCAATCGACGTTCTGATCATCGCGCGATGCGTCGGAGAGACAGAATTCCTCAAGATTGAGGTACGAAATTTTCAAGTCATAACAAATTGTTCGCAGGAGGGATGATGACCCGCACAGAAAATGAAACATCCTATGGGTCATTCCCATCAAATCATCGAAATATATATTTAGGGGAATCTTTTGTGAAAACGATGAATAGATATTTATTCGGATCCGCACTGGCGCTGATCGCATGCGCACCCGTTTCAGCGATCGCGCAGGATGCCGTCGATATGGGAGCAACCGATATCGTCGTGACCGCGCAGAAGCGTCCCGAACTTCTCTCCAAGGCCCCGCTGTCCATCTCCGCGGTCGGCGGCAGCGAACTCAAGTCCGCCGGCGTGACCGACGCCATGTCGCTGACCACCGCTGTGCCGACCGTTCGCATCGACCAGGCGAACGGCCTTCAGATCACCATTCGCGGCGTATCGAGCGCCGACGGCACGGAAAAGGGCGATCCGTCTGCGGCCTTCATGGTGAACGGCGTCTATCTGGCACGCCAGCAGTCGCTGTCGGGCGCCTTCTTCGACCTGGAGCGGATCGAGGTGCTGCGCGGCCCGCAGGGCACGCTGTACGGCCGCAACGCGACCGCCGGCGTCGTCAACGTCCTGACCAAGCGCCCCACCGACAAGTTCGAAGGCGCGGTCAACGGCGAGATCAGCAATTACGACACCTATCGCGTGGATGGGATGCTCAACATCCCGGTGTCGGACCGCTTCGCGATCCGCGCCGCCGGCGCCTACAACAAGCATGACAGCTATCTGATCGCCGGCCCCAACGTGACGCGATCGGTCGGTTTCGACCAGGATGAATATGCCGGCCGCCTCAGCGCCGAACTGACGCTCGGCGCCGAAGACCAGGGCAAATTCTTCGTGGTCGGCGAATATGCCCATCAGGGCGGCGTGGGCGTCCAGTCCGTGACGATGAGCAATTTCTTCGCCAATCCGACGTCGACGAACCCGCTGTTCCTGGGCGCATCCTCGGCCAAAGCCCGCACGGTGACCTATCCGGTCGTCAGCGAGCCCTATCAGGACAACGAGATCTACGGCGTCACCGGCGAATTCAGCTGGGATTTCGGTCCCGTCGCGCTGACCTATCTGGGCTCCTACCGCATTTTCAACCGGGAGAGCCTGGGCACCTACGTCAACGGCAACAGCAATCGTTTCGCGGACGTGCATACGGGATCGAAGAACAGCTCCAACTCGCAGGAACTGCGCTTGTCGACGACCGGCGACGGCCCGCTCAACGCCGTGGCCGGGGTCTATTATTTCCGCGAAAAGGCGACGGACGTCGACACGATCCTCAACAACTATGCCGGCTTCGCGCTCTATGGCTTCATCCAGAGCCCCGTGATCGGCGTGTCGAAGGCGGTGTTCGGCCAGGCGACCTATTCGATCACCGACCGGCTGCGCATCACCGGCGGCGTGCGCTATTCGCATGACCGCAAATCGCGTGAGGGTCTGACCATCGCCGACACGACCACGACCGAGTTGGATCCGTCGAGCTACGACGTGCTGCAGGTCAACGACGCCAAACGGTCCTGGTCGAAGGTCACGTGGAAGGCCGGCGTCGAATATGACGTCACCAACCGCATCCTCTTCTACGCGAATGCGGCGACCGGCTACAAGGCGGGCGGCTTCAATGATGGCTGCACCACCGGGTCGCCCGGCTGCACCGCGCCGCTGCCCGACAATCTGCTCTACTATCAGCCGGAAAAGCTGACCGCCTATGAAGCGGGCATCAAGGGCCGGGCGCTGGGCGGCGCGCTGTCGTTCAATCTCGCCGGCTTCTATTACGACTATACCGACATGCAGCTGACATCGCCCGGCACGCTGGGCCAGACGACGCTTAATGCCGGTAAGGCCCGGATCAAGGGGCTGGAATCGCAGTTCGTCCTGACGCCGAGCCAGCGCAACCGCGTCGACCTGTCGATCAATTATCTCGACGCCTATTATACCGACTACCGCCCGACCGCGGCGGTCGACTTCAAGGGGCGGCCGCTCGACAATGCGCCGGACTGGGTCGTGACGGCGGGCTATACCTACACGCTGCCGCTCGGCAATGGCGGGGACATCGCCGCCCATGTCGATACCCGGCTCAGCGACGATTATGTCAACACCAACTTCGCCAATGGTGTGCAGTTCCGCATGCCGAGCCATACGAAGACCAACGCGACGCTGACCTACAATGCCCCCGACAAGGCCTGGTACGTCCAGGGTTTCGTCAAGAATGCGGAGAATAAAATCACCTTCTCCGGCTATGGGCTTGGCCGCGTCTATGTGTCCGAACCGCGCCTTTACGGCGTCCGGGCGGGCGTGAAGTTCTGAACCTTCGCGGAAGCGGCCGCCCCCCACGGGGCGGCCGTTTTCATTTTCACGGCATCGCAATTTCGTCCGAGCGCGTGGGACGTCACGTCAACAATGTCGAAATCCACCATCCCGGCAGTGCCGCCGCGGCCAGGCAGGTGCCCAAGGCTATGCGGGTCGTCCGGTCGATGGCGCGCCCCGCGCCGATACTTGCCAGCACCCCCATCAACCCCAGCGATGCCGCCATCAGCAGGATGAAGGGAAGCGCCTGCCAACCGAACCAGGCACCCAGCGCCCCGAACAGCTTCGCATCGCCCAAACCCAGGCCGTCCCGCCCGCGCGCCGCACGATAGCCAAAGGCTACGGCGAGCAGACCGCAATAGCCCGCCGCCGCGCCGATGATACGATCGGCCAAAGCCGCATCCGTCACCCACAGCCCCAGCGTAAGGCCGAGGAAGGCGAGCGGCAGCGTCAGCGCATCAGGCAGCCAGAAATGCCGCCAATCCAGGATCGCCAGCGTCAGCAGCAACCAGCCCAGCAGGGCCCAGCCCACGCCATCCAGCCCCGGCAGCAATCCCAGGGCGAGTGCGCCGATGATGGCGCAGCCCACTTCGACGCGGCCGTGCAGCGGCTCTATCCGTGCGCCGCAGGTCCGGCAGCGCCCCCGCTGCACCAGCGCGCTCAGCATGGGGATGAGATCATAGGCAGCCAAGGTCCGGCCGCAGCCGTCACAGGCGGAGCGACCGTGCGCCACGCCCTTCCCCTGCGGCCAGCGCAGGATCAGCGTCGCAAGAAAGCTCCCGGCGATCGCCCCCGCAACCCCGCCGATGATCGCCGCCAAAGGCTGGATCACAGCGTTCCTTCGACCTTGAGCAGCCGCGCCCCGCCGACATCGGCGAAACCGGCCCTGCCCAGCGCATCCGCCAAGCTGGGATCGGCGGTCTCGACCCGCATGTCCGCCACATAGCGGCCCGAACGCCAGATCCGCAGATTTACCTTCTCAAGGCCCGACTGGCTGACCAGCGGCAGCAGCAGCGCGTCGCCGTCGCAGGTGGCAACGCCCGACAATCCCTGGGCGAGGTTCAGCCCCGGAAATTGACCCGCCATCTGCGCCCGCACCCGCCCTTCGGCATGGCCGCAGCGATCCCCGGAAAAATAACCGGTCACATCCTCCAGGACGAAGCTGGCGACCGGCAGCGGCGCGAAGGTGCGCCCCAGCGGAATGGCGCCGCTGACATCGTCCATGCCGATCCGGCCGAAACCGACGGTCAGCGCGCCGCTCAGATCATCCGCCGCGCCATTGCGCCGCCAGACGTCGAAGCGCGCGCGTCCCACCAGCAGCGACACGGGCGAGAGCGCCGCACGCACCGATCCCAGCGCTGTCGCGCCGAGCATCAACTGGTCGATCCGACCGCTCCACAGGGTGCCGCGCACTTCCCGCGCCGCCACGCCCAGCCGATCCAGGCCGGCAAGCCCGATCGCGATCCGCATCGGCATGAACAGGAGGAAACCGAACGCAAACAGCAGGATCAAAACGATCCGCATCCGCCGCGACAGGGACAGAGACAGGGACAGGCCCCTCATTGCGCGCTCCCCCGGACCAGCACGGCCTGTACCGACACGCTGCCGGCCGTCGGCGAAGGCCGCGCGCTCATGGTCTCGACACGCAGGCCCTGCGCTTCCAACGCCGCCAGCCAGGAGAAAAGCGCGACCGGCCGGACCGATGCGACCGCGATGTCGATCCGGTCGGCGCCCTGTGCCTGCGCCCGTTCCAGCGTCAATCCCGCCTCACCGGCGCTCTGACCGACAAATTGATCGACGGGCACCGACGCCGCCAGTGCACCAGCGTTGCGCGGCAGGGATTTCAGCAGCTTCACCTTGGATCGTATCGCCGCGTTGCGATCTGTCGCCTCGGCCAGCGCATCCTGCGCCGATCGCTGTGCCGCCTGCAGCGGCCGCACGATGCCCAGCCACAGGAGCATAACGGCCATCAGCGCGAACATCACGCCCAGCAGCCATTGTTCGCGCGGCGCGCGTTCCGCCCACGCCTTTTTCATCTGATCGATCATGACCGCACCGTGATGTCCGCCAGCGTCCGTCCGCCGGGGTCCTGGGAAGGAGTCGCCGTGATGGTGAAGCCGGCCGCCTGCAGGGATAGCAGCACCAGATTGATCTCGTCCGCCTTCGCTGCCGCCAAGGTCGCGCGGATCATGCCGTCGGGATCGCGTGACAGGGCGGTCAACGACACGCCCGGCGCGTCCTGGATCGCGCTGAGCAGCCCCGCGACCGGCGCGGTGAAGGCATAGGCGCCCGCTCCGCGCGCGGCCAGTTGCCGGTCCATCTCCGCTTCGGCCTGCTCCGGGTCGGTGGCGCCGGGCACGACCTGCCGCGCCAGCGCCAGGCTTTCGGCATCGCGAGCGCTCGCCGCGACATGCTGCCGCGCCACGTCGATCAGGGTGATGAGCAGGCTGCCGAGCAGGATGAGCCCGGTCCAGATGAAAATGCGACCGAGCCTTCGCTTGTCGAGATGACGCCGGACGCGCTTGGCGAAGTCGCCCTGACGCAGATCGATCGGGGGACTGTCCAGCGCGGCGATGGCGTTGGCGCTCACCGCCTGGTCGGCGACATCGCGCACCGCCGTGTCGCCAACCAGAGCGGCAAGGTCCAGATCGCCGGTCAGCGCGACAGTTTCGCCGCGCAGCACTGCCGCGCCACCGATCGTTGCACCCGCCAGCCCCTCCGCCGGTTCGGGCAGCAGCAGCGGCGCAGGCACGATGATGTCCGGGTCCAGGCCATGATGTTGCGCCCAAAGCAGCCAATGCTGCATGTCGCTGCGTGCGGCGACGGCGACCCGATGCGGGCGCGCGGGATCGTCATTCTCGTCGACCGCGGCGAACAGCTGATCGGTGGGCACGATGCCGGTGGCCAGCGCGGCCAGCCGCGCAGCCGCGCGACCCTGCCGCGCCGGCAGATCCGGATGGACGATCCAGTGCAGCGTCACCAGCGCCGCCGGCGGCACCAGCATCACGATCGCATCATCCGGCAGCGCCGCCAGCCCGCAGGCCGCCAGCCAGTTCGCGCCCGTGCCCCGCTGCAGCACCGCGCCATCCACCACCCGCATCCACAGCGGATCGCCCTGCTCCGGCAGGACGACGATCAGCCCTTCGCGCACGCTCATGCGCCGCTGCCCCAACTGCGTCGTATCAATCGGGCCGGGTTCTGCCGGGCGTCGATCAACGCCCGCTCCACGACCTGCGTACCCCCTACGTCCACCGATACTTCCACCCCGAAAAATCCAGTCGTCAATTTGACCTGTTGCCCCGCTTCCTCCAGCGGTGTGATGCCATTGCTGGCGAGCGGGGCCCAGAATTGCACCGTGCTGCCGTAGCCTTCAGCCGGGCGCTGCGCCAGCAATTGCCGCGCCTGGGCAACACTCACCTGTCCCTGCAACAGCATGGCGAACAGCGGCGCCTGATCGGGCAGCAGCGTATTGATGTTGATCGGCGAAAGGTCCGCCGTCGGCAGCGCGCAGACCCAGGGCCGCGCTAGATCGTAAATGGCCGGGCTTACGCCGGCTACCGCGCGCAATTCGCTGGCGTCGACCATGAAACGATTGGCCGTGCGATAGGGCCGCGCGGCCTGCGCATAGGTCTCATCCTCCGCGCCGCCGGGCTGGGGCACGCCGTCCGTATCGATCCAGTCGGCCAGCGACGCGGCGGCGACCTGCGACTGCCGCGCATCGACCCCCAGCGCCTGGAGCAACGCCTGGAATTGCGACACGCCGACCGGCCGAACCTTCAGATCCGCTTCAGTCTCGCCCGCGACGACGCTGTTGAGGTTGAAGCAATTGCCCGCGTCGGTCACGCGCGCGGTGGCGACACCGCCGGGCACCGGAATCGACTGGGGCGTGCCCATCCAGTTGCCGGCCAGCGTGATCTTGCCGGGATTGGCCGCGATCAGATCGCCGATCTTCAGCCGCGCGACTTCAGCGCCCGCATCGGCAAAGGCCCGTGCCTGATCGACCGCGCCGCCATTGCCGGTCATGCGCGTGGCCAGCGCCAGCCGTTCCAGCGCCGTGGAGGCCACTACCGCCATCACCGCGACCAGCAGCAGCACCGTCAGCAGCGCCGCGCCCTGCTCGCCGTTCTTCCGGGGATCAGCCACCAGAAGCCTCCTCCAGCTTTTCGGCCGGGCCCGGCGCGACCAGGAAACGCAGCGTCACGGGAGGCTCGCCGGTCCGCGTCACCGTCATCTCCACCGCCCGGGGCATCAGATCGGGCTGAGTGGGCACCCAATCGTCCCGCCACTCTCCTCGCGCGTCGCGGAAACGCAGCGCGACATCCTCGACCTTGTCCAGCAGCGCCGCTGGATCATCCCCCGCCGCGCCATCGACCTGCGCATAGGTCCGCCGCTCCAGCCGACCCTGCCGCACCCAATATTCGACCTTCTGCAAGGAAGGCCGCGGCAGATCGCCCAGATTGTCCCAGCCGCCGCGCACGAACTGGAGAACGGGCACGCCCTCCCCCTCGCGATGCGACCAGAAGGCAGGCGCCAGCGTGCCGGCCTCGGTGCGGCTGATGCGCGGCACCGCCTGCCCCAGATCGGCCGCCAGCGCGCCGCCCGCCCGCTGCACCGCCGCCATGTCATCCAGCCGCAGCTTGATCTGCGCCTGCGCCGACACGCTGTTGCCCAAGAGCAGCACGCCCGCCGCCGCCAGCATCGCGAAGATCATGAGCGCGACCAGCAGTTCGATGAGGGTAAAGCCAGCCTCCCCCGCATATGCCTGTGGCGCCCGCATCATTGCACCACCCGCACAAAACTCAACACCACGGGAGAGGAGCCGGTCTGCCCATCGACGGTCAGATCGACCTGCAACAGCCGCTTGTCGTCGGTTGCCCTGACCGCGCGCGTCCAGTGCCAATGCCGTCCGCCATTGTCGACATCGCCTTCCTCGCTGCCCAGCGAAGGCGGCGCGGGATCGGTCTGCACCTCGACCATCAGGTTGCGGGCGACGATCTGCCCCAGCGCCTTGCTGTCGAGGTCGGCCGCGGTGCGCAAGGTTACCCCCTGCAAGCGCACCAGCGCCAGCGCCGCCAGGCTGAACACGGCGAGCGCGACAAGCATTTCGAGAAGCGTGAAGCCGCGTTCATCGGCACCCGTGATTCTATCCACCGACCATGACCTTCCCGGCCATGTCGACCATCACCGACACCCGTTCGCCTTCGCGCGCCAGCGTCACCGTCATGGGATCGGTCGGCAGGCCTGTTCCATCAAAGCCGATCTGCTGCCGCCCGTCCTTGCCGACCAACGCCCGCGTGCCCGCTTTCCAGTTGGCGGTGACGAAGGGTTTGTCCTCCATCGGCACCCATTGCGCGCCTTCGCGGCGCTGGAAGCCATAGCCCGAGGCCGAAACCCACACCCCCATCGGGCGCGCGGTGACGACCGCTTCGTCGCGCGCGGCGGCAACGCGCGCGGCGAAGCGGTCGGCATCCTCGATCACGCGCCCGCGCGGATCGGGGATCGCCAGCACAACGGCCGCCGAAATGAAGCCGATGATCGTCAGCACGACCATCAGCTCGATCAGCGTGAAGCCGCTCTCTTCCGTTCGGTTCGAGCAGCTTCCAGCGAAGCCGGGAAGCGTCAGTCGAGAACGGTTCTCGACAGGCTCGAACCCAATGGAGGGGGGATCAAAGCTCGCTGGAATGGATATCGGCATTCTCGCTCTCGCCGCCCGGTTGGCCGTCCGCACCCAGCGAACTGATGTCGAACGCACCTTTCTTGCCCGGCACCACATAGGCATAGGGCCGGCCCCAGGGATCGTCGGGCAGCTTCTTGATATAGCCGCCGCGCCGATACCGTTGGGGCTGCGCGAGCGAGGCCGGCGGGCTGATCAGCGCGGCCAGGCCATCGGTGGCTGACGGATAGGTGAGATTATCGAGCCGATATTGCTCCAGCGCCTGCTCGATGGTGGCAATGTCGGCCTTGGCTTTCTCGACCCGGGCCGTGTCGGTCGCGGGAATGACGTTGATCGCCACGATCGTCGCCAGCAGGCCGATGATGACGATGACGACCATCAGTTCGACGAGCGTGAAGCCGTGTTCGGCGGAACGCCTCGAAGGCTTGAAGCCGCTCTCTACACCTTTATCGTCATTCCCGCGAAGGCGGGGATCCATCTCCCGCACGTCTGAACTTGTTGCAAGCTCCGGAGATGGATCCCCGCCTTCGCGGGAATGACGGAAGGAAAGGATTTTACGCATAAACACTCCTTCAGGCCCCGGTAAGGCTCTGCAATTGCAGGATGGGCAGCAGGATGGACAGGATGATGACGGCGACAATACCGCCCATCAATATGATGATCACCGGCTCCAGCAGGGCGAGCGCTGTGGAGGTGAAGCTGTCGAACTCCCGCTCCAGATAGTCCGCCGCCCGCTCCAGCATGGTGTCGAGCCGCCCCGCGCTCTCCCCGCTCGCCGCCAGATAGACCAGCAGCGGCGGGAACACGCCCGCCCGCCGCAACGCCGCAGACAGGCTGCCGCCGCCGCGAATGGCCTCGACAATTTCCTCCGAAGCCTGGCGCAGCACGCGATTGTGCACCGTCTGCGTGGTGAGCGTCAGCCCCTCCATCAGCGGCAGGCGGCTCGCCACCATGGTCGACAGCGTCCGTGCCATCCGCGCCGCGTGCAGGTCCCGGATGAGCCGTCCCAAAAGCGGCAGGCGCAGCAGAGTTGCGTCGAACCGATAGCGAAAACTTTCGATCTTGAGCGCCCGCCAGAAGCCGAAAGCGGAGAGGCCGATCAGGATCGCCAGCAACCACCAATAGCCCGCCAGAAAGGCCGAAATCCCCATCACCATTCGCGTCAGCAGCGGCAGATCCTGCCCCACCGTATCGAACTGTTCGACCACCTTGGGCACGACGAAGATCATCAGCGCCGCAACCACGCACACCGCAAAGGCCGCCAGCACGCTAGGATAGGCGATGGCGGTCAGCACCTTGGAGCGGATCACCGCCTGCCGCTCCATCAGATCGGAAAGCCGCTCCATGATCGTCGGCAGGCTGCCCGAACTTTCACCCGCCGAAACCATAGCCCGGTAGAGCGGCGGAAAGCTCTTGGGCTCCGCGCCCAAGGCATCCGCCAGCCGCCGCCCCTCCAGCACGCCCGAATGAACCTTGCCGACAATGGCGCGGACATAATCCCGTTCGCTCTGCCGCCCGATGGTGCGCAGCGATTCCTCCAGCGGACTGACATGGATCAGCGTCGAGAGCTGCCGCGTGAACAACGTCAATTCCTTGGCCGACAGACGCGGCGCCCGCAACGACAGACCCGCCCGCTTGCGCGCCTTCTCCACCGCGCCCGGCTCGATCCGCACAATGAACAGCTTGCGCGCATCCAGCTTCGCCCGAGCATCCTCGACCGTCTCGGCCTTGATCGCCCCTTTGCGCTCCCTGCCCGCCGGGTCGATGGCGATATAGTCGAACTCAGCCATCGGCGATGGTTTCCACCTCCGCCGCATCGCGCCGCGACACGCGGATGGCTTCCTCGGCCGTGGTCTGGCCATCACGTACCAAGGCCCGCGCCGCCGACCCCAGATTGGGCGTGTTCAGGAAAGCATGGCGCGCAATCAGCGATTCATCGCCGCCGTCATTGATCAGGCGACGGATCGTGTCATCCACCCGGATCGCCTCGAACACGCCGATCCGGCCCTTGTAACCGGAGCCGTTGCACTCCTCGCACCCGCGCGCCCGATAGATGATCGTGCCGGGATCGAAACCCAGCAAGGCGCTGGCCGACTTGTCCGCCTGCACCGGCTCGCGGCAATGCTGGCAGAGCCGCCGCACCAGCCGCTGCGCGATGACGGCGCGCAGGGTCGAGGCGAGCAGGAAAGGCTCCACCCGCATGTCGCGCATCCGCGTGATCGCGCCCACGGCGTCGTTGGTGTGCACGGTCGAGAGCACCAGATGCCCCGTCAGCGACGCCTGCACGGCGATCTCCGCCGTCTCCCGATCGCGGATTTCGCCGACCATCACCACATCGGGGTCCTGACGCAGGATCGCGCGCAAGCCCGCCGCGAAGGTGAGGCCGACCTTGGCATTCACCTGCGTCTGGCCGACACCCTCGATCGCATATTCGACCGGGTCCTCGACGGTCAGGATATTGCGCGTCCCGTCATTCAGCTGCCGCAAGCCCGCATAGAGCGTCGTCGTCTTGCCCGACCCGGTCGGCCCGGTGACGAGGATGATGCCGTTCGGCTCCTGCAAACCCTCCCGGAAAATCCGGTCCGCCGCCCCCGCCATGCCCAACAGGTCGAGGTTCATGCCCGCATTCTCCTTATCGAGAATACGCAGCACCACCCGCTCCCCGGCCCGGCTGGGGAGGGTCGACACACGCACGTCGAGCAGCTTGCCCCCCAGCGTCAGCCCGATCCGCCCATCCTGCGGCACGCGCCGCTCGGCAATGTCGAGCCGCGCCATCACCTTGATGCGGCTGACCACGACCGGCGCGACATGCGGCGGCATCCGCAACGTCTCGCGCAGCACGCCATCGACGCGCATCCGCACGATCAGGCCGGTTTCATAGGGTTCGATATGAATATCCGACACGCCCTGCCGCGCGGCTTCGGCGATGATGCCGTTGATGAGGCGGATCGCGGGGGCATCGTCCGCGCTGTCGAGCAGATCGTCGGCGGTCGGAATGTCGGCGGCGAGAATGTCCAGCTCATCCGCGCCGACCTCCAGCGATCCCGCCATCGCGGCGGCGCTGCCCTCCATGGCATAATGGTCGGACAGGTGCCGGTCGAACTGTGGCGCATCGACGAAGCGCACGTCGAAGCTGCGCGCCAGATGCCGGCGCACTTCCAGCAGCACGCGCGGATCGCTGCCCTCACGCACCGCTATGGTGAGGCGCTCGCCCTCCAACGGCAGCATGACGACGCCGTGCCTGCGCGCGAAGACATAGGGGATGTCGACGGCACGTGGCGCGAAATGCGAACCAATAGCGTGCTCCTGCGAAAGCAGGAGCCCAGGATGGCCAGGCGCAATCTCGCCCTGGGCTCCTGCTTCCGCAGGCGCACTTGGTTGCTTAGCACTCACCGCCGCTCTCCACTCGCCGGCACATCCACCGGCCGCACGATACTGCTCGACTGGCGCGTCGTCGGCTCGATGATCTCCGCCGCCGGTTGCACCACCGCATCGCCTGGCCGCGCCACGGCAGGAGGCGGCGTTGCGCCCATATAGTCGCGCACCAACTCGTCGATGCTCGGCTCCTGATCCGGGTTCCGCTTGAGCTGCATATCCCGCACATAGCCATAGCGCTGCTGCGTCAGCCGCGCCGCATCCTCCTTGGACCGCAGGATCGTCGGGCGGATGAACACCATCAAGTTGGTCTTGGTCCGGCTCTTGCTGCGCGACTTGAACAGTTCGCCCAGCCCCGGAATGTCGGACAGAAACGGTATCCGCTCGATCGTCTTGCGCTCATTATCGTCCAGCAGGCCGCCCAACGCCAATATCTCACCATCGTCGACCGTGACCATCGTCTCGATTTCGCGCTTGTTGATGATAAGGTCGCTGTTGCTGTTGGAAACCGGCCCGGCGACGCTCGACACTTCCTGATGCAGGAACAGCTTGATCGCGCCGCCCGCGTTGATCTGTGGCTTCACCTCCAGCTTGACGCCGACATCCTGCCGCTGGACGGTGCGGAACTGGTTGTCGAAATTCTGGGACAGCGCCTCGCCGGTGGTGATCGGCACCTGCTGCCCCACCAGGATCGACGCCTTCTGATTGTCCATCGTCATGACCGAGGGCGTCGACAGGATATTGCTGTCGGTATCGGACTTCACCGCATTGATGATCGCGCCGAAGACACCGTTGCTGCCCAGTCGCGTGGCGACGCCGCCAAAGCCGCCGGTGGCATTCATGATGCTGTCGACCGCCGCCTGCTGGAGTGCGTCGGCGAGTTTGCTGTTCTGCCGCGTCGTCGTTTCCGTCCGCGTCTGATCGGGCGCGATGACCACCGTCTTCTGCTCACCCAGATCGTCCGCGAGCAGCGCTCCGCCCAGCGTCAGGATATTGGGCTGCGCGTTGGAGTAGTTGGTTGCGGCAAAGCCCGTCTTGGTGCTGCCGAGCAGGAACTGCACGCCCAGTTTCCTGGCCGCCTGATCGCTGATCTCGACGATGATCGCTTCCACCAGCACCTGCTCGCGCCGCGTGTCGATCTGGCGGATGGTTTCGCCCAGCATACGCTGCACGTCGCTATTGGCCGCGACGATGATCGCATTGGCGCCCTCATAGCGCGTGACGATCGCCGGCCCGCGCGTCGAAATGCCATTGCCGCTGGACGAACCGCCCGCAACCGACACGGCCGGCGCAGCCGAACCGTTCGCTGCGGCAGGAGTCGAGGCCGTCACCGGCTGGCTGGTCGACTGGCCGACAAGCTGCTGCAACACCGGCAGCAGCTTTTCCGCATCCGCATGCTCCAGCCAGTAGACGCGGATTTCCGTCCCGCTCGCTGCCTGCCGGTCCAGATCGCGCGCCATCTGCGCCAGACGCGCCACAGTGCCCGCATCCCCCCGGATCGCAACCGAATTGCTGCTGTCGATCGGCACGATGGTCGCCGGCTTGACCGCCCCCTCGCCGCCGCTCGCCACCAGCGCCTGCAAGGAGGTGGCAATCTCCCGCGCGCCGGCATTGCGCATCGTCACCGTTTGCGTCGCCGCCGTATCGCGATCGATCCGCGCGATCACCTGACGGATGCGCCCGATATTGTCGGCATAGTCCGCCACCACCACGCTGTTGCCCGCGCGATTGGCGGTCACCGACCCGTCCTTGCTGACCAGCGGGCGCAACGTTTCCAGCGCACTCGCCGCATCGATCGAGCGCAGGCGGAAGACTTCCGTCACGAACTGGTTGCGATTGGCGGCGCGGCCCACCGCGCTCGGCTGCCCCGCCGCGCCATCGGCCGGCTGGATGCGATAGGCCCCGCCCGGCGCCGGCACCGCCACCAGCCCGTTGGCGCGCAGGGTCGACAGGAAAATCTCGAAATATTCGGATCGCGACAGCGGCCGGTCGGTCACGACCGAGACCTTCCCCTGCACGCGATTGTCGATGATGAAGGTCCGCCCCGTCACCCGCGCCGCATCCTGGATGAAGGCCCGGATATCGGCGTCGCGCACATTGAGCGTCTGTTGCGCCAGGACGGGCGTCGCCAACGGCGCCGCCAGAGCGAGAGCCATGGCGGCGGAGAGGAGGAATTTTCTGGTCATTGGCCTTGCAAGGTCAGGTTGATCGTCGCGGGGGCTGCCCCGCGTTCGACCGTCAGGGAAATGCGCGCGCCGGGCATGATCTTGCCCTGCAGCGCCTGAAGATCACCCAGTGATCCGACCGGCTGGCCGTCAATCTGGGTGATGATGTCGCCGGGCTGGAATCCGGCATTCTGGAAGGTCGGCCCGCGCGACGTCAGGATCAGGCCGGTCACACGCCCATTCTGCATCCGGGGCGTGAGGCCGACATCGCGCTTGAGTGCATCGGCGGTCGGATTATCGATGCCGACCACAGGGGGCGGCGCACCCGGTGGCGCGCCCTCCGGCGCAGCGGCCGGCACCGTCTGCGACTGGTCGAGGAACACCTGCTCCTCCGCCCCGCCACGGTCGATGGTGATATGGTCGAAGGCCACCGCCTTCAGCACGACGCCAGGCATGATTTCCTCCCCCACGGCGAAGCTGTTCTGCACGCCGTCCGGCCCTGCCACGATCGCCGAACCCAGGCCCGATCCTTCATTGAGGCGGATGCCATAGACGGTAAGCGCCAATGACGTCACGACGCCGCCACCGGCCTGCTGCGGCCCGGCGCGATAAAAGGGATCGAAAGTCGAAAACAGCGTCTGCCGCGCCGCGACGGAGGGAAATTGCACCTGCCGCCCTTCCCACGCGCCAAAGCTCCCCACCGGGGTCAGGACGGCCCATACCAGCCGCGCGCATTGCAGTGCAAGGAGGCCCAGCAGCAGCCTTTCGACCAGCGCCAGCCAGTCGATCGGACGCAGACGGCTGCGCCAGTCCCGGATATTATCGCTGAATGCCACGCGCATGAGCCTTGCTAGCCCCCCTTGGTAGCCGCGCTGCTAGGAAACTGCTTTTACTGTCAGATGACAATCATGTGTCGTATTCATGACAGGCGCAATCCGCAAGCGACGACGCTTGCATTTCCAGCGTCGGACGATAGCAAGAAAGCGCATTTTCCAGCCCTTTTCGCTGCTACCTGGACCCGCCATGGCCGACACGCCCATCCCTCAGGCCGCCGATGGCGATCCGGCATGGATCGCATCCCATCCCCGCGTCCAGCGTGTGCCCAACCGCGACCTGACCCTGTTCATCCAGCGCGATTTCCTGCGCCCTGAGGAATGCGCCGGGCTGATCGACCGGATCGAAGCCAGCCGCCGCCCGTCCACCATTGCCGACGCCAATGGTGACACCGCCTTTCGCACCAGCGAAACCTGCGACCTCGACAATGCCGACCCTTTTGTCGCCGCCATCGACGCCAAGCTCGCCGCCTTTGCCGGGATCGACCCCGTTTATGGCGAACCGATCCAGGGCCAGCGCTATTCGGTCGGCCAGGAATTCAAGGCGCATACCGATTTTTTCGATCCCAAGGGCGTCGACTTCGCCCGATATTGCTCGGTCGCGGGCAACCGCACCTGGACGCTGATGGTCTATCTCAACGCACCGGCGGCGGGCGGCGCCACCCGCTTCGTAAAGATCGGCAAGACGGTGCAGCCGGAAACCGGCAAGCTGCTCGCGTGGAACAATCGCACGGCGCCAAGTCACTATAATGACGCGACGCTACACCACGGCATGAAGGTGCGCAGCGGCGTGAAGCATATCATAACCAAATGGTATCGCGAACGGCCCTGGGGCTGAATCAGTCTTCAGCGCCAGAAGCGTTTCGCATCGACCAGTTCCCCATGCGCAGCAGCAGCGGCCCTTACCAGCGCCTTCTTGCGCTTGCCGTCACCTATTAAGGCGCCGCTCTCATCGGCCAGGGCATGCCGCGCCAGAATTCCGGGCGTGCTCACCAGGTCATTGAGCGCGCCCAGATCATCCTGCAAGTCCGCCAGCGCGTCGATGAATGTCGCGTGGCGTCGCCGCCGCCTCTTGTCCACAAATAGTCCGGCAAAAAATTCAGAGGCATAGCGCAGCTTCTTCGCATCCTTGCGGATCTCGTGCCGGGCTTCGTCGTCCAGCTTCGCCATGCGCCGGCCCCCTTTGGCAACGCGCCGGTAGAATTTCCGGAGCCGGCGCGCGGCGAACCGCTCCGCGTCCTCCTGACGCACGGCCTGTCCGTCGGCGTCGACCTGCCCTGCACCCAAAGTCAGCCACTCGGCCATGTCGAGCAGCAGCCCGCGCACGCGATGGATCTGCAGCGCCTCGATTACATCGGCGTGCACCTTTGACTGCGCCGCTTCGATCCCGTCGCGCAGCGCGCCTTCGTCCGTTTTTTCGATCAGCACGTCCAGGTTGCGCGCTTCGCCCAGTACACCCGCCAGCCAGCGCAGTTCGCCCTGGAAGCGCGCCACATCCGGTTCCGCCAGCAGCGGCTTGAAGATGGTCAGCGCCGAGCGCAGCCGCCGGATCGCGACACGCGCCTGGTGCAGCGCCTGCGGACCATAATGGTCGAGCAGCAACGCCTCGTTCAGCCGATAATGCCGCATGCAGGCCCGCGCGACCGCCTGAAAAGCTTCGTCCGCGCGCATGCCCCGCCGCAGCCGTACCGGCTCGGCCTTGAAGGCCGCGCGCGCCGCTTCCAGCAACTGATAGCCGCGCTCGGCCTTGGCCGTGACGCCCAGGCGAACCGGCACCGCAGCCTCGATATGCCGCGCCAGCTGGAATAGCGCCGCCGCCTCGCCGGCCTTGCGCTCCAGTTCGATCTCGCAGATCGCCGCCTGCCGCTCTCCGGCGTGGATCAGCCCCTGGTCCAGCACCAATTCGATCCGGTCGCGCCCCTCGCTCACAAGCCAGGTCTGCCGCTCGACCGCCACCTCGAAAGCCGGCGCGATGGCCGCGACATCATCGCCCAAGATCGCGGCAACCGGCGTGCGCGTGTCGATCACCGGCACATCGTCCGTGACCTTCATTTCCCATTCGGCCCGCGCGAACAGCCCGGCGCCGCCCTGGCCGTCATCCGCCTTCACCGTCTGGATGCGTTTTGCCCCGGATCGCCGGATGCGCAAGGAAAGGCCTTCGGCGTGCAATTGCCGGTTCGGCGTATCGAAATAGATGGCATGGAGTTGCGCGCGATTGCTCTTGGCGGGCAGGAACTCCGACCGCGTGAACACAGCCGCCGCGTCGCCCGATAGATCGAGCTTGAGTTCGATTTCCTGCTCCAACGCCGCCTCCACGATCCGGCCCCGCGGTCGGAAAACACTCATATCACGCCAGGCCGCGCGGGCGAAGGGGGGGGAGGCGACAAAGCGGAACGGCCGACCCGCGCGCAGCGGGCCGGCCGTTCATTTCAGGACAGGAAAGTCAGATCAGAAAGCGACGGTCAGCGACGCCGCGATGGTCGTGCCGATCTTGTAGCGGTTGTAGAACACCTTATTGCCGCCCAGCTCCTGGAATTCCTGGAACTTGCGACCGGTGATGTTGCGCGCTTCGAACTTCACCTCGCTGTTGACCCCGCCCGGCAGCGTCACCGCCTGCCGCGCGACGAAGTCCAGCGTCAGGCCGGGCTTTTCCTTGATGTCCGGCTGCAGGTTGGGACCACGGCTGGTCACGCGCGGGCTGGAATAGGTCACGAGCAGCGTCTGCTGCGACAGCTTGTCCGTATCCTCCAGGCCGATCTGGAAATTCACCAGATGGTCCGATTGGCCGGTCAGAGGCGCCCCGTCGACGAAATAGTCCGACGCGGCGGGCAGCGGGCCGGTGGTGTAGCTGTAGGGGATGGTGGTGTCCCCGGCGCCGACCTTCAACTCCGACTGGGTATAGGTATAGTTGCCGATCAACACGATCCGCCGGCTCTGGAAGAAGGCGGAGTCCGACCATCCATCCAGCGGCAGATATTTCTGCGCCTCGAACTCCACGCCATAGAGCTGCGCCTCGGGAGCGTTGGCGAAGCTGGTCGTCACCGCATAGGTATCGGTGATGGTGGTGAAGGTTTCGATCGGCTTCTCGATCTTCTTGTAGAAGCCCGCGACGGTCAGCCGCTCGTCCCGCCCCATATACCATTCGGCGCGGATATCGCCGTTCCACAGTTGGCTGTCCTGCAGGAAGGGGTTGCCGCGATAGAAACGGTTGGACTCGGTATCGAGGAAGGGCTGCGCGATCAGTTCGCGGAACTGCGGCCGGGCGATGGTCTTGGAACCGCTCAGACGGAACTGCAGGCCCTTGGCCGCTTCCAGCGTGATGGTGACGGCCGGCAGCCAATATTCCTTGCGGATCTGGTTGAAGGGCGTGATGCCGGTCGAATAGACGTCGACGCCCGTCACCGACTGACGCCCCTTCTCATAGCGGACGCCCGCGTCGAAGGAGAGGCCCGGCAAGACCTGCGCCTTCACCTGCGCATAGCCCGCATGGGTGCGCAGCGCCGCGTCATAAACCGGATAATTGCCCGAAAATTCCAGCAGGCCGATGTCGAAAAATTGGATCGACGAATCCGACAACAGATAGTCGGGCCGCATCTGCTGCGCCGGGATCGGCAGGTTGGTGGCGTCGAAGTGCAGCTCATAGCGCGAGGACGTGCGCTTCGTGTCGCTGAACGCATAGCCGATCGTTGCGCTCAAGTCGGGCGAGAATTTATAGCTGAGGTCCCAGCCGGCCGACCACAGATCCTCATTGAGGTCGCTGAACGTGATCGCCGCGTCGCCACGCTGGCGGTTGAGCGCGTTGATGAAACGGTCGCCCACTGGATCGGTCGCCAGATCGCGATTGGTACGCACATATTCGAAGTCGCGCTCATAGGGCGCCTCGCGCTGCGAATTGGCATAGCCGCCGCGCACGTCCAGGCTGAAATCGCCCAGCTCGAATTCACCCACCAGCTGGGTGTCGATCAGTTGGCGCTCATACCAGCCGGTCTGCTGCGTCATATAGTCCGCGCCCTGGATCTGGCCGTCATTCTGGCCGATGGCCAGCGCGCTGCGCTTCAGCGTGTCGCGGATATAGACATTGGTCCAGCGCAGCTTCTGGTCGCCCCATTCGACGCCCACGCCCAGCAGGCCGTTGACCGTCACCTGATTGTCGGTGCTCACCTGCTGGTAATTCTTGCCCGCGCCCGCCGCGACGTCGAGCGACGCCTGCTGCAGATTGGCGCGCGTGCGCCATTTGTTGCTGTAGGACGCAGTGGCGATGATGCCGACGCGTGCATCGCTGCCGATATCGAAGGCCGTGCCGCCATTCAGCGAGCCGGAAAAGTTGAACGGCAGGCTGTTGGTCCGCTGAACGACCGAGGTGTTGCTGTTCTGGAACTGCATCGCAATCGCGCGCAGGTCAGCGCGGTCCATGTTCGGGAAGGGCGTGCCGCTCGCGAAAGCCTGCTTGAGCAGCGGGGGCACGTCGCGCGTGCCGTCGTCAAAGCCGGTCCAGTCCGACTTGCTGCCATAATGGGTGTAGCCCAGCTGGCCCGACGTCTCGGTGTTCGCCGAACTGCCGATGCCGAATTCCAGATAGCTTTCGACCGGGATCGCCTTGGTCGTCAGGTTGATGACGCCGCCGCCGAATTCGCCCGGGAAATTGGCCGAATAGCTTTTCTGCACCAGGGTCGAGGCGATGACGCTGGTCGGGAAGATGTCGAGCGGCACCACGCGCTTGAGCGGCTCAGGACTAGGGAGCGGCGATCCGTTGAGCAGCGCCAGCGAATAGCGGTCGCCAAGCCCGCGCACATAGACGAAGCCGCCCGATGCGACCGACAGGCCGGTCACGCGCTGCAGCGATCCGGCGATATCGCCCTCGCCCGTGCGCTTGATGTCGGCGGCGGACAGCACGTTCACCACCTGCGGCGCGGCCTGCGAAACGTTGCTCGTCCGGCGGCCGGTGACGATGATGTCGGAGCCGGGGATCGACACATCGACCTTGCCGCTCTGTGCATCGGCTTCTTCCGAAGCGCTCGGCACGCCGGAGGTCGGCGCATTGTCGGGTGCGGTTTGCGCCATCGCCGCCGGAGCGGACAGCGCGGATGAAATCAGGAGCAGGCGCGCCAGGCTGAGCGGCTTCGACATGCGATGGGTCCCCCTTGGGAAAAATTCTTGCGCAAAGAAGGCGGGGAAGCGTCTGAACGCTCCCCCGCCCCTGTTGAGGTCAGGTGGCCGATCAGGTCGTCGGGATGGCGGTGCAGTTGCCGCTGGCGCTGCCGAAGCTCGCGGTCACGGAGTTGCAGGTCCAGCCGGCATACCAGGTGTCGCTGCTGTCCTTCACCGCACCGACATAGGTGGTGGTGGTGAAGGCTGTATCGACCGTCTTGGGATCGGTCGCCGGACGCGCCGTTTCGGTCGCGCCGTTGACGAACAGGCTGGTCAGCGACGGCGTGTAGCTGATCGTGCTGTTCGGACCGGCTTCGAAGATCGACTGGACCACGGCGGCGGTCACGCCGTTATTGCCCTTATAGGGGGTCGCCGGGAGACACTGCATCGACACCGAGATATAACGCGGCTTGCCCGCATCCTGCAGCGCCGTGTCGGCATCGCGAACGGTGGTAGCGCTGTCGATGCGCAGGCAGGTCTGGGTCGGGCTGACGATCAGGCCGTTGACCAGCGTCAGGTCGGCACCGCCGCGCAGCAGCATGGCCGAACCGTTCGAACCCGTGGTCGAGCGGTTGATATAGGTGAAGTTGGCGACCTTCAAGAACTGGCGGGGCAGCACATCTTCGCCATTGTTCGACGCCGAACCGCCGTTCGAGTCGGTTTCAAGGAAGCTGTCGCCGATATTATTGCCTTCGCGCTGGGCGCTCAGCAGATATTGGACGGTGCCGCGGAAGCCGATGTCGGTATCCAGATTATCGTCCTCGTTGCCGGTCAGCACCAGGTAGCGCGGGTGGACCGAGCCGCCGAAGATTTCGATGCCATCGTCCGAGCTGTTGTGGACCTGGATATGGTCAAGCTGCGTGCCGGTGCCGACGCCCGAGGGGGTGAGGCCCTGAAGCTCGCTCGAACCCGACAGGACGAAACCGGAATAGCGGATCTGGACAAAGCTCATGCGGCCCGAATTGTCGGCGTCGTTGGCGCCGCCATAAAGCGCGTTGCTCGCGCCCTCGGTATCGCGCTCGCAAGCCGTGGTGCCGGCCGCAGCCGCCGGAGCCAGACAGTCGGTGATCTTCGCACGGCCGAGCAGCACAACGCCGCCCCACTGGCCCGACGACTGGTCGGTCGCCTCGCCGCGCACATTTTCACGGCTGGTAAAAATGATCGGTTGAGCAGCGGTGCCAACGGCGTTGATCTTGTTGCCGCGATTGACCGCGAGGAAGGCGTTACCCGTGTTTGCGAAGATCACAACGCCCGGATCGATCGTAAGCGTCGCTAAGGTGCCCGTGCTGGCAGCACCTTGGTCCGTGCCCACATCCACACGGCCAGGCAATGAATAAATAACGCCGGGGACCTTGGTGATCGTCGACGAGTTGGTGAAGCGCGCGGGGAAAGCGCAGTTTAGCCATGCATCCCCTGTTGCGGTGTTGGTGATGGTCCCGGACGCCTGCAACTGGTCGGGTCCCGGAATCGACGGGCAGCTCGAAGCGGGAGTGACAACCGTCGGCGTGGGGGTCGGCGTCGGGCTGGGGCTGGGGCTCGGCGTAGGAGCGGGAATGACGATCGTGCCTTCGCCGGGCGAGGCGACATCGTCCGCGCCGCAAGCGCTCAGCGCCGCACAGGCGCAGCCCGCCATCAGGATCGTGGTGAAACGGTTAGTCTTGGCCATGTCGTCTCCGCTCCGGCCTTAGGCCGGCTTGTGATGAAGTGCGGAGCGCAAGGGGAATTCGAATCGGACAACGCCCCCTGTCGCCCTCCGGCGCCGCAGCTAGGCGTGTCAGATGACAGGGACATTTTGTTTATGTTACGAATGAAGGTCTTAAAAATGACAGTTTGACGATAGTTTTTTCAGTTTGATGACATGCTGCCGCACTTAGGGGCGCCGCCCTTGCGGACGACGCCCCTCTCCCTGCACCTGTCGCGGAGCGCAGTCAGCGCAT
>DATFDS010000167.1:0-3892 GCA_035251955.1 Sphingobium sp. | reverse complement strand
CAGGCGCCGGCGCTCTATGCGCTGTCGATGCTGATCGTCTTCCTCTGCCTTGCCGCGCTGTATGAAAGCTGGTCGGTGCCGATCGCGGTGATGCTTGTCGTGCCGCTCGGCGTTCTGGGCGCCGTGGTGGCCGCAACCCTGGCGGGGCTGCAAAACGACATCTATCTCCAGGTAGGCCTCATCACCACGATCGGCGTGTCGGCCAAGAATGCGATCCTGATCGTCGAATTCGCCGAAGAGAAGATGCGCGAGGGCCTGTCCCCGGCGCGCGCGGCGCTGGAAGCGGGCAAGCTTCGGCTGCGCCCGATCCTGATGACCAGCTTCGCCTTCATCTTCGGCGTGCTGCCGCTGGCGCTCTCCAAGGGAGCGGGGGCGGGTGGCCAGAACGCCATCGGCTGGGCGGTTGTCGGGGGCATGCTGTCAGCGACGCTGCTCGCCATCTTCTTCGTCCCCATCTTCTTCACCGTCGTGAAGCGCCTGTTCCGCGAAGATCATCGCGAGACGCCGGTGCAAGAGTCCGCCTCGGCACCCGCCGGGCCGCAGGAGGCATAAGGTTCCATGCGTACTATCATCCTGACCGCCTCGCTCGCCCTGAGCCTCACCGCGTGCGACATGGCGCCGAAATATGTCCGGCCCGAACTGCCGGTGCCGGCGGCAAGTCCCTCCGGCCCGGCCTATCCCGCCAGCGAGGGCGGGGCGGCGATCGTGCCGGCGGATACTGCCTGGCGGGATTTCTTCACCGACCCCCGGCTGGTCCGCGTCATCGACGGCGCGCTCGCCAATAATCGCGACCTGCGCCTGGCGATCGCGAATGTGGAGCAGGCCCGCGCGCAATATCGGGTGCGGCGCGCCGATCTGCTTCCCACCGTTGCCGCCAGCGGCAGCGCGACCTATCAGGACACCCCGTTCGCGCAGCAGGGTGGGGCATCGGGGCGGGCCGACATCTATAATGCATCGGTCGGCATTTCCGCCTGGGAGATCGACCTGTTCGGCCGCGTCCGCAATCTGAGCCGCGCCGCGCAGGAGCAATATTTCGCCGCGCAGGAAAATCGCAACGCTGCGCAGACGGCGCTGATCGCGGAAACCGCCAATGCCTGGCTCACCCTGGCGGCGGATCAGGAGCGGTTGCGCATCGCTCGCGACCTGGAGGGTGCGTTTGGCGAGACGTTGGAGCTTACCCGCGCCCGCTTTGCGAGGGGGATCGCGTCCGAACTGGAAGTGCGCCAGGCGCAGACCAGCCATGATCAGGCCCGCGCCGATATCGCCGCCGCCACGACCCTGGTCGCACAGGGCCAGAATGCACTCAATCTGCTGGCCGGAGCGAGCGTGCCTGCGGCGGACCTGCCCACGGCCATGCCCGAGGGCAACGTGACCCTGTCCAACTTGCCCGCCGATCTGCCGTCCACTCTGTTGCTGCGCCGGCCGGACATAGCGGCGGCCGAGCATCAATTGCGCGGCGCCAATGCGAATATCGGCGCGGCTCGCGCAGCCTTCTTCCCCAATATCTCGCTCACGGCCGCCTTCGGCACACTCAGCATGGGGCTGTCCAACCTGTTCGGCGCGGGGAGCGACTATTGGTCGGTGGCGCCCTCCGCCAGCCTGCCGATCTTCGATTTCGGCCGCAACCAGGGCAATCTCCGCTATGCGCGCGCGACCTATGACGCGATGGTGGCGACCTATGAAAAGAGCGTGCAGACCGGCTTTCGGGAAGTGGCGGATGCGCTGGCCCGGCGCGGCACGATGACGGCTCAGTTGGAGGCGCAAAGCTCGCTGCGGGATGCTGCGCGCGTCGGCTATCGGCTGTCCGAAGCCCGTTTCCGCGCGGGCGTCGACCCATTCCTGACGACGCTGGATGCGCAGCGCACGCTCTACGCTGCCGAGCAGGGGGTGCTTGCCACGCGGCTTGCGCGGGCGACGAACATGGTCGAACTCTACCGCGCGATGGGCGGCGGCCTCAAATAATTGCTCCGCCCCTATTGAAAGCAAGCCCCGGGAAGCGGAGCGGATGGCGACCCCCTATCCTGACGGCCTTCAATCGTGGAAGGATAGGATATGCGTTTCGTCCATGACATCTTCGCTTCGCCGCTCGGCGATCTTGCGATGATTGCGAGCGAACGGGGGCTGGCGGGCCTGCTCTGGCCGGATGATGATCCGGCCCGCGTGCCGTTGCCGCGCGGGGAGAGGGTGCCCGATCATCCGGTCCTCCAACAGGTGGGCGCGCAGCTGCGTGCCTATTTCGCCGGCCGGGGCCGGGATTTCGATCTGCCGCTCGATTTCCATGGCACCGATTTTCAGAAGGCCGTCTGGCAGGCGTTGCTCCACATTCCCTATGGGGAAACGCGCAGCTATGCCGAGATCGCGCGCGCGATCGACCGCCCGTCGGCCTGCCGTGCCGTGGGCGCCGCCAATGGCCGTAACCCGATTTCGATCATTGCACCCTGCCACCGCGTCGTCGGCGCGAACGGCGCGCTCACCGGCTTTGCCGGCGGTCTTGCGGCCAAGCGCTTTCTGCTCGACCTCGAACGGTCGATCGCGGAATCGGCGAAACAGAAATGGCGCACCCAAGAGGATTCGAACCTCTGGCCTTTGCCTTCGGAGGGCAACGCTCTATCCAGCTGAGCTATGGGTGCGTGTCGCTGGTGCGAAGGGCCGCTTAGCAAAGGCCAACCGTCGGCGCCAGCACCAAAATCGCGACACGCAATCTTATTTACCGACCTTCGCCATCGGCTGGAACTGGCCGAGCCCGCAACTGGCGCCCCGCATCAGGCCGGGCGATTGATAGAGCACGGTGATGATATCCACCGAACAGAGTTGGGACAGGCTGGTCTTGTACATGAAGCGCTTTTCGAAGCCCAGGCTGGGGCAGCTGTTCGGCAGGGTGTTCCGATAGACCTTGTTGCCGTTCATGATGAAGTCGATCGTGCGGTCGTCGCGCACTTCGGTATTGCGGATCGCATTCAGCTGGACGCAACTGACGGCCTTGCCCGACGGGACCAGATTGTCGGGCTTGGTCTTGGCGGCCGCTGGAGCAATGATGCACGCCAAGGCAAGGACAAGCGTCGCACGGGTAAGCGGACCGGGGATATGAGCAGACATGCGTGTCTCTCCTCATCTTTGCTGTGACGATAAGACGCCACGGGGAAGCATGTTCCGTTCGTCGCTAGCATAGTCCGGCTGAACGGCGTGATAATGCGTGCGGGTCAGCCGGCGACGGGAGCAGCGCCTTTGGGCGCGGGAGTCTTGGACTTGTAGCGGCACAGGTCGGTGACGATGCAGCGCCAGCATTCGGGGCGGCGCGCCTTGCACACATAGCGGCCGTGCAGGATCAGCCAGTGATGCGCGTCGCGGCGGAAGGGGCCGGGCACGCGCTTTTCCAGCTTCTGCTCGACCGCCAGCACCGTCTTGCCGGGCGCGAGGCCAGTGCGGTTGCCGACGCGGAAAATATGGGTGTCGACCGCGAAAGTCTCATGGCCGAAGGCGGTGTTCATGACGACATTGGCCGTCTTGCGTCCCACGCCGGGCAGGGTGGTCAGCATGTCCCGATCCTGCGGCACCTCTCCGCCAAAATCGCGCACCAATATTTCCGACAGGGCGATGACATTCTTCGCCTTGGCGTTGAACAGGCCGATGGTCTTGATATGCGCCTTCAGGCCTTCTTCACCCAGATCGACCATCTGCTGCGGGCTATGGACCTCCCGGAAAAGCGCGCGCGTCGCCTTGTTGACGCCGACGTCAGTCGCCTGGGCGGACAGGACGACCGCAACCAGCAACTGATAGTCATTGCCATATTCCAGCTCGGTGCGCGGCGCCGGATTGGCCTCCGCCAGGCGGCTGAAAAAGTCGAAGATCTGGTCCTTCTTCATGGCGGCTACAGGCCGAGCACGCCCTTCAT
>DATFDS010000166.1:0-3862 GCA_035251955.1 Sphingobium sp. | reverse complement strand
TCATAGCCCCTCCCCTTCAGGAGGGGTTGGGGTGGGGGCGAGCGAAGCGAGCTTCTACCCGGCCGCGCAGAGCGCCGCTGACGCGGCGACCCACCCCCGTCCCCTCCCTTGAAAGGGAGGGGTGATTGAAGGTCCGCCCCTGACTGAAACCGCCACTTTCCCCTTCCCCCGGCCCTATCGCTTCAACCACTGCGTCGCGACGAACCAGCCGCCGATCGCTGCGGCCATCCCCACGCACACCGCGACCACACCCCAAAAGGCCCAAGGTGCATGGGCGAAGGGAATGCCGTTCACATTCATGCCAAGCAAGCCGGTGAGAAAGGTCAGCGGCAGGAACACCAGCGCGACGATCGAGATGATCAACGCCTGAGCATTCATCTGTTCGGCGCGCAGGTCCGTCAGTTCTTCATGCGCCAGGGCCGAGCGTTCGCGCACCGCCTCCAGTTCCTCGGCCATGCGGGCGCAGCGATCGGCCGCTTCCTGAAGGTGAAGCCGATCGTCGGGCTCCAGCCATGATGCATTCGCGGTCGAGAGGCGTTCGAGCGCCTGCCGCTGGGGCGCGATGAAGCGGCGGTAGCCAATCGCCGTGGCACGGATTCCCGAGACGCGGTGGCGCACTTCGGCCGCGCCGGCACCGCTCAAACTGCTTTCAATCTCATCCAGACCGTCGCCAAGCTCGGCGATTTCCGGGTCCAGCGCTTCGGTGATTTCCTGCGCGAACGCCGCGATCAGGTCGCCCGGATCGTGGATGGTCCCGGCGAGCATGCGCTGCGTCACCGGTTCGATCGCGGCGAGCGGCCGGTAGCTGACCGAAATGACGCGCGCATGCTCGGCCCATAGACGGATCGACACCAGCGCATCGCCGGTCGGATCGTCGAGCGCGCCCAGGCCGCGCAGGTTGATGAGCGCGCCATGCTCCATCAACGTGCAGCGGGGCCGGGTTTCCTGTGCCAGCAGCGCCGATAGCGCCGCGTCCGGCATGTGGTCGCAGCGCGCGGCGACCTCGCGCGCATCCTCGCGCCAGCCATCGGCATGGATCCAGCTGAACGACGCGTGCTCGGCCTGCGCGCAAAATTCGTCGAGCGTGACTTCGTGCGCCCGGCCGCCGTCATTGACGAAGACACGGCTCAACGGCGCAGCTCCAGCCAGAGCGACAGGCCCTCACCCGGATCAGCGGGCGGCGCATCGGCGGCGATGCGGACAGCATCGGCACGGGCGCGGTCGAGGATCAGGGCAGGCACATTGGCGCTGTGATAAATGCGGTCGGCCTCGCCCAGCAGCCGCGCGGCGCGCAGCGTGAGGTCATCGGGATCGGTCGTGAGCAGTTCGATCCGCTCGATACGCGCGGGCGCGGCGTCCTGCTGCTGCGCCAGCCAGAACGGCACGGCGTCAGCGGCCTGGTCGGTGAAGGGATCGATCGGGCCAGCCGGGGCAAGGCCCGCATCGATGGCGCGGCGGCGCGCGGCCGCATCGGGCCAGCGCTTGCGGATGGCGGCGCGCGCATCGTGGAGCGCGGCGGCGAGCGCGCCCAACTTCTGCGGCAGCAGCGCCTCGATCCGCTGGCGCAGCGCCTTGGCAAGGCCCGCCGAGGCGCCGCCCGTGCCGATGGCGATCAACACCGGATCGCGATCGATGACCGCCGGCAGCGTGAAATCGCACAGGTCCGGCTTGTCGGTGGCATTCACCAATATGCCCCGCGCCTTCAGGCGGGCGACCACCGCCTCATCCCCATCGGCGACGATCGCGAGCGCGGCGGGTGCGCTCTCCTCCACGATCACGGCCCCGGCGCGCTCCAGCAGCCGCCGCTTGGCATCGACCGCCTCGCCCTGCCCCGTCAGGATGACAGGCCGGCCCGTCAGCCGCAGGAAGACGGGCAGGCTCCGCATCAGTCCCCAACCCCGTCGGAGGCAATCCAGTCGGGAATGCTGTCCGCCGCGATCAGCGCCTCGATCGGCGGGCGGGCGCGGACCACGGCCCATTTGTCGCCGGCCACCAGCACTTCGGGCGTCAGCGGGCGGCTGTTATAGGTGCCCGCCATGGTCGCGCCATAGGCGCCGGCGGTCATGAAGGCGACCAGATCCCCGGCACGCACCACGTCCATGTCGCGGTGCATGGCGAAGGTGTCGCCCGTCTCGCACACCGGCCCCACCACATTGGCGGTCGCGCGCGTGCCGGCCGGATGCACCGCGCGGATATCATGCCAGGCGTCGTAAAGGCTGGGGCGCATCAGGTCGTTCATCGCCGCATCGACGATGACGAAGGGCGCCTGCGCGCCCTGCTTGACGCGGACGACGCGCGACAGCAGCGCGCCGGCATTGCCGACGATGACGCGGCCCGGCTCGAACATCAGGCGGACGTTCCAGCCCTGCGTCACGCGCGTCACCATCTCGCCATAGGCGGCGGGGAGCGGCGGGATCGGAAGCGAGGGATCATAGGGCACGCCAAGGCCGCCGCCGAGATCCGCGGTGCGGATGGCATGGCCGGCGGCGCGAAGCTGTTCGATCAGCGCGCCGACCTTGGTGAAGGCGGCTTCCAGCGGCGTCAGGTCGGTCAGTTGGCTGCCGATATGGACGGCGACGCCCTGCACGTCGAGGCCCGCCAGATCGCGCGCGGCGGCATAGCTTTCCAGCGCATGGGTGTAGGGGATGCCGAACTTGTTTTCCGACTTGCCGGTCGAAATCTTGGCATGGGTGCCGGCATCGACGTCGGGATTGATGCGATAGGCAACCGGCGCCTTCTTCCCCAGCGACAGCGCGATTTCGGACAGCATCTCCGCTTCCGGCTCGCTTTCCAGGTTGAACTGGTAGATGCCATGCTCCAGCGCGAGCCGCATTTCCTCCGCCGTCTTGCCGACGCCCGAAAAGACGATGCGGTTCGCCGGGATGCCCGCCGCCACGGCACGCAACAGTTCGCCGCCCGACACGACATCCGCGCCCAGCCCCAGCTTCGCCAGCGTCGCGAGAACCGCGCCATTGGGATTGGCCTTGACCGCGAAGGCGATCAGCGGATCATCCAGCCGCGACAGCGCATCGCGGAACACGCCGACATGGCGGGTCAATGTGGCGGTGGAATAGATATAGACGGGCGTACCGACCGCGTCGGCGATGTCCGCCATCGGCACCTGCTCCACATGCATGGCGCCGTTCACATAGTCGAAATGGTCCAAGATATTGTCCTAGCGGATATTATTGGGGCTGGCTTTCGGGCGGCAGGTCGAACGAGTCGTCCGTGCGCTCCTGCGATTGGGTGAGCAGTTCGACATTGCGCTCGGGCCGCGCCTGGGTCGATGGGGTGGTGAGCTGTTGCGCCGTGGGCGCGGCCGCAGCGCCGCGCGGAACCGCCGGCGGCTGCTGCCCCGCGACGGGCTTCAAGGGCTGGCGTCCGCCGCAGGAGGCCAGCGTCAGCGCCATCAGGCCGAGCGTCAGTCCCCTGGCGATGCCGATCCTCATGCGCTTTGCTCCTTCGCCTGCGCGATCCGTGCGCGCACTTGGGTTGGCGCGGTGCCGCCATGGCTTTTCCGACTGGCGACCGAGGCGTCGACCGTCAGCACCGCATAGATGCGCTCATCGATGCGCGGGTCAATGGCCTTCAAAGTCTCGATCGGCAGCTCGGCGAGCGGCGTGCCCGCGCTCTCCGCCGCCGCGACGGCGCGACCGGTGATGTGATGCGCCTCGCGGAAGGGCACGTTCGCCTCGCGCACCAGCCAGTCGGCCAGGTCGGTGGCGGTGGCGAAACCGCTCTCCGCCAGCGCGCGCATGCGGTCGGTGCGGAACGTCACCGTCTCGATCATGCCGGTCATGGCGGCGATCGACAGGCCGATCAGGTCATGCGCCTCGAACACCGGCGGCTTGTCGTCCTGCAT
>DATFDS010000165.1:0-13652 GCA_035251955.1 Sphingobium sp. | reverse complement strand
ATCGCGGGACTGATGTTGCCCGAAGCGATCGCTTATGCCGGCATTGCAGGGCTGCCGCCACAGCGCGCGATCCTGGCCGCCGTGGCGGGTAGCTGTGCTTATCTGATCCTGGGGCGCAGTCGCTTCGCTATCGTTTCACCGACTTCTTCCTCCGCCGCGATCCTGGCTGCGGCACTTGCATCCCTTCCGCCGGAAGGCCGAGGCGCCAGTGCGATGGCAACGCTGATCGTCGTCATGGTCGGGACCATGTTCTGCGTGATGGCGGCGGCTCGGCTGGGTGGACTTGCCAGCTTCATATCGCGACCCGTTCTGCGCGGTTTCGCCTTCGGCCTGGCGATAACAATCATCATCAAACAATTGCCGATCATCGTCGGCGTCCCCCTGCATAAATTGCCGATCGGCGCCCTGTTGCTCGCTTTGCTGAGAAGCCCGCAAAGCTGGCATGGGGCAAGCATAGCGACAGCTATCGCTGCCTTCACCACCCTGCTGCTGTTGCGGAGAATGCCTGGCCTGCCAGGCGCTTTCCTCGTCCTTGTCGGCGGGATCGGCGCTTCGGGGCTGCTGGACCTGCCGGCGCGCGGCGTAGCGAGCGTGGGCATGATCGACCTGACGCCCCATTGGGAGGGAATGTTTTGGCCCGATTGGCAACAGCTATCGCACGTCGCTCAGCTTGCCGTCCCCATCGTCCTCATCCTGTTCGCCGAAAGCTGGGGCACGATGCGCAATCTGGCCCTCCGCCATGGCGACAAGGTAGAACCCAATCGGGAAATGGCGGCCCTTGGCCTTGCCAATATCGCCGCCGCCCTGGTGCAGGGCATGCCCGTAGGCGCGGGATTTTCCGCCGGCTCCGCCGCCGAGGCTTCGGGCGCGCATACGCGCTGGACCGGTCTGGTGGCGGCCGGCGCCCTCGCCGCGCTGGTGATTCTGGCGATGCCATTGGTGGCCCGGCTGCCGGAGCCGGTGCTGGCGGCGGTGGTCGTCGCTGCGCTGCTTCATGCGCTCGACCCCATGCCGCTGCTGCGCCTCTGGCGCATCCGACGGGATAGCGTGGCGGCGCTGGGCGCGACTGCGGGGGTCTTGGTTCTGGGCGTGCTCAACGGCATGCTCTTTGCCATCGCCCTCTCGCTGGCGCTGCTGATCCGGCGCCTGGCGGCGCCGCAACTCAGTCAGCTCGGGCAATTGGGATCGGGTCATGACTATGTCGACCTGCTCCGTCACCCCGATGCGATCAGCCCGCCGGGCATGATGATCCTGCGCCCCGCCGAGCCGCTGTTCTTTGCCAATGCCGAAAGAGTGCTGGCCCGTGTCGTCGATCTACTTGGTGCGCACGGCGACCGGCACCAGCTCATCCTCAGCCTTGAGGAGAGCTTCGATCTGGACAGCACCGCACTCGATGCCCTGATCGAATTCGACACGTTGATGCGGGCGCGTGGTGTCACGCTGCAATTGGCGCGGGTGCGCGACCATGTCCGCGACCTGATGAACGCCGCGGGCGCCGCCAATCTGATCGCGCGGAGCAGCTATAGCGTCGATGATGCAGTCGAGACGCTGAAACAGGAGGAGAAGCCATGAACGCGCATGTTATTCCAGAACCCCTGCTGCATGCGGTCGAACTGGCCGAGCTGCGCCCCACGCAGATGACCGTCGGTCTGATCGAGGTTGCACGCAAACGCCATGAATGGAGTGTCCGTGCGGATCGCGACCGGCCTGATTTCCTGGGCCGCCATATGATCCCCGTCGTGATCGGCCCCAAGGGCCGACGCTGGATGGTCGATCATCACCATCTTGCTCGCGCCTTGCATGATGAGGGCGTGGTCCATGTGCTGGTCAGCGTGGTCGCCGACCTGGGGCATCTCACGCGCGATGCGTTCCTGACCTTCATGGACAATCGCAACTGGCTCCATCCCTTTGACGACAAGGGACGGCGGCAGGGTTATGATGCGCTTCCCAAACATATCGGCAAACTGACGGATGATCCTTATCGCTCCCTGGCCGGCGAACTGAGGCGGGCGGGCGGCTTTGCGAAGGTCGACATTCTCTATGCCGAATTTCTGTGGGCCAATTTTCTCCGGCAGCGGATCAAGCCGGCGCGCCTGGCCGATAGCTTTGAAGCCGGCCTTGGAATGGCGCTTGCCCTGGCGCGTTCGCGTGACGCCGCTTACCTCCCCGGCTGGGCGGGAAGTGTAGAATGAAGGTTGCCTCCGACGAAAACCGTGCGACAGCAAGATGGCGCCAAACCGCTTGTTCGTCGCTAACGATCCATTCTAGCCGTTCAGCGAGAAAATTCTGTTCCCCAACATCAGACCGTCAGCTAGTCTTGTAGCGCACTTTAAGAGTTGGCCGAAAGTAGCCCGGCAAGTTCCTCCGCTGGGGCAACCACGAGGCCGTAATCGGCCGCCAGCCAATTCCGAGCATCTCGCGCCAACACAGATGGCACGCCAGCACTTCGCCCGCGGTCCTCGGTGCAGAAAATGTCACATTCATAGGCCCAATGCGCAGCGACGGCGTCGGCGTCTGACCACTCAGCCACAGCGCGCGCTATTGCGCGACGCTCATGAATATCTTTCGCCTCTCGCAAGCGAGCGGCCCAATGGGCAGCAGACCTGATCCGTACCAGCTATCTCTCGCCCACGATCATCACCGCCATTACCCATGGCACGCAACCAGCTACTCTCACGCGCCGGCAGTTGGTTCGCGCCGATCACGTCCCACTAGAGTAGGATGACTTTACCTTGATCCGTTCGTTTCGAGCGAAGTCGAGAAACAGCATGAACTGCGCTTCCGTTTCTCGACTTCGCTCGAAACGAACGGAGGCAACTTGAATCCATCTAACGTCATCCCGCTCTAAGTTGGGCGGCGCAGGAGCGGTTGTTCGGGTTCGCCTAAACGCTGCCGCTCCTTCACGCCTCTCGAAAATTCTTGGGTCACCAACATGAGTGGCCGGAGATATCGGGCATTTCCCGGTGGCCCCATCGGGCCAATCTGGTCTCCAATTGCGCCAACGCCAAACACGGTCTCGCAACTCACGGGAAACGCCCGAGTAATTCGGCAAACCTGCCGGTCTCCCGGACCGCGGCGATTCTTGGGAAGAAGTGGTGCACCCGACGGGATTCGAACCCATGGCCCTCAGATTAGGAATCTGATGCTCTATCCTGCTGAGCTACGGGTGCCCGCGCATGGCTCTATTGCGCGGAAGGGCCGCGGTCAATTCTTCGCTTCGGGGGGAATGACCGGGAAAGGCAGCGGCGCCACCTCCACGCCCTCCGAAATCAGCGCGCGGGCCTCCTCGGGCGCGACTTCGCCATGGATGCTGCTGCGATCCTGCTCGCCATAATGCATCGCCCGCGCCTGTTCGGCGAAATTGCGGCCGACCCAGGTCGATCCTTCCAGCACCTTCGTCTGCGCCTGGGCCAGGGCCTGCATCAACTCGCGCAGCTTGCCCTGATCGCCGGTCACGGCAACCGGGGCTTCGCCCGTTCCGGGCTGGAACACAGGCGCCGGCCGGCTGTTGCCCTTGGGCCCGACGGCAGGGGCCATCAGCGCCTTCGTCACCTGCGTATCGCCGCACAGCGGGCAGGACAGCAGCCCGCGCGCCAACTGATCCTCATAGTCGGCGCTGGAGCCGAACCAGGCTTCGAACACATGGCCTTGCGCGCCGCATTTGAGGTCGAACACAATCACGATAGGGTCACATCCGCGGGAATGATACGCCGGTTGGCGAGAGCGGGCACGCGCCCGCGGACCTCCTCTATCCGCGACAGGTCGATGTCGGCAAGAGCCAGCCCCGTTTGCCCTCCCATGTCCAGCAGCACATCGCCCCATGGATCGACGATCAGGCTGTGGCCATAGGTTTCCCGGCCATCTTCGTGCCGGCCCGCCTGCGCGGCGGCGATGACGAAGCAGCCCGCCTCGATCGCACGGGCGCGCAGCAGGATATGCCAATGCGCCTGGCCGGTCGGCACGGTAAAGGCGGCCGGCGCCAGCAGCACCGACGCGCCGGCGTTGGTGAGCGCACGATACAGATCGGGAAAGCGCATGTCATAGCAGATGGACAGCCCCATGCGCGCCCAGGGCGTATCGACCGCGACCACCTGTTCTCCCGGCCCATAGACCGAGGATTCGCGCCAGCTTTCGCCCGTCGCCAGATCGACGTCGAACAGATGGATCTTGTCATAGCGTGCGCGGATCTCGCCAGTGGCGTCGATCATGAAGCTGCGATTGGCCCAGCGTCCGTCCGTCCGCTCGTCCGTGAGCGGCAGCGATCCCAGATGCACCCATAGCCCGTGCCGCGCCGCCGCCTCGCGCACATGGGCCAGCACCGGGTCGTCCGCTTCGGCCCGCAGGGTCGCCGCCGCACGTGCGCGATCCCGGTCCAGATAGCCCGCCATTTCCGGGGTGAAGAGCATATCCGCCCCCTCCTCCTTGGCGCGTGCCGCCATCTCGGCAATGGCGGCGCCGTTGGCTGCGGGGTCGATCCCGCTCGTCATTTGGAAAATCGCGGCGCGCATCGCGGTTACACCGCCAGCAGCGGGTCGAGCTTGCCCTGCCGGTCGAGCGCGGCCATGTCGTCGCTGCCGCCGATGTGGCGCCCGTCGATGAAGATCTGCGGCACGGTCGTCCCGCCATTGGCGCGCTCCAGCATTTCGGTGCGCCTGGGACCGCCCATGGTGATGTCATATTCCTCGAAGGCGACGCCCTTGCTGTCCAGCAGCGCCTTGGCCCGCGAGCAATAGCCGCACCATTCCTTGGTATAGATTTCGACCTTCGCCATCTGTTCGCGATACTCCTCGCAGGCTGAAATCGTGGCTCGGCACGGCTTTGTCAATCGGCTGCCTCGGCGCCTTCGGGCAAGGCCCGCGCCCAGCACAGCAGATGAACGCTGGAGGCGTCGCCGCGTTTCAATAGGCGGGCACAGGCCGCTGCGGTCGCGCCCGTCGTATGCACATCATCGATAAGCAGCACCGCCCGCCCCTTGATCCGATGCCCTTCCGCCAGAGCGAAGGCGCCACGCACCGTTTTTGCGCGCTGGCCGGGATGCATGCCCCGTAGCGGCTGGGTCGCGCGGACTCGCAGCAGGCCATGCTTGTCGACCGCATGGCCTGACAATCGCCCCAGATGCTCGGCGATCAGCGCAGACTGGTTGAAGCCCCGCCACCACAGCCGCCAGCGGTGCAGCGGCACGGGCACGATCAGCGGCGCCTCCGCCAGCACCGGCAGTTGCCGCGCCATATGGCGGGCGATCAGCCGGGCCAGGCCGATGCGCCGCCCATATTTCAACCGCAGCGCCACCTTGCGCGCGACGTCGCCATAGGCCAGCACCGCCCGCGCGCTGTCAAAGGGCGGCGGATCGGCGAGGCACGCCCCGCAAGCCGCCCCCTCCCCCCGCTCATGCGCGAACGGCACGCCGCAGCGCGCGCAACAGGGTTCGCCCAGAAAGCGCATGTCCTGCCAGCAATCGAGGCAGAAAGCGTCCTCCTCCCGCACGATCGCCCCGCAACCGGGGCAGCGCGGCGGCAGCGCATAATCGAGCAGCGGGCGAAGGGCGCCCTTGAGAAGCGAGGTCGGCGGCATGATCTCCCTTGTTCCCGCTCCTTGCCCGATGCACAAGGCCCGCCATGACCCAGCCCGACATCTTCGACCGTTCCCTGCGCGCCAAGCGGCGGGACCGGATGATGGCGCAATTTGCCGACCATGACTTTCTCTATCGGGCGATGCTCGACGAATTGCTGGACCGGTTGGCGGACGTGCAGCGCGACCTGCCCGAGGCGCTGGTCATCGGCTGCCCCGACGGCAGCGCGCGCGCCGCACTGGAAGCGATGGGCAAGCGCGTGGTCTGCGCCGATCCGGGCTTTGCCGCCGCGCGTGCGCAAGGCGGGGTGCAGGCGGACGAGGACGCGCTGCCCTTTGCCGACGACAGTTTCGATCTGGTGATCGCCTGCGGCACACTCGACAGCGTCAACGACCTGCCCGGCGCGCTGATCCTGATGCGGCGGGTATTGCGCCCCGACGGGCTGATGCTCGCGGCCTTTACCGGCGCGGGCACGCTGCCGCGCCTGCGTGCCGCGCTGATGGCCGGCGAAAGCGACCGGCCCGGCCAGCATATCCATCCGCAGGTGGACGTGCGGTCGGCGGGCGACCTGCTGAGTCGTGCCGGTTTCGCCATGCCGGTGGCCGACGGCGAGACGCTGACCGTGCGCTATGGCGACATGTTGCGCCTGATGCACGACCTGCGCGGCATGGGCGCGGGCAATGTCCTCGCCTTCCAGCCTCCCGCCCTGCGCCGCGATGCCCTGATCGGCGCGACGCAGCATTTCACCGCCGCCGCCGATACGGACGGCCGCACCGCCGAACAGATGGCGATTCTCTATCTAAGCGGCTGGAAGCCCGACCCGAGCCAAGCTCTCCCGGCGCGGCGCGGCAGTGCGACCGTATCGCTGGCGGATGCGCTCAAGCGAAAAGGATAAAGACTGGTTTCGGCCAATTTCAGCCGAAGTTCACACCGTATGCGCGCGTGTGCGCGAGCGCGCGTAGGCGTGAGGGGAGCAAGGTTCCGACATTTCAAAGACCGGGCCGAAATAGGCAGGTCGGAGGGATGTAGGACAGGGAAGAATGAGGTCTGTAGGATGTTTTTTGCCCCGGCTGTGGCCCGAAGGTTACAGTCGGCGGAGCAGGGGCGGGTTGCGACCAGTTTTTGCCATTGAGCAATTCGTGCTCCTGCGAAGGCAGGAGCCCAGTTCAGACGGCGGGCCTTGGCTCCTGCCTTCGCAGGAGCACGTTACGCTTCGACCACAATCCTTGTCCGCTCTCCACCCATTCCACCCCAAGCCAGAACGCAATAACGCCGGGCCGCCTTAGGCCGCCAGCCGCAAAAACGGCACCGGCTCGGTCGAGCGCAGCACGATCGGCCGGCCCTCCGACGCCTCGAACAGTTCGCCGTCCAGGATGACGCTGCTGTGATCGCCTTCGATGCGGATCATATCGCCTTGCCCCAGATGCACGCCCTGCACATTTCCCTTGCCCACGCGGCGCGTGATGCTGGCCCAGCCCAGCCGCAGCAGCGCGGACAGGCTCTGTTCGACCGCCATCAGCTTCATGTTGCCAGGGCGGCTCTCGCCCGGCCGCGTGCCAAGCAGCAGCTTTTCCAGCGTGGTGACGATCAGCACCGAAAAGCGTCCCGCCAGTTCGCCGTCGCGGATCAGCGAAATGCGAACAGGCTTGCTCGACGGCGGCAGGAAACGGGCGCGGATGCCGAAGATCAGCGACACCATCACCGCCATCGCCGTCAGGAAATGGCTGATCCCGTTGGACAGGCCCAGCGGATAGATCTGGTTGCGGCAATAGAGCATCGTGTCGGCCAGCCCCGCTCCGCCTAAGAACATGCCCAGCACCGGCCGCGTGCCGGCCTGACCGTCCGACAGGGCGATCAGTTCGCGGGCGACGACATGGTCATCGACACCCGCCTTGGCGATCTGCACGATCCGCTCCAGCGCCTTGATCGGGTCGCCATGGATGCCAAGGTCCAGCGCGATCAGGTTTGTCTTGCCGTTGGGCAGCACAGCAATCGGCGGCACCCGGCCCTTGAAATGCTCGCCCTGATACAGTTCCGTCAGCGCGGCCTGCACCGTGCCGTCGCCGCCATTGATGACGATGACGGTCGGATCGACCCGGGCGATGGTCTGCAGCGCGCGGCCGATCTGGTCGACATGCTCGACCTCATAATGGAAGATGTCCGGATTGCTGGCGCAATAGCTGCGCACGCGCGGAAGGCTCTGCCGGTTGCCCGTCGATTTGGGATTGGACAGGAGCGCGACACGAACCATCGGGTCAGGACATATATTTGAGATTGATGGTGATGTGCGTCACACCCGGCCCGACCTGGACGGCAGCCTTGTCGACCGCCGGCTTGCCCAGATTGAAGATGCTGATGGCCGGATTGTTGGAAAAGCCGCCGCCATCGCGCCGCAGATCCGTCTTGCCATTCCCGTCGCGGTCATGGCGCACGGCGATGCCATATTTGCCCGGTTCCGGCACCGGCACGCAAAAGCGCATGGCGCCGCCCGTCGGCCGCACCACGCTGTCGATGCGGTTGATCCAGGCCCCTTTGGTCAGCCAGGCGCTCTTGGTAGCGGGATAGGATTGCACGCGTATCTTGCCGCTCGCGGCGGCAAAACCGCGGACGTCGACCAGCACGGCCGGCCCCTTCGCCGACGCGCTGCAGCGGTCGAGATCATTGCCGATCTCCTGACCATGAGCGATCGCCGGGGCGGCGGCGAACAATGCCCCCACCGACAAAAGACCCACGACAACTTTCAACATGACCATCTAACTCCGTGAAGCTATAGCCGCCCGAAAGGATCGGACGGCGAGCCCCTGTTCGCCCCGCAAATAATTTCCGTATTCCCGCATATGCGTGGGGTTTGCGGCCAAATCATGGTGATGGGACGACCACATAGAGAATGCTGACCGCCACCGACCGATATCTCGCCCGTCTGATCGCGCTGCCGATGCTCGGCACGCTGGTCATTTCCGCGATGCTGCTGGTGCTCGACAAGATGTTGAGCCTGTTCGACTTCGTGGCCGCCGAAGGTGGGCCGGTCAGCGTCGTGTGGCGGATGCTCGCCAACATGATGCCGGAATATCTCTCGCTCGGCATCCCGATCGGGCTGATGCTGGGCATTTTGCTCGCCTTCCGCAAGCTGGCCTTGTCCTCCGAACTGGACGTGTTGCGCGCGGTGGGCCTGTCCTACGGCCGGCTGCTGCGCGTGCCCTATATGTATGCGATCGCGCTGGCACTGCTCAATTTCGGCATCGTCGGCTTCGTCCAGCCGCTGTCGCGCCACGCCTATGAAGCGCTCCGCTTCGAGCTGCGCTCGGGCGCGCTCGGCGCGTCGATCAAGGTCGGCGAGTTCACCAATCTGGGCAAGCGCATGACGCTCCGCATCGAACGCAGCCTGGAGGAAGGCCGCAATCTCCGAGGGATTTTCGTGCGCGCCGTGGGCAAGAACGGACAGACCGTCGCGGTCACGGCAGCGCAAGGCAGCTTCCTCGCCACCGATGATCCCGACACGATCATCTTCCGCCTGCGCGACGGGGTGCTGGTCAATGACGCGCCCAAATATAAGTCGCCGCGCATCCTTTCCTTCTCCAGCCACGACCTGCCGATCGACCTGCCGCAGATCGAGCGCTTCCGCGGCCGCAATGTCGACCGGGAAAAGACCATTCCCGAACTCGCGGTCATGAGCCGCGATCCCTCCACTCCGGAAAAACTGCGCAACGAGATCCGCGCCAATTTCCATTTCCGCATGGTGGAAGTGGCGATGATGCTGCTGCTGCCGCTCGCCGCGCTGGCCTTTGCCATCCCGCCCAAACGGTCCACCTCGGCGCTCGGCGTCTTCCTCTCGATCGTCTTCATCGTGACCTATCACAAGATCAACGAATATGGGCAAGGCGTCGGCGCACTGGGCAAGGTGGACCCGATCATCGCGCTGTGGACGCCGTTCCTGGCTACCGCCGGCCTGATCTTCTGGATGTATCATGTCGTCGCACACCGGCCCGGCGGGCAGCCGATCGGCGCGCTGGAATATGCCTTCGCCAAGATCGGCAAGCAGGTAGCCAGGCTGCTGCGCTTCGGCCGCAAGCGGAACGGAAGCCCCGTCGCGGAAGGAGCCGCCTGAGCCCATGCAGTTCGACTTTTTCCCCTCGCGCCAGCTCAGCTGGTACATGGCCCGCCTGTTCCTGACCCGCACCTTCGCGGTGCTGGCGCTGCTCGTCGTGGTGCTGCAGACGCTCGACCTGCTGGGCGAATCGGGCGACGTTCTCGCCTATGCCGGCAATGGCGACGCGCAACTGTGGCACTATGTCGGCCTGCGCATGCCGCAGATCATCGCGCGTTTCCTGCCCTTCTCCGTGCTGCTCGGCACGCTCATCATGCTGGCCAGCCTCAACCAGAATAGCGAGATCGTCTCGATGAAGGCGGCGGGCCTGTCCGCGCACCAGATATTGGCGCCGCTGATCGCCTCCGCGCTGGGCGTGGCGCTGATCAGCTATGCCTTCAACGAACGGATCGTCGCGCGATCGACCGCGCGGCTCAGCGCCTGGCAGGCCGTCGACTATGGCCCCCTGCCCCAGGACAGCGGCATCAAGACCAATCCCTGGGTGCGCGACGGCAATAATCTCATCTCCGCCGCCATCGTCGCGGGTCGGGGCGCTGCCGTGCAACTGCGCAAGGTGGAGATTTTCAACCGCGTCAACAACAGCCTTACCACCATCATCCAGGCGCCCAAGGGCCATTATGACATCGCCAGCAAAAGCTGGGTCCTGGAAAATGCGCGCCAGTTCGACGTCGCGCGCGGGACGGAGCGAGAGGTCGGCACGGTCCGCTTCGGCCACGACATTCGCCCGGATCAGTTCACGTTGGCCAGGGTCGATCCCGATGCCATGACCTTCAGCGAACTGCGCGACGCCATCGCCGACCTGCGCGACGCGGGGCGTCCGACCGCCGAGCTGGAGGGCAGCCTGTGGCACAAGCTGTCCGGGCCTTTGTCCGCGCTGCTGATGCCGATCCTGGGGTCGGTCGCCGCCTTCGGCCTGGCGCGATCGGGCCAGCTGTTCGTGCGCGCGGTGATAGGCATGGCGCTGGGCTTTGCCTATTTCGTGGCGGATAATTTCTCGCTCGCCATGGGCAACCTCGGCGCCTACCCGCCCTTCCTGGCCGCCTGGGCGCCTTTCTTCCTGTTCCTGCTGGTCGGCGAGACCGTGCTGTTCCGGACGGAGGAATAGAGACGACAAAGGGTGGAAGTCGGAACGTGGGCTGATCCATTCCCCTCCCGCTGGCGGGAGGGGGAATATGTCCGACATTGGCCGAACCCTCGCTTCAGTTCAGCGCTGCCCCATCGTACTCCGCGCGATCTTTCCGACCAGGGGCAACATTCCGCCATAATTGCCCCGACGATAGGGGGACTCCTCGCCCAGCGTCGCCATCAACCGCGCGTGCGCCTTGCCCAGCGCATGATAGGGCACGCTCGGCAGCAGATGGTGCAGCGCATGGTAGCGCAAACCCACCGGCGCCCAGATCGCCGCCAGCGGCGAGGGCGGCGGCACATTGACCGAATCCAGATATTGCGCCGTGACCGTCATCGCCTCGCCCTCATTCTCCCAGAGATGCGCCACCAGCGTGCGCAGCTGGTTGATGACGGTCATCGCCGAATGGACGGCCATATAAACGAGCAGCGGCTTCCACCCGAGGAGGAACACGCTCCCCACCAACGCCAGCACGAAGGCAGATGTCGCCGCCTCCTGCCACAGCCACCGGCGGCGGAATTCGCCCTGCGGTTCGCGGCGACGATAGGCCGGATTGATCGACAGCGCCGACATTTCCGCCACCACCTTGCGGCGCAACGGCGGCACGATGAAGCTCAGCGGCGTCAGCAGGCCGAAACGCAGGATCAGCCCCAAGGGCGCCAGCGCCGCCAACAGGATGAACAGCGGCAGCGACCAGGGCTTCATCAGCGCCAGCGGCAGATATTCGGGGTCATGGGCGGTGCCGTAGCGTGTGCGCGCATGATGCTGGGTATGCACATCCTCATAGAGGAAGGACGGGATCATCAGCGGAATGCCGACGATGAGGTTCCAGCCCAGCAGAAAGCCCGGCAGCGCGCCCTTGCGGATGTGCGTCAGCTCATGGATGAAACTCGCCGCGCGATAAAGCGCCAGCATCGCCACCACGCCGCAGGCCGCAGCCAGCGCAACGGACTGAGCCGCTATCGCCCCGGCCAATGCAGCATAGCCGATCAAGGCCGAAGCCAACATGTCCGGCCAATAGATCGCCGGGTTCGCGGCCGCATATTCGCGGGCCAAGTCGGCCGCGGCGCGCAGCATCGCCGCATCGTCGGGAATGGCCGTTCGCCCGCTCGCAATCATGGGATCATGCACAGTCATGCAGGCGCTCCTAGCGGCCAATTGCGCTGAGATCGTGGCAGCAAGATGACAGCTCCTTGGTCAAGTGCCCGGTCGGCCACCCGACGCACGGACCCGATTGACAATCGCATCCCAAGCGCCGAACTGCTCGCAACTCTTCGCGAAAGATCAAGCCTGTGGCCCAATCCGATCTGGTGATCACTCCCGTTTCCTCCAAGGCCGACCGCAAGGCCTTTGTCGATCTCCCCTGGCGGCTCTACGCCGACGACCCCCATTGGGTGCCGCCGCTCAAAGACGAGGTCTATGGCATCATCACGCCAGGCAAAAATCCCTTTTTCGGCCATGCGGAGGCGCAATATTTTCTCGCCCGCCGGGGCAATCGGGTGGTCGGCCGCATCTCGGCGCACATCGATCATCTCGCTCTCGCCCAGCCTGCCGACCAGGGCATGGGTCCTGGCACCGGCAATTTCGGCCTGTTCGAGGCGGAGGACAAGGAGACCGGCTCCGCGCTGATCGCCACCGCCGAAGGCTGGTTGCGCGCCAAGGGGATGACCCGTGTTCTCGGCCCCATTTCGCTGTCGATCTGGGAGGAGCCAGGCCTGCTGATCGAGGGTCATGACCATCCGCCGACCGTGATGATGGGGCATAACAGCCCGGCCTATCAACCGATGATCGAGGGCGCGGGCTACCGGCCGGTCAAGCAGCTCAAAACCTATGAGCTGGACATCACCAAGCAATTCCCGCCGCTGATCCAGCGCATCGTATCCTCCGGCGAGAAGAATGAGCGCATCCGCATCCGCAAGGTCGACAAGTCGAAATTCGACGCGGAAGCCGCCATCATCCTGGGCATCCTCAACGACGCCTGGGGCAGGAATTGGGGCTTCGTGCCGATTACCGACGCGGAAGTCGCGCATACGGGCAAGAAGCTCAAGCCCATCGTGTTCGAGGACCTTATCATGATCGCCGAACTGGACGGCGAGCCGGTGGCTTTCATGATGACGCTGCCCGACCTTAACGAGGCGATCGCGCCGCTCAACGGGTCGATGTTCCCCTTTGGTTGGGCCAAGCTGCTCTGGTGGCTGCGCAAGCCCCAGGTCCGCACCATGCGGGTGCCGCTGATGGGCGTGGTCCAGCGGCTTCAATCCTCGCGCATGGCGAGCCAGCTGGCCTTCATGATGATCGAATATATCCGCCGCAATGCGATCACCCATTACGGCGCGAGCCGCGGCGAAATCGGCTGGGTGCTGGACGACAATCAGGGCATGAACGCCATCGCCCACGCGATCGAAAGCAAGGTGAACAAAGTCTATCAGATCTACGAAAAGGAGCTGTAAGGAGGCTTTCGGCCAGGAGCGGACCTAAAATCACCCCTCCCTTTCAAGGGAGGGGACGGGGGTGGGTCGCCGCGATAGCGGCGCTGTTACGCTGGGGTTAGGGCAGAAGCTCGCTGCGCTCGCACCCACCCCAACCCCTCCCTTGAAAGGAGGGGCTATGTCTTGTATCCACCCCAATCCGGCGCTGAACCTTGTTACGCCGCTTCGTCCATATCCTCCTCGCGACCGGCGCGTTTGGCTATGATCGCGGCGATCCGCTCTGCCGCGTGCCCATCACCAAAAGGATTATGAGCCCGCGCCATGGCGGCGTAGATGGCCTCATCATCCAACAGCGCCAGCACCTGCGCCACGATCCGCGCCCGGTCCGTACCGACCAGCTTCGCCGTCCCCGCCGCCACGCCT
>DATFDS010000164.1:0-12548 GCA_035251955.1 Sphingobium sp. | reverse complement strand
GCGCGATAGGACTGCATCTGGCGGGCGTCGCGCTGGCGGACATAGGCGAGCTGCTGCTGATTCATGCGCTTGATGGTCGCGCGATCGCGCGCCCGCGCCGCAGCGTTGCGCATGGTCGGATCGTGGGGATCGTCGGCAAGTGCCGCGCTCGGCAGAAGCACCGCGCTCAACGCAAGCGCGCAACCCAACAGCCCGATCTTCATGAAATTCGTCCCCTTCATTCTCGCGGGTCGCCCATTCGCCTGACGGGCGGAGGCGAGGCAACTGATTTGCGACGAATTGCACGAGCTGCAGAGCCTTTGCGGCGAGAGTGCGGCTTGATGGTAACAGCGTTTCGCCTCTTGCGCGTAACTGCCCGCACGGCCAGAATTGGCGGCATGATCGTCGCTAGCATCCCGCAGACCGCGGCCAGCGTCGCGCGTCATTATGACGAGCTGGATGTCGCCTATCGGCGCATCTGGGGCGAGCATGTCCATCATGGCTATTGGCGGCGCGGCGATGAAACGCCCGAGCAGGCGAGCGCGGCGTTGGTGGAACTGGTGGAGGGGTGGCTCGCGCTGGAGCGGGGCCAAGCGGTGTGCGATATCGGCTGCGGTTATGGCGCGACTGCGGCGGAACTGCTGACGCGTTACGACATATCCATCACCGGCCTGACGCTGTCTGCACGGCAGCAGGGCATCGCCAGTGCGCGCGCGGCGGGCTTCACCTGTCTGCGGCGCGACTGGCTGGACAACGGCCTTGCGACTGCCTCCTTCGACCGCGCCTATGCCATCGAAAGCTCCGAACATATGATCGACAAGGCCCGCTTCTTCACCCAGGCGCGGCGGATATTGCGCGATCGCGGGCGCCTGGTCGTCTGTGCCTGGCTGGAAGGGGAGCGGGTGGGGCCGTGGGCGGCGCGGCATCTGCTGGAGCCGATCTGCCGGGAGGGTCGGCTTCCCAGCATGGGCAGCCGCGAGGATTATGTCCAGCTGGCCAGCGACGCCGGCTTCATTCTTACCGGCTATCGGGACATCAGCCGGCAGGTTCGCCGCACCTGGACCATCTGCCTGGGCCGTTTCATGAAGAGTCTGATCAGCGACCCGGCGATACGTCGACTGGCGTTCAGCCGCGCGGTGGAAAGCCGCGATTTCATGTTCAGCCTGCCGCGCCTGATGCTGGCATTTCGTACCGGGGCCATGCGCTACGGCATCTTCCGGTGGGACGTGCTCAGCCCGCCCGCGTCCAGCGGCGCGACTGACAGATGAAGAGGACGCAGCCAGTGACCTTGAGCGATCCGTCCGGATTCACCTGAAGGCTCGATCGATAGCTCCTGCCCGTCTTGGGATCATAGGCGCGGCCCCCCTGCCAGCTATTGCCGGAGCGGCTGAAGCCCCAAAGCGTCAGGAGCCCGGCGATGGGCCGGTTGCGCATGCCTCTGTCGGGATTGTTGACGTCGGTCCGCGGCACCGCCGGGTCCGGATCGAGCACTTTGGCGATCCGCCCGCACATATGCGGCCCACAGGCCTCGATACGGACCAGCCCCTTGCGGTCGTCGGTCAGCCACAGGCCGGCAATGTCGGGCGGAGCGGTGGAGCCGGCCAGCAGCAGCAGGGAAACACCTATTATTCCCATGATCTCGGCTCACGAACAGGGTAAAAAAGAAGAGCAGTCATGATAGGTCAAACGGCAGGAGGTTGAAAAGAGCGCGATGGTCAGCCTTGCCACCCGATCCCGCCAGGAGGAGCAGATGGATGCGCCCGACCTGGACCCGGCCGTGTATGAAAAGGTGCTGCACGATCTGGCGCGGGTCAACCGATGGACCTTCACCGCCTGGCCCACCATCGCCTTCCTGAACCGCGCGATCGGGGATGCGAGGCATTTCAGCCTGCTGGACGTAGGCTTCGGCGATGGCGACATATTGCGTGCCATCGCGCGCTGGGCGCGCCGGCGGGGCATCAGCGCGCAACTGGTGGGCGTGGATCTCAATGAAAAGAGCCTGGCGGCCGCGCGCCATGCCACGCCATCCGATCTTCGCATCGACTATCGCGCGGGGGATTATCTGGATCAGCCCGAACCGTTCGACTTCATCATTTCCAGCCAGGTCACGCATCATATGACCGATGCGCAGCTGATGACCTTCCTGCGCCATATGGAGGCGAAGGCGCGGCGCGGCTGGCTGATCTGCGACCTGCACCGGCACGGCTTTGCCCATTGGGGCTTTCCGATCCTGGCGCGGCTGCTGCGGGTGCACAGGATCGTGCGGGAGGATGGCCAGCTGTCCATCGCCCGCGCCTTTCGTCGGGAGGAGTGGCGCGCATTGCTGGCGCAGGCGGGGATCGCGCCGAGCGAGGTCAGGATCGTCCGCCGCTTCGCCTTTCGCCTGTGCGTCGAGCGCATCAGTCCGCCCGCGTGAAGCGGAACCCCTCGGCCGCGAGGCCCGGACCGAAGGCAAGGGCAACGCCACAGCCCCGCCGCCCCTGGTCGAGAAGGTCGGCGAGGATGAACATCAGCGTTGCCGACGACATATTGCCATAGCGGGCCAGGATGCCGCGCGACGCGGCCAGCGCCTGATCGTCCAGGTCCAGCCCATGTTCGACCGCATCCAGGATCGACCGGCCGCCGGCATGCACCGCCCAATGTTCGATCGCTGCAGGACCGTCCGACCCGCATAGCTGCCGGCGGACAGGGTCCTCGCGCAGGGCCGCCTGGATGCGGCCTGGAACTTCGCCGGAAAGCTGCATGAGGAATCCGGTGTCGCCGATGTGCCAACGGATCAGTTCGGTCGAATCCGGCAACTGCAGCGTGAAGGGCGTGTCGATGCCGATGCCGCTTCGCCCGGCGGTCACCAGCGCGGCCGCTGCGCCATCACCGAACTGGAGCATCATCAGCAGCCGCTCCACCTGCCGTTCGACCTGAAGATGAAGCGAGGAAAGCTCCACGGTGACGACGAGCACCCGGGCCGCCGGTTCCGAACGCACGATATGGCGGGCGGTCCGCAGCGCCACGACGGCGGCATAGCAGCCCATGAAGCCGATCAGCGTGCGCTCGACATCCGCCAGCCCGAGCGCGTCGGCGATGATCTGATCCACACCCGGTGCGACAAAGCCGGTGCAGCTGGCCACTACCAGATGGGTGACGCCGTCGATCGGGCTCTTCGCCCGCAGCTTTTCTATCGCGCGCAGGGCAAGCGCCGGGGCGAAGCGATGATATAGCGCCATGCGGCGGGAGGTAGGCGGCATGCCGTCGGCATAGAAACCCCCGGCGTCGATCGGCGACCCGCCATCAGGCGTGAGCGGCAGGACCGACCAGCGATGCGCGATGCCGCTGCGCTCGGCCATGCGCGCGAACAGAGTGCGACAGCGCTCATCGGGCAGCTGCTCCGTCGCCCAATCGACGAAAGCGCGATGGATGTCCTGCTCTGGAACTGCGCAACCGATTGCATTGATGCAGGCTCGTATCTCGTTCATCGATTCCACTTTGTCGGCGATCGACGTGGGAAACGTCGGTGCTTGGGTGAATGATCCGTTACGCCCGGAGGCCAGCGGGTAAGTGCCCGACTAAAGGCGGAAAGTTCAAGGGCCGGCGGCTTTTTCCCTGTCTTTTTGGACGGCGACGTCGATTTTACCCCAGATCGCGTCCGCCATGGCCGCGTGGGCGCGGGCGTCGGGGTGGAAATCGGGCAGCAGGCGCCAGTGGCGGTCGAGCGGGACGATGACATGGGGTATGGCGGCGCCGTCGAAGATCGCCGCGCGCAGGGCGCGGTCGCGCGCCGGTTCGGGCTGGTAGATCGGCACCACCACCAGCGGCTGCGCGCCCCGCGCGTGCGCCATCGCAACATCCGCCCGCAGCAGGCGGCGGTCGGTGGCCACGGCGTCGTCGATCGCGGCGGCGCTGCGATAGGGGAAGAGGACGCGGCCGAGGCGGCTCAGATACCAGGATCGCTCCGCGGGGTGCCATTGTCCGGCGCGGTCGATCCAGGGGCGGTTGCGGTCGAGGTCGCGGATCAGCAGGGTCGGCGCGAACAGGATGACGACCGCCACGGGACGGCGGAAACCGGGCAGTTCGCGCTTCAGGCGAAGGAATGTCTGCCCCGCCGAATAGGCCGTGACGGCAAGATTGGCGCTCTGCATGCCGCTGCGCTGCCGGATGCGGCCCGCGACCGTGTCATGCCAGTTCAGCCCCTTGCCGAACATGATCGATTCCCCGGCGAACAGGATCGTGGGCGCGGCCTTGTTCGGCGCCGTGCTTTCCACGCGATAGCCATGGGCATCGATGACATAGCGCGGCCGGGACGGAAATTCCGGATCGATCACCCGGCGCGCGGGAATGAAGCGCCAGCCGAGCAGCGGATCGGCCTGGCGCAGCGGTTCGTCGGACGGCGTCCAGGCCTGGCCCTTGCGTCCCGTCACGAACTGCATCGCCAGTTCGCTCGCCGGAACGGCAAGCAGGACGGCTGTGGCGATGCCGACCCATCGCAGCATCTTGCGGGGTGGGGTCTTGCGGCGGCGTGGAACGATGCTCAGCAGCAGGGCGAGGGCGGCGGCCAGCAGGATGAAACGCTCGACCTGCACGATCCCCATGAGCCAGTCGCTGGAGACCAATATGTCGGGCAGCAGATGGCGTTCGGTCCATGCCCGGTCCATGGCGGCGGCGAAGCGGAACAGCAGCAGGGCACCGATGCCGGTTGCCAGCCGTGCCGTCCAGCCGAGCCACCGGCCCAGCCGGGCGTGATGCGCGCTGTCGCACGATGGGACGGCAGAGGGTGCCAGCATGCGCTTTGGTGCCGCCGGCGCTTCCCGTGGTTCAAAAGGCGAAGGCGAGGCCGATCACCAGCGCACCGTCTGTCCGGCTGTAGGGGTAATAAGCGCGCTTGTCCTCCGCATAGCCGGTCCAGGCGGCTTCCAGATCGACGGCGCCGATGCGGCGGCGCAGGCCGATGCGCCAGTCCACCGCATTGCCCCGACTTGCTGCCGAGTAACCATCGTCCAGATAGGTCAGCCGCCCCAGATGCGCGGAGATCAGCCAGTCGCGGGCGAGGTCGAGATGGCCGTCGAGCTCCGCGTAGAGGGTGGGCTGATCCTTGCGGAAATAGCCGGGCGAGACGGAGAGTCGGCTCGACAGGTTGCGGCCGATGATGCCGACAAAGGCTTCGCTATAGCTGCCGCCGCCGGGAATGCCGGAATAGTTTGTATAGCCATTGTGGACGAGGCCGAGGTCGAGCGTGGCGCCCGGCGACAGGCGGTGGGCGAAACCGGCATATTGCTTGAACGCGAAGGGTTGCAGGCCCGCGTCGCGGCTGGCGACGAGCGCGGCCGATCCGCCGAGATAGAAGCCGCCGGCGCTGTCATGGACCAGTTCCAGTTCGGCGACTGGGCGATGGTCGCTGACTGGCTGGCCGCGCAGCCGCGCCTGGCTGATGAGGCTGACGCTTCCGCCCAGTTGCGCGGCGGCGGGGGATGCGGGCAGGGCAACGGCGGCCAGGATGCAGAGCAGAAGGCGCTCAGTCGCGCTCTTTCGCCGCCAGCGAAGTGGATTCCGCCGTCCTGCCCTGCACGGTGGCGAGCGCATCGATGACCCCTCCTGACATGACCAGCGTCACTCGTCCCTGCCTATGGCGGCGGGGCTCCTTGATCAAGGCGATGAGGCCGCTGACATGGGCGGCGGCATAGGATGTGCCGTCGACCAGCGCCCAGCCGCCGCCGGGCTCCGTCGCCGGAATATCGCGCGCAGGCGCGGCATAGACGGGTTGGTGCTTGCGGGGGAGTGCGCTGCCCGACACGGCGATCACGCCGGGATGGGAGGCCGGGAAGCCGCCGTCGGGGCGGGCGGGATCATAGGCGGCGACCACCGACGCGCCGCGCGCCATGCCGGCGTCGAGCAGGATCGCCAGCAGGCGGTCGGGCGGGCCGCCAAGGCTCATGTTGATGATGGGCGCGCGCTGGTCGATCGCATGATGCAGCGCCTTGGCGAGGCTGAGGCTGTCGCAGACGGCGGCACCCTGGCCATTGGTCTGCCAGCAGGCGCGCAGGCCCGCGACACGAGCAGCGGGGGCGATACCGGCGATGCCGATCCGATTGTCGGCCCTGGCGGCGATGATGCCGGCGATTTCGGTGCCGTGGCGCTCGGCGGCGAGCGGGCGCCCCGCGACGAAGTTCATATTGGATCTGACCTGTCCGGCAAGGTCTGGATGGCGCGCATCGATACCGCTGTCGATAACCGCGACCGTGACGCCGCGCCCTGTCGCCAACCGATGCACGGCGTCCAGCCGCCAGAGGGTCCTGGCAGGCTGGGCGGAATAGAGCGGATCGTCATGCGCGGCCCCAAGCGTATGATAATCGTGCATCGGCTGGGACCATTGCACGTGCCGGTCGCGCGAAACCGCCGCTGCCTTGTCCTCCGCCGACGCGCCCGGCGGGAGGCGCATCACCACGCAGTTCAAGTCGATGAGCGGCATCGGCCAGTCGGCAACCAACGTCAGATGATGGGCGCGGGCGATGCGGCGCGCCTCGCGCATCATCTCGCTTCGCCCGAGCTGGTCGCTATAGCCGCCGCCATAGCTGCTCCCTGAGCGGAAATGCGGTGGGGGCAGGCGCAGCATGACGAGGATGCGGTCGCGGCTGTCGGCCTCCTGCTGCCGAGCCTGGGCAGGCAGCGCGATGAGGGCCAGGAGGAGGAGGAGGAGGAGGCAGGCGCGGATCATCGTGCCGAGCCTTCGATCGGCTGGGCCAGCATGACGCTTGGCTGCGCGCGCAGGTCCGTCAGCGCCGCGTCACGCCGCCCCGGATCGACATCCAGCACATAGGCGCCGGCGGCGGTCGGGCCGTCGACCAGCCTCGCGCCCGCGCGGGCGAGCGTGAAGCGTAGCTGTTCCTCAGGCGTATCGGGCCGGAACAGGATGAGGATGTCGCCGCCCGCGCGCGCGGCAGGGGCGCTCAGCGTGCGATAATCGGCTGTCGGGCCGGGCCGGAACAGCAGGACGGCGAAGGTGAGCAAGATCATCTGCGCGCCGGCGAAGGCCGCCAGCGCGGCGGGCCAGCTGATGCCGATCCAGGGTCGTCGGAGGTCGCGCGCCTCCCGGCGGCCATGACGGTCGGGTGCCAATCGGCGCTGCAATTTCTCCCACCCCAGATCGGGTTGGAGCGGCAGGCGGCCGACTTCGGCCTTCAGCCGCCGCTCGCGTCCCAGCGCCGCGCGGCACTGTTCGCACGCACCAAGATGTTCTTCCACGCTCGCGGCATCCTCCGGCTCCAACTGACCGGCCGCATACCAGGGCAGCAGCATTTCGGTGCTCTGGTGCGGATCGTCCCGGAAGGAGAGGATGTCGGCCATGTCCGCCCTCACATCCAGTCGCTATATTCGCCGGCCAACGCGCGCCGCAGATGGCGCCGGGCGTGGAACATGCGCGTCTTCACCGTGTCCACCGGGCAGTCCATGATCTGCGCGATCTCGCGATAGCCGATCTCATGGAAATAGGTGAGGTCGACCACGGCGCGCTGTTCGGGCGAAAGGCGGGCGAGCGCATCGAGCAGGGCGTGCCGCGCCCGTTCGTCGCCCGCCGATTGTTCGGGCGAGCGTTCGGCGCTGATCTGCGCGGCTCCCCAATCGTCCTCGACCGGGTCGTCCTGCTTGCGCAGCGCCTTCATCGCCTTGCGCCAGGCGATGGTGAACAGCCAGGTGGACAGTTTGCTGCGGCCGGAAAAACTGTCCGGCCGGTCCCATAGCACCATCAGCGTGTCGTCCAGCACCTCCTCCACCAGATGCGGGCGGCGCAGGATGTTCATGAGGAAGCGCGCGAGGCGGGGCTGATAGGCACGGTAGAGCTGTTCGAACGCCTTGAGATCGCGGCGGCGGATGCGCGCGAGGAGGCCAAGATCATCCTCGGCGCGCGAACGCGCTCGGGCGGCTTCCCCGCAACCTGCCGGCTGGACCGTCTCCAAGGGCGACTCCTTCGCAATCGCTGTCTGAGTGTGCGCCTTCATCCGCCGGGTTCAAAATTTTTTCGTGAGAACCCCTGAACCAAAGCGGAGCCAGGCGCCACTCACGCCCGTCCATCGCGATGGAGGAGGCGGGCATGTCTCATAGGCGATCGCTGGCGGTGCTGGCCGCGCTCATCCTTTCTGCGTCGGTCGCGGCGCAGACCGACGATTGGAGCGGCGCGCGCCCGTTGACGCTCAACCTGTCGAGCTTCAAGTTCGACCCTTCGCAAATCATGCTGGAACATGGCGCGCCCTATCGCCTGCATTTGGTGAACAGTTCATCGCGCGGGCATGACTTCGCCGCGAAGCAGTTTTTCGCCGCCGCGCGGATCCGGCCGGAGGATGCGGCCAAGGTGAAGGACGGCCGCATCGAGGTAGGCGGCGGGGAAAGCGTCGACGTGCAACTGATAGCGCCCTCGGCCCCCGGCACCTACAAGGTGCGCTGCACGCATTTCATGCACAGCGCCTTCGGCATGACGGGCAGGGTGGTCGTGCAGTGACATTGCTGAACGGCTATAGCTGGCGCACGCCGATCGACCGGCTCGTCTGGGCCGACCCGCGTCGCCGCGCGCGCAAGCTGCTGCAGTTCGCAGAGGTGGAGGCGCAGGGTGCGCGCGACCTGTTCCGCGCGGCCGAAGTGGCCGACGACCCGATGCTGCGCCGCCGCTTCTTTGCCCATGCCAAGGACGAGGTGCGCCATGCGGGGCTGTTTCGGGCGCGCGGCCTGGCGCTGCGGCGGACGCTGGCCGATCCGGGCCCCGATCATGTGCTGGGCGATGGGCTTACTCCGGGAGAGCGGGGGTTCGACCGGCTGGAGGTCGAGAAGGAGGATGTGGCCGCGCTGCTGGCCTTCATCCATCTGTCGGAAAGCGCCGCGGCGCGGGTTTTCGCCGGCTATGGCGCCGTGCTGGGCCATGACCCCGAAACCCGCGCGGTCATCCAGCAGATCGCGCGCGATGAGGAGGGGCATATGCGCTATTCGCTCGGCGAACTCACCCGTCTTGCGCCCGGGCGCGCCGATCAGGCGCTGTGGCGGGCGCGGCTGCGTCGGTTGTGGCGGGCCTATCTCCGCTTTGCGCTGATCCTCGCCGCCATGATGTCGCGGCTGATCCTGACGCTGGTCTATTTCCTGCTGCTGGCGCCCTTCGCCCTGATCGCCAAGCGGGTCGAGCGGAAGGAGGCGGTGGGCTGGCATGTGCGCGCGGCGCGGCGGGATGACGGGGGAGGAGGGCAATATTGATGAAGATCCTCGGCATATCCGCTTTCTACCATGACTCCGCCGCCGCTCTCGTCATAGACGGCGTGCCGGTCGCCGCCGTGCAGGAAGAACGGCTGTCGCGACACAAGAATGACGCCGAATTTCCGATGCAGGCGATCGAATACTGCCTGGATCATGCCGGGCTGGAGCCCGAGCAACTGGACGCCGTCATCTTCTACGAACGGCCGGCGCTCAAGTTCGACCGGGTGCTGATGACGCTGTTGCGGAGTTTCCCGCATAGCTGGCGCGCCTTCCCCCAGGCGATGAACAACATGCTGGGCGAGAAATTATGGGTGCGCGGCGTGATCGCGGCGCAACTGGGCATCGATGCGCGCCGCATCCATTTTACCGACCATCATCTCTCGCACGCCGCCGCCGCCTTCCTGACCGCGCCGACCGATCGGGCCGCTATCCTGACCGCCGACGGCGTCGGCGAATGGGCGACGTTGACGGTCGGGCGGGGGAGCAAGAGCGAGGGTGGCGCTACGCACATCGAATTGCTGCGCGAAGTGCGTTTCCCCCATTCGCTCGGCCTCTTCTATTCGGCCTTCACCGCCTATCTGGGCTTCAAGGTCAATGAGGGCGAATATAAGGTCATGGGCCTTGCCGCCTATGGCACGCCGCGCCATGCCGATGACGTGCGACGGATTTTGCGGCGGACGCCCGACGGCGCCTTTGCCCTGGACCTCCATTATTTCGATTATCATCGCGCGGTGGATTCCGCCTATTCGCGCGCCTTCATCGATCTGTTCGGTCCGCCGCGCGATCACTTCGAGCCGATCGACCTCCAGACGCCCCAAGGCCAGCATTATGCCGACGTCGCGGCAAGCGCGCAGCTGGTGCTGGAAGAGGTGATGGTCGACATCGCGACAGCGCTGCGTCAGGAGACCGGCCTTCCCGACCTGTGCCTGGGCGGCGGCGTGGCCCTCAACGGCGTCGCCAATGCGCATATCTTGCGCGAGGCGGGGTTCGAGCGGCTGTTCGTTCCTGCCGCGCCCGGCGATGCGGGCTGTGCGCTCGGCGCGGCGCTCTATGCCGACCGCGTCCTCTTCGCCCGGCCGCATCGCGATTGCCCGGATCATCCCTTCTGGGGGCCGGCGGTCGACCCCGATGATCTGGCGCGAATTGCGTCGGAAGATGCCTTGCCCGCCGCCCGCCTCGGCGAGGCGGAACTGATCGGCGATGTGGTCGATGCCATGGCCAACGGCGCGATTGTCGGCTGGATGGAGGGCGCGGCGGAGTTCGGGGCCCGTGCCCTTGGCCATCGCAGCATATTGGCCGATCCGGGCGACGGAGGGATGCGCGACCGCCTGAACCGCGACATCAAGTTCCGCGAATCCTTCCGCCCCTTCGCCCCGGTCGTTCCGACAGAGCATGCCGACACCTATTTCGCCCTCCCGCACGGCGGCATGCGGCTCGGCAGGTTCATGTCGGGGGTCTTTCCGGTTCGGCCTGAATGGCGCGAGCGGCTGCGCGCCGTCACCCATGTCGACGGCACCGCCCGCGTCCAGATATTGGAGCCGGCCATGGCACCGCGCCTTCATGCGCTGCTGACCGCCTATGGCCGGCGGACGGGGATTCCGATCCTGCTCAACACGTCGTTCAATCTCGCCGGCGACCCGATCGTCACCAGCGCGGCGGAGGGCTATTCGACCTTCCGCCGCGCAGGCATGGACCTGTTGGTGGCCGATGATCTGCTGGTCAGGCGCCGCGCGCGGCAGGAACAGCCGGTGGAGAAGGTCGCATGATCCGGCGCAAGGGACGCCTGCGGCGTCAGCTCATCATCGTCGGCAATGCGGGCGGCACGATCGCCGATCTGGTGCGGGGCATGTGGCGGTCCCCCGGCGGCAGGCGCTGGATGATCCCGCTGGTGGTGTTTCTCTGTTCGGTCGGCGTGATCCTGACGCTGGCCTCCGGGGTGCAGGCGCTGGCGCCCTTCATCTATTCGATCTTCTAGGATGGACGCCCGGCTGCTGTCGCTGCTCGCCTGCCCCCGCTGCGGCGGGTCGCTGGACGAAGCACTGCGATGCCGGGGCTGCGCAGCGGCTTATGCGGAGGTCGACGGGATAGCCGAACTGCGCCTGCCCGGCGATGCGCGCACGGAGCGCGTGCGCAGCTTCTATACGCAAGCGCCTTTCCCCGGCTATCCGCCGCGCGACAGCATCGACTGGCTGCGCGCCCGTGCCGAACGCAGCCGCTTTGCGCGGATGCTCGACGAGGCGATCCCCTATGATGCGCGGATCGTGGAGGTGGGATGCGGCACCGGGCAGATGAGCCTCTACCTCGCACGCGGCGAGCGGATCGTGATCGCTGCGGACCTTTGCCGCGCGTCGCTGGAACTGGGCGCGGCGGCGGCGCGGCGGCTGGGCATCGGCGGGGTCCAGTTCATCGAGACCGATGTGCATCGTCCCGGCCTGCGCGCGGGCGCCTTCGACATCGTCTATTGTTCGGGCGTGCTGCATCACACGCCCGATCCACGCGCGGCCTTCGCCCCTGTGGCGCGGCTGGCGCGGCCCGGCGGGCTGGTGATATTGGGGCTCTACAACCGCTATGCGCGCCTGCCGCACAGGATGCGGCGGCTGGTCGCGCGCCTTTCCGGCTGGCGGTGGGTTCCGGGGGACAAGGTGCTGGCCGAGCGGCGGGCGCAGCCGGGGCGGAAACAGGCGTGGTTGCGCGACCAATATCGCCACCCCGAAGAGCATCGGCACGGGCTGCGCGAAGTGCGGCGCTGGTTCGCGGCGAACGGTATCGACTATGTCCGCGCGGTGCCCGGCGCTCTGCTCGGCCAGGGCGATGAGGAACGGGCGCTGACCGATGTCGAGGAGGGCGGCTGGTGGCTGGAAGACATGCTCGCCCAATGGGGTTGGATGCGTGCTTTGTCGGCGGAGGGCGGATTGTTCGTGGCGGTCGGCCGCGCGAGGGAGAGAGTGATTATCGACCTTTCCTCGAAAAACAAAGACGCTCGTTGCACGGCATGAAAGAAACAAGCTAGTAGGTCTGCGAACTGAGCCGACAATAAGAGGCAGGGAATGAGGATGGATGACGGCTCAGCCGAGGCGCTGGCCACGGAACTGATCGGGATGTCGCTCGAATCGCTATTGGAGCGGGCGGAGGCGATGACGCTCGCTTCCTTCGGACCGACTGTCAGCTATTCGCGCAAGGTCTTCATCCCGCTCACCCATCTGTGCCGCGACGTGTGCCATTATTGCACCTTCGCCAAGGCGCCGCGTGGGGTGGGATCGCCCTATCTGTCGATCGACCAGGTGCTGGAGATCGCGCGCGCGGGCGAGGCGGCGGGATGCCGGGAGGCGCTGTTCACCCTGGGCGATCGG
>DATFDS010000163.1:0-63023 GCA_035251955.1 Sphingobium sp. | reverse complement strand
GGGGGCAAGGCGGCCCCATTGGTCATCCCTCAGGCCCTCACGGTCAGCTTCCAACATTCGGCCGATCTCCAAAATCAGCCTTCAATCATTCCTGACACCGCTTGAAAAGCCCTAATCGTTAAATCCTCACTACAACCTAGGGAGTACGAATATGCCATTTTATACCATTGATGTTGCTGGAAGGCCTTGGCTGGTGTGCGAAGCGCCAAACACAAATGAACCAAAAGAGGTTGCGCGAAAGAGTGGGCATTCGGCGGGCGTCAACGTCAGACCTGCTACTGACGGAGAAAAGGCAATTCTAAAGGTCGAAAGGTTGTTGGCTGAAAAGGAGGGGCGTGATCCTGATAAGGTGTTTGGTGTTCGCTTGTAAAATGCCCCCTAAGAAGAATTTCGTCATATTTTAGGGACTAATCTCAATTGGAACAACTACGGTGCGTGGTGACAATCAGGTATTTTTTGGACATCTGGTGCTTATCCTCAGGTAAGGATTACACTATTTTAGTGAGGGATTTTATGAATTTGCGAGTGATCGCTCTGCCGCTCGTTCTAGCGGTTATGGCCTGCGGGTCTGCAAAGGATAATAAGGAAGAATCCATCGTTGGGGCTAGCGCAGGGAATTCTATTGCATCTAATGTCAGTCCACTGGTCAATCAAGCGACTGAAGAAAGCGCGCCTATCACCAATAGCGAAACGGTTTATTTTAGTTGCCTTGGATTCAAGAGTGGCCAGTACGACACTGAAATTGTGCTTTCAGATTTTGCTGTTGGTGGCGATCACATGGGGCCGGTGGCTACGTACAAAGTGACAGGCCATAATGAATTCAACGGAGCTACTGGTAGCGTCAGGCTATTCAACCCCACAGGCGATGATAGCGGTGACGAGTATGAGTTTCTCGATGGCCATCTTGGCCAACTCAAAGCTAAAATCGTGCCATCTTCGCAAGGCTTCTTCGACATCCTTATCGGTGACAAGGGCGCTCAATGCGAAAAGGGAGAGACTGATAATTAAAGGTTATCCGAGCCAAGAATTCGGCCCTTGCAGAAAACGGCCGATGCCCGAAAATCAGGTGTTTCCTGCCGCCTGAGCCAGAACGCGCCTATTCAAACAGTTCCGAATGCGTGCCGGCGCGCACGAAGTTCACGAGATTTCCGTCAATCGTGTAGATCAGGAGGAAGTCGCCGCCGATATGACATTCGCGATGGTCGCTCCAGTCGCCCTTGAGGGGATGGTCCAGCCATTCCGGGCCAAGGGGTGCGTCGTTAGCGATGAGCAGCATCATCGCTTCCTTGAGCTGTTTCATATTGTAGCGCCCGCTGCGCGACAGACGATCCCAATCTTTGACGAAGCGCTTTTCGTAGGCCGCCTCTCTTGGAAACGAAGCGCGCTTACTGCTGGCGGGCTTCCTGGTCGAGGACATCAAAGAGTTCCTTGGCGTCGGTGAAACGGGCGCGTCGTGCCTTCATCGTCGCGCGCGAAGCCTCGATCGCAGCGCGCGTCTCGGCATTCGGCACCTTCAGCTCGAACGGCAACGCATGGTCCTTGGCAACCCGCGTCAGCGTCATGCGGACCACATCCGAAACGGTCAGACCCAACTCGGCCAGCACGGCGGCGGCCTCGTCCTTCAATGCTTCGTCGATGCGCGCGCGCACAAAAGCGGTAGCGGCCATGTGAAAGCCTCCTTGATCAAGCCCGAATGTAGCTCAGTTGAGCAACAATTTCAACCATGCGCCTGCCGCGTTGCGGCACTGTGGAGACGCTGGCACTCCCCAAGCCCACCGAGAGGCTTGACCGCTTGAGTGCATTCTGACCGGATTTACGCAGAAATGCGTGGCTGATGTGCGGAAATCAGGTGAAATGCGGCGAACCGCCCTCAATCGCGCAGCGGTGGCCATTGGCGTTTGGTATGAATGATGGTGAGAACCCAAATGGTGTCGCCGTAAATCTCATAGACCAATCGGTAACTTCTGTGCGGCGTAAGTTAGCGAGTTCCGGACACTTCGCCTTCATGGCCAAGCATCGGGAAATCGGCAAGTTGGGCAACGGCCTCACTGAACAGGTCATCAATCCTGACGGCGGCGGCGCCATCGCGCGCCAAGAGATAGTCCCATATATCGGCGCGGTCCCGGCGCGCCTCCGGCGTCCACAGAAGTTTCACGCTTGATTGGAAACACGCGCGCGGCGGTTGGCGAACTCCGCTTCAACTTCGTCATTGCCATAACCTCGGCCCGCCTGCATCGACGTGCGAGCCAGAGCCACCTTGCGCTCGACAAAGGCACTATGTTCACGCTTCATGCGTTGGCGTTCGACAAATTCCCGCATGAGTTCCCGCACGACCTGCGAGGCCGGTCGATGCAGGGCATCTGTCTCGGCCATGAAATCCGCCCGCAGATCAGCTTCCAGCTTCATCGTGAAAACGGCTTCCTTGGCCATGATTGCAACTCCGTTGAGTAATGACATGGTATATACATCATCACTACCATGATCGCAAGCGGGCGAGCGTCCTTCAAAAAAGCATCTGTGGATCATTCTAATCGAAATCCGGTGTTTTCCGGCAACGCCGGCTTTAAGGCGAGGCGCAATATATGCCCACCTATGATCGAAAGAACCCATGCGCACAAAACTCGGCATTTGCCTCAGGAAGGCGCGCTATCACAGTGAGGAGGATGCCTGGGCGGTGATCCGGCGGGCGGACATTGTCCTGCGCCCCTACCGCTGCGCCCTGTGCCGCAAATTTCACCTGACCAGCCGGACCAAGGGCAAGCGGATACGACCCCCCGCAAACGGCACCCCTCAGGACCCTGCGTGACCCAAAGGCCACAGCCACCGCAAGGAAACATCCTATTTTTCCAACAGGCCGCAATTCTCCCCTGTCCTATTTCGCGCCGACCGGCCTATCGTCAAAGCCTCTTTGAAATATCCGGCACATCACCCCCTCGCGCACACGCGCACCCAGGCACGCGCGCGCATATGGTGTGAACTTCGGGATCAAACCCGCGCATTTCAGCCATTTCTGTCGCGCGCCTTTCGATTCCTGCCTTCCCCCTTTCCTACGCCCCCCAACCTGCTCTATGGCGAGGGTCATATTTCCCAAGGGGAACCACGACTTGATCCTCGACCTCGCCGCCGCCGCATCCAGCGCCATCCGTTTCGACCAGCTGGGGCTGAACCCCGTGGCGCTCGACCTCGGCTTCTTCACGCTGAAATGGTACAGCCTCGCCTATCTGGCCGGCATCCTGATCGGCTACTGGTATCTGCTGAAGCTGGTCGCGCAGCCCGGTTCCCCGATGGCGCGCCGCCATGCCGACGACATGATCTTCTACGCGACGCTCGGCATCATCATCGGCGGGCGGCTCGCCTATGTCTTCTTCTACCAGCCCGAAATCCTGGCGCACCCGCTGGACATCTTCAAGCTGTGGAACGGCGGCATGTCCTTCCATGGCGGCGCGATCGGCGTGTCGCTCGGCATCCTCTACATGGCGCGCAAGGAAAAATTGAGCTGGCTGCGCATCCATGACTATGTCGCCTGCTGCGTGCCCTTCGGCCTGTTCTTCGGCCGTCTCGCCAATTTCGTGAACGGCGAACTATGGGGCAAGGAAACCGATGTTCCCTGGGGCATCATCTTCCCCACCGGCGGCGCCTTCCCCCGCCATCCGAGCCAGCTCTACGAAGCCGTGCTTGAAGGCATCATCCTGTTCCTGATCCTAGGCCTGGCCTTCTGGAAGACCCGTGCGCGCTACAAGCCGGGCATGCTCGTCGGCATCTTCCTGCTCGGCTACGGCCTGTTCCGCTTCGGCGTCGAATATGTCCGCGAGGCGGACGCGCAGCTCATGGAGTTCGCCGCGCGCACCGGCCTGCATATGGGTCAGTGGCTCTGCCTGCCGATGATCCTGGGCGGCCTCTACCTGATCGTCACCGCCAAGGGCCGCCGCGTCCGCGTCGAGCCGATCGCGGGCAGCGCGAGTGTCAGCTGAAACGCTGCCCCTCGCCGAGCGTCTCGCGCGCCAGATCGAAGCGGGCGGCCCGATTTCGGTCGCCCATTATATGGCTGAGGCGAACCAGCATTATTACGGCACCCGCGACCCGCTGGGCGCGGCGGGCGACTTCACCACCGCGCCGGAAATCAGCCAGATGTTCGGCGAACTGGTCGGCCTCGGCCTCGCCGACATATGGATGCGTTCGGGCAGCCGCGCCAACGCCGTCTATGCCGAACTCGGCCCCGGTCGCGGCACGCTGGCCGCCGATGCGCTGCGGGCCATGGGGAGCACCGGCTTCTCGCCCCGCGTGCATTTCGTCGAGACCAGCCCCTCGCTGCGCGAACGGCAACGCGCGCTCATCCCCAATGTCCTGCATCATGACGCCGTCGCCGGCCTACCCGAAGACGGTCCTTTACTGGTCGTCGCCAATGAGTTTTTCGACGCCCTCCCCGTCCGCCAGATCGTCCGCACCGCAAGCGAATGGCGCGAGCGGGTCGTCATCTGCCCCGACGCCGATCAGCCCACCCGCTTCCTGCCGATGCCCGGCTATCGCCGCGTCGAATCCGGCATCCCCGCCATCGCCGCCGATGCGCCCGAAGGATCGATCCTGGAAATGCCGCTCGCCGGGACCGCGATCGCGTTTGAGCTGGCCCAGCGTATCGCCCGCCAGGGCGGCGCCGCGATCATCATCGACTATGGCTATGCGGGGCCGGCGGTCGGCGACACGCTGCAGGCGGTGCGCGCCCACCAGTTTGCCGATCCCTTCATCGAGCCGGGCGAGAGCGACCTTACCACCCATGTCGATTTCACCATGATCGGCAACATGGCGCGCCAGGCGGGGCTGCGCGTGCTTGGGCCCGTCGGCCAGGGCAGCTTCCTGCGCCAGCTCGGCATCGATGCCCGCGCCGCGCAGCTTTCCCGCACCAGCCCCGGCCGGGCAGCGGACGTCGAAGCTGCCCGCCATCGCCTGACCGCGGACGATGCGATGGGCACGCTGTTCAAGGCGATGGCCTGGGTTCACCCGGACTGGGCCGACCCGGCGGGGTTTGAAGGGTAAGCCTCAATCCTCCTGATGATAGCGGCTGAGTTTCCGGATGAACCCGATCAGCCCCGTCTGCCGGCTGCGCTTCATCCGTTCGGCGTGCAGGATGGTCTGCACCCGCTGGAAACAATCCTCCGCATCGACATTGCACAGCACATAATCATAGCCGTCCCAGTGCGCGATCTCGTTCGCGGCGCGCGACATGCGGCCTTCGATCACTTCCGCGCTGTCGGTCGCCCGATCCCGCAGCCGCCGCTCCAGCTCCTGCATCGAGGGCGGCAGGATGAACACGCGCACCACATCGCCGCCCGCAATTTGGTGCAACTGCTGCGCGCCCTGCCAGTCGATGTCGAACAGCACGTCGCGCCCGCTCTTCAGCATCGCTTCGACCGGCGCGCGCGGCGTACCATAGCGGTTGCCGAACACATGCGCCCATTCCAGAAATTCATGGTCCGCCGTCATCCGGCGAAATTCTTCCAGATCGACGAAATGATAATCCTTGCCCTCGACCTCGCCCGGCCGCATCGGCCGCGTGGTGGCGGACACCGACATGGCAAGGTCCGGCTCGGCGGCGAGCAGCTTGCGCGCGATGGTGGACTTGCCCGCGCCGGAGGGCGATGAAAGTACGAAGAGCACGCCACGGCGCTTGAAATCGGGCGTCTCGGTAGGGATGCTGTCGGCCATGACCGCTAGTGACGCTGTGGGCGGCATTTGGCAAGAGGCCGCAAGGGGGAAGACGGGTGCTCAGACGCAAGCGGACGCGCAATCGCCGGGGATTTCTGGTGGCGGGAATCATCGCATTGGCCACCTGCGCGCTGCTGTTCCTGATGGCGCGTCCGCCGATCTGCACCTGCGGCAGGATCGAACTGTGGCATGGCGCGCTCGACAGCGGCAACAGCCAGCATATCGCCGACTGGTACAGTCTGAGCCACATCATCCACGGCTTTCTCTTCTATGCAGCCGCCTGGGCGCTGATGCGCCGCCAACCGATCGGCCCGCGCCTGGCCGTCGCCGTAGCGGTCGAATCGCTGTGGGAGATTCTCGAAAACTCACCGATCATCATCGATCGATATCGCACCGCGACGATCGCGCTCGGCTATAGCGGCGACAGCATCCTCAATTCGATGAGCGACATCGGCATGATGGCACTCGGGTTTCTGTTCGCCGCCCGCGCACCTGTGGCGCTGACGGTGCTGGCGGGCCTCGCGCTGGAACTGGTCGCACTTTATGTGATCCGCGACAATCTGACGCTCAACGTGCTGATGCTCGCCTGGCCGATCGACGCAGTGAAAAGCTGGCAGTCGGCGCTTTAAGCCTTCGTCCGGGCCTTGCGCGCTTCTTCGATCAGGATCGGCCCACCGCTCTTGTCCGGCAGCGCCTTTGCCGCGCGCTTGCGGTCTACTTCGCGCTTCGCTTCATAGGCCTTGCCCGCCAGATAGGCGCCGGTCACGAACAACGCGCCCAGCGGGTAGCGCATAATGAGCCGCTTGGCCCCCATGCCGGCGACCAGGCCGACCACGCCCTTCTTCCCCGTCGCCGCCGCGACCCGCGCCGCGACCACGGCCGCACCGACCCGCGCCGATTTTTTGAGCAGCCCATCCTTGCGCGGCGGACGGACGGTGACGAGCGGCTTGGAAGGGACTGGCTTCTTCATAAGGCCACAATGTATCGCATGAACGCCGGTTCCGCCAGAATCAGACCATATTTTCAGGCCGCACCAGCCGGTCGAAGCTGGCCTCGTCCACCAGCCCCAGCGCGAGGCCGGCTTCCTTGAGCGTCAGCCCCTCCGCATGGGCATGTTTGGCGATCTTGGCGGCATTGTCATAGCCGATCTCCGGCGCCAGTGCCGTAACCAGCATCAGCGACCGGTCGACCAGTTCGGCGATGCGTTTCTCGTTCGCCTCCAGCCCTTCGACACAACGCTCGGCAAAGCTCGCCATGCCGACGCTCAGCAGATGGATCGAGCGCAACACCGCCGCGCCGATCATCGGCTTGAAGACATTCAGTTCCAGATGGCCCTGCAGCCCGCCGACCGTCACCGCCTGATGATTGCCGATCACCTGCGCGGCGACCATGGTCAGCATCTCGCACTGGGTCGGGTTGACCTTGCCCGGCATGATCGAACTGCCCGGCTCATTGGCGGGCAGGTCCAGCTCGCCCAGGCCCGATCGCGGGCCGCTGCCCAGCAGCCGGATATCGTTCGCGATCTTGGTCAGCGCCACCGCCAGCGTCGCCAGCGTCGAGGACAGGTGGACGAGCGGATCGTTGGACGCCAGCGCCTCGAACTTGTTGTCGGCGGTGCGGAAGGGAAGCCCGGTGACAGCCGCGATCTCCTGCGCCACCGCCACGTCGAAACCGGCGGGCGCATTCAGCCCGGTCCCGACCGCCGTCCCGCCCTGCGCCAGCGCGGTCATGCCATGCATCGCCGCCGGCTCGATGCGCTTGCGGCAGCGGTAGAGCTGGTGGGCATAGCCGGAAAATTCCTGCCCCAGCGTCAGCGGCGTCGCATCCTGAAGATGGGTGCGGCCGATCTTCACGATCCCGCCCCATGCCTTGGCTTTCTCCTCAAGCGCCCGATGCAACCGGTCGAGCGCGGGAAAAAGCTGTTCCACCACGCCCCGCGCCGCCGCGATGTGGAGCGCGGTCGGGAAGCTGTCATTGGATGACTGCCCCATATTCACATGGTCGTTGGGATGGACCGGCGCCTTGCCGCCGCGCTGGCCGGTGAGCGCCTCATTGGCAATGCCCGCGATCACCTCATTGACGTTCATGTTCGACTGGGTGCCGCTGCCGGTCTGCCAAATGACCAGCGGAAACTGATCGTCATGCTTTCCCGCCACTACATCCGTCGCCGCCGCCTCGATCGCCTCGGCCAATGTCGAATCGAGCCCATGCGCGCGATTCACCCGTGCCGCCGCCTGCTTCACGATGGCGAGCGCGTGAACGATGCCGATAGGCATGCGCTCATCGGCACCGAAGGGAAAATTCTCGATACTGCGCTGGGTCTGCGCCCCCCAATAGGCGCTGGCGGGAACCTCTATCGCGCCGACGCTGTCGGTTTCCGTGCGGGTATCCATCGGCAACTCCTAGGAAAGAGCCGTTCGCCCTGAGCCTGTCGAAGGGCCGGCTGAGCTTGTCGAAGCCACTTCGCTCTGCTCAGTAGAGGGCTTCGACAAGCTCAGCCCGAACGGGGTGAGGTTTGGAGCCAATCTGGGGAGCGGAACCACCGTCCGCCACCCCTTATTTCTTCTTGCCGAAATCCACCGTGACGACGTTGGAGCCATCCTCGGTCTTCACCTGCGGCGCGTCATTCTCCGCCTCCTCGTGCGGCTCGGGCGATTCGTCGCCCTGCACCTGGAACTGGAGCGCGAAATTCACCGCCGGATCGACGAAGGCCGTGATCGCGGCGAAGGGAATATGGAGGTTCGCGGCCACCTGATTGAAGGTCAGGCTGACCCCGAACGCATCCTCGCTGACCTTCAGGTCCCAATATTTATTCTGCAGGACGATCGTCATTTCGTCCGGGAAGCGCTCGACCAGATGTCGCGGGATGTCGACCCCTGCCGCCTGCGTCTTGAAGGTGATGTAGAAATGATGACTGCCGGGCAGCCCGCCGGACCGCTCCACCTCGCCCAGAACACGGCCGACCACGGCGCGCAAAGCCTCCTGCACGATTTCGTCATAGGGAATCAGGCTGTCGGGCAGGTCGTCGCTCATGCGCCAATGTCCTAACGGCGCGATGCGTGCGGTCAAGTGCGCCCGACACATTGCCCAGACTCATTGCATGGCCCGCGCGACGCGCTATAGGGCAGCCATGCGCAAGGCCGAAATTCACCGCAACACTGCGGAAACGCAGATCGACGTGACCGTCAACCTGGACGGCACCGGCGTCTATACGGTTTCGACCGGCATCGGCTTCCTCGATCACATGATCGAGCAGCTGTCGCGCCACTCGCTGATCGACATGGACGTAAAGACGGTCGGCGACCTGCATGTCGACCAGCACCACACGACCGAAGACACCGCGATCGCGATCGGCGAGGCGGTGGCCAAGGCGCTCGGCGACAAGCGTGGCATCACCCGATATGGCAGCGTCTATTCGCCGATGGACGAAACGCTGACGCGCGTATCGCTCGATATTTCAGGCCGTCCCTGGCTGGTGTTCAAGGCGGACTTCACCGTCCAGCGCCTAGGCGAATGGGATACCGAGATGATCGAGCACTGGTTCCACAGCTTCGCGCAGGCGGCCGGGATCACGTTGCATGTCGAAAATCTCTACGGCAGCAACAATCACCATATCGTCGAAAGCTGCTTCAAGGGGCTCGCCCGCGCGCTGCGGCAGGCGGTAGAGATCGACCCGCGCAAGGCGGACGCCATCCCCTCGACCAAGGGGATACTGTGACCGCGCTCGCCCTCATCGATTACGGCGCAGGCAATCTCCATTCGGTCCATAACGCCCTGCGCAAGGCGGGCGCGAGCGACGTCACCGTCACCGCCGATGCTGAAGTGGTACGCCAGGCCGACCGCATCGTCCTGCCTGGCGTCGGCGCCTTCCGCGCCTGCCGCGACGCGCTGGTTGCGATCCCCGGCATGGTCGAGGCGATGAACGAAGCGGTCGGCAAGCGCGGCACGCCGTTCCTGGGCGTCTGCGTCGGCATGCAGTTGCTCGCCGATGCTGGCGAAGAGTTCGGCCGGCACGAAGGCCTGGGCTGGATTCCGGGCACCGTCCGCCTGATCCAGCCTGCCGATCCAGCCGCCAAGGTGCCGCACATGGGCTGGAACGACGTGATCCTGCGGGGTACGCCGCCGCTGCTGGAAGCGGGCGAGGCCTATTTCCTGCACAGCTATCATTTCGAAGCCACAGAGCCGGCCCATGTCGCCGCCGTCACCGATCACGGCGGGCCCTTGGTTGCCGCCGTCGCCCGCGACACCATCATCGGCTGCCAGTTCCACCCGGAAAAGAGCCAGAATTACGGCCTTTCCTTCCTGTCCCGCTTTCTGGAGTGGCATCCGTGAACGGCAAGGCGCAATGTGCTCCTGCCTTCGCGGGAGCACGGCCTACTGAAACGCAATGGTGAGTTCATGTCCCTGATCGTCTTCCCCGCCATCGACCTCAAGGGCGGCCAGGTCGTCCGCCTTGCCGAGGGCGACATGAATCGCGCCACCGTCTATGGCGATGACCCCGCCGCGCAGGCGCTGATCTTCGCGCAGGCTGGGGCCGAACATCTCCATGTCGTCGATCTCGACGGCAGCTTTGCCGGCCATGCCGTCAATGCCGACGCGGTCGAGCGCATCGTCGAAGCCTTCCCCGGCCATGTCCAGCTGGGCGGCGGCATCCGCAACCGCGAGGCGGTGGAACGCTGGTTCGACCTCGGCGTCTCGCGCATCGTCATCGGCACCGCAGCGCTCAAGGACCCGGCCTTCGTGAAGGCCGCCGCGCGCGACTTCCCCGGCGGCATCGTCGTCGCGGTCGATGCACGCGACGGTTTCGTCGCGACCGATGGCTGGGCGGAAAAGTCCGACATGCCGGTCGTCGACCTCGCCCGCCGCTTCGAGGATGCAGGCGTCGCCAGCCTGCTCTTCACCGACGTAGGCCGCGACGGCCTGCTCAAGGGTTGCAACATCGACGCGACCGTCGACCTCGCCCGCTCGACCGACATTCCGGTGATCGCCAGCGGCGGCGTCGCGGGGATTGCCGATATCCGCGTACTCAGCCTGCATGCGGACGAAGGCATCGAAGGCGTCATCACCGGCCGCGCGCTGTATGACGGCCGTCTCGACCTCAAGGCCGCGCTCGCGATCGCGAAGGCCGCGGCGTGATCCACCTTGCCCCTTCATCCGTTCAGGCTGAGCGTAGTCGAAGCCCTCGCCTGAGCGCAGCGAAGGCCCTCACTTCGCTCGGGCTAGCCCTTCGACTTCGCTCAGGGCGAACGGAGAAAGGAACAGTCCGTTGACCGTCCGCACCCGCGTTATTCCCTGTCTCGACGTCGCCAATGGCCGGGTGGTCAAGGGCGTGAATTTCGTCGACCTGCGCGATGCGGGCGATCCGGTGGAGCAGGCGCGGATCTATGATGCCGCCGGCGCCGATGAACTCTGCTTCCTCGACATCACCGCCAGCCACGAACAGCGCGGCACCATCCTGGACGTCGTGCGCCGCACCGCCGAAGTCTGCTTCATGCCCGTCACCGTCGGCGGCGGCGTCCGCAGCCCGGAGGACGCCCGCGCCCTCCTCCTCGCCGGCGCGGACAAGGTCGCGGTCAACAGCGCCGCCGTTGCTCGGCCGGAGGTCGTCGCCGACATCGCCGACCGCTTCGGCAGCCAGTGTGTCGTCGGCTCGGTGGACGCGCGGCGCGTGGGCGAGGGCCGCTGGGAAATCTTCACCCATGGCGGCCGCAAGCCGACCGGCATCGACGCGGTGGAGCATGCCATCCGTCTGGCTGAACTGGGCGCGGGCGAACTGCTCGTCACCTCGATGGATGGAGACGGCACGAAACAGGGCTATGACCTCGCCCTTACCCGCACGATCGCGGACGCGGTGTCGGTCCCGGTGATCGCCAGCGGCGGTGTCGGCACGCTCCGGCATCTGGTCGAAGGCGTGATCGAAGGCCATGCCAGCGCCGTCCTTGCCGCCTCCATCTTTCACTTCGGCCAGCATACGGTAGCAGAGGCGCATCAGGCGCTAGCCGCCGCCGGCGTGCCTGTTCGCCAAGTTTCCCATTGACGGTCCGGCCCGGGAAGTCTTGATGAACGCGATGCGCACGACCCTCTTCGACCTTGAAAAGACCATCCGCCAGCGCCGGGCCGCGGATCCCAGCCAGTCCTACGTGGCCAAGCTGACCGCGCGCGGTCGCGCCAAGATCGCGCAGAAGGTCGGCGAGGAAGCCGTCGAAGCGGTGATCGCCGCCATGACATCCGACCGCGACGGACTGGTCGGGGAGAGCGCGGACCTCCTCTTCCACCTGCTCGTCCTGCTCGCCGATCTCGACATTCCGCTCGATGCGGTGCTCGACGAACTGGATCGGCGCGAGGGCGTGTCCGGCATCGCCGAAAAGGCCGCGCGCAAGCCGGATTGATTCGCCCCCGGAAAGATATTGCCCTTCCGGCGTTTCCTCCCTGCAACAGGGACAGGAGGGCATATGGTTCGGACGATCGTCGGCGGCCTTTTGGGCGGCTTCGCCCTGTATCTGGTCGGCTTCCTCTTCTGGGGCACGCCCTTGAGCGCGCTCGCCTTCCACCGCGCGAGCGTGCAGGCGAGCGCCAATCTCCAGACCGCCATGGCCCAGGCGCTCACACCCACGGGCTCAGGCGTCTAGGTGATTCCCGATCCCGCAACCGCGCAAGGCACCATCCTCTATGGCAAGGGTCCGGTGGCGTTGGTTCATTATAACAGCGCCGGCTTTCCCGTGACCGACAGCGCCGCGTTGATCGGCGGCCTGATATTGGCGCTGGTGGTGGGTGTAGTGATCGCTTTGGCCCTGCGCTTCGCCGCCGCCGATTTCGGCAGCAGGGCGCGGGCCGCGATCCTTTTCGCCCTCGCCGCGGTGCTGTGGCTGCATATCGGCCAGGCGGTCTTCAACCATGCGCCCTGGGGCTATATTCTCTATCTGGCGGTCAGCGATTTCGTTGCCCTTGCCGTCGCCGGCCTGATCGCCGCCAAGCTGATGGATAGGCGCGCGGAAGCGTCGCCCGACGCGACAAGATTCCATTAAGGCCTTGAGAAACGTGCTCCTGCGAAAGCAGGAGCCTAGTTGAAGCGGCGGAACTGTGCTCCTGCGAAAGCAGGAGCACAAGGTCAAGCCATTCGAGCCGCCTCATCCGCCATACGGATCATGCAGGCTGCATGACGCCCCGCAACCGCCATCCGATCGTCACCATAGCCTCCGCCCATGGTGCTGGCGAGCGGGATACTTTGCTTGCGAGCCTCGCGCATCACCGCCCGGTCGCGCGCGTCGAGACCCGCATCGCTCAGCGCCAACCGTCCCAACCTATCCTCTGCATGCGGGTCGACGCCCGCCTGATAGAGAATGAGGTCGGGCGCGAAATCGTCAAGCGTGACCGGCAGGACCTCCATCAGCGCTTCCAAATATTCCGCATCCTCGGTCCGGTCGGCCAGTCCCACATCCAGCGAGGACCGCGCCTTCCTCACCGGAAAATTCTTCTCCGCATGGATCGACAGGGTGAACACGTCCGTGCGCCCCGCCATCAGCGCCGCCGTGCCGTCGCCCTGATGCACATCCAGATCCAGGATCAGGATACGCCGCGCATCCCCTTCCGCGATCAGCCGATTCGCGGTGATCGCCAGGTCGTTGAACACGCAATAGCCCGCGCCGCTGTCATGCAGCGCGTGATGGCTCCCGCCCGCGGCATTGGCGGCATAGCCGTGCAGCATCGCCAGCTTCGCCGCCGCCCAGGTTCCGCCGGGCGACAGCATCGACCGCCGCATCACCCGCTCCGTCACCGGAAAGCCGATGCGCAATTCCTTTTCGCGCGGCACGCGGAGGCTGGCCACCTCCGCCACATAGGCCGGATCATGCACCGCCTCGATCCATTTTCGCGGCATGGGCATGGGTTCATGGACAGTAAAGGGCATGTCGCTTAGCCTGAGCGCTTCCATCACCAGCCCATATTTGTCGAAGCGGAAGCGGTTGCCGGCTGTTGCAGGAGAGACATAGGCCGGATGGTGAACAACGTGCAGCATCATCTTTTTCCGCTATCGCGCATTTGAACGATGGGGGCTTTGCGCTATCTGGTCCAGCATGAACCGTCCCGATTTGATCCGTTTTTCCCTTTCATCGCTTATTGGTCTGGCGGCTGTGCCGGTGGTGGCCCAGCCGCCGGCCGTGACGCCGACGCTGCCCGCGCCCGTTCCGCCGGTGATCCCGCCTGTGATAGTGACCCCGCCGCCGGTGCCGATTCCGGCGCCCTCGGCCGCTCAGGCGGCATGGCTCAACAATTGGCTGAAGGCCGGCGCGGAACAGGGCCTGATGGCCCGCAGCAAGGCGACCGGCGCGCTCAACGGCGACGCCCTGACCACCGCCGTGCTGGACCGGGCAAAGGCGCTCAGCACCGGCCGCGTCGATACGGCCGACTTCCTCAACATCTGGGCGCTGCGCCCCGCCACCTTCGATCCGCGCCCCGGCCTCGCCCGTGCCATCGCCGACGACCGGCTGCCGCAATGGGCCGCCACCCTCACCCCGCCCTATTCGGGCTATGATGGCCTGCGCAAAGGCCTTTCCGCCTATGAGCGGATCCGCGACGCCGGCGGCTGGCCCACACTGACCGCGCAATCTTCCCCCGATGCCGTGCGCAAGCGCATCGCGACCGAGGACAAGAGCGTCCAGCCCGGCGAAAAGCTGACCGACGTGCTGCAGCGCGCGCAACGCCGCTACGGCCTCAACCCCACCGGCCTGCTCGACTCGCGCACGCTCAAGGAACTGAACGTGCCGGTGGACGACCGCATCGCCGCGATCATGGCAAATATGGAGCGGTGGCGCTGGATGCCGCGCCAGTTGCCGGTCAACCGCGTACAGGTGAACATCGCCGCCGCCGTCCTCACCGTGTTCGAAGGCGACCAGCCCGTCACCTCGATGCGCGCGGTCACCGGGGCGCCCGACAATGCGACCCCGATGCTCTCGTCCAGCATTCACTCGATCGTCGTCAATCCGCCGTGGAACGTGCCCGCCTCCATCGCCAAGAAGGAGCTGTGGCCCAAGGGGCGCGCGGCGCTCAAGCGGCAGGGCTACAAGATCGTCGGCACACCCGAAACCGGCGAACGCATCGTCCAGCCCGCCGGCCCGACCAGCGCGCTCGGCCGGCTGAAGTTCGACTTCAACAACCCCTTCGCCGTCTATCTGCACGACACCCCGTCGCGCGGGAAATTCTCCAGCTACGACCGGCTCGCGAGCCATGGCTGCATCCGGCTGGAAAAGCCGGTGCCGCTGGCCGAACTGATGCTCGCCGCCAACCCCGAATTGGCAGGCCAGGTCCAGACCATGATCGACACCGGCAAGACGCAGCGCGTTCAGCTGCCCAAGGAAGTGGCGGTCTATCTGCTCTACTGGACCGCTTTTGCCAGCGCCAACGGCACGATGAACTTCCGTTCCGACCCTTATGGCTGGGACAAGCTGCTTGCGCAGAAGATCGAAGCCTCCAGCCACCGCCTTGATCCCACGGCGGCTCCATCCTCCATCGCATCGAAGGACTGACACCCCATGCGCAAATTCGCCCTTGCCGCCCTCGCCGGCGCGCTCGCCCTTTCCGCCTGCGGCAAGAAGGAGGAAGAGGCGCCGGTCGTCAACAATCTGGTCGAGCCGCCAGTGGAAAATGTGATCGTCGAAGAACCGGAAGCCCCGCTGCCGCCCAGCAACAGCGCAAACGCCGCCGAACCCGCGCCCCCACCGACCATTTCGGAACAGCAGCAGATTCAGGACGACGCCGAAGCGACCGGCATGACCGCGCGGCTGGAGGATCGCTCGTCCGAAGCGAGCAACGCCAGCGACTGAGCCAGGGGCTGGCCGCCTTCGGACGAAGCGCGGCCAGCCCTGCGCACCGCCCCCTTGGACCGGCGGGGCGTCTTTGCTATATTGGGCTGATGGATCGCCGCAGTTTCACGAAGCTCGCTTTGAGCGGGCTCGCCTTTTCGTTTTTAGCCGACAGCGCCGGACGGGCCGAATTGCTCGCCGTTCCGCGCCCATCGCTGCCTCCGACGCCGATGCCCCTTCCCGCCGGGCCGCTGGCAAACCAGCCCTATGCGCAGTTGCTCGATCGCGCCAAGGCGGCGCTCGACCGGCACGGCCATATGTTCGAACTGCGCGACCGCGTGGCGCTGGCTGATTTCAACGCCCCATCGCGTGAGTTGCGCTTCCATATCGTCGACCTGATGGGCGGCCATGCCAGCTCCTATCTCGTCGCCCATGGCCGGGGATCGGACCCGGACCATTCAGGCTGGCTGCAGAGTTTCTCCAACGAGCCCAATTCGCTCGCCAGCAGCGCCGGCGCCTATAAGACGGGCGAAATCTATGAAGGCCAGCATGGTCGCGCGATGCGCCTCACCGGGCTCGACCCGCAGAACAACAACGCCGAAATGCGCGCCATCGTCATCCACGGCGCCGATTATGTGAGCGAGGATCACATCGCGACCTGGGGCAAGGTCGGCCGCAGCGAAGGCTGCTTCGCGGTCGCCCGCCATATGCTGCCGCAATTGCTGGGGCTGCTCGGCCAGGGCCGGATGCTCTACGCGAACAAGCTGAACAGCAGCGTGTAAGACGGCTTCGCTAATGAAGTGCAACGGCTCCTGCGAAGGCAGGAGCCCAGTTGAACGGGTGGGACCGGGTTCTACCTGCGCACGAACTCGCAAAAATCGTGCGCCGTCAGGAATTCCTCCTCGCGCCGTACGGAACGGGCGGTGGCTTCGGCATCCTCGCCCCATTGCTCCATTTCCCAGGCTTCGTCGATTTCGGACGCCGCCCATATCGTTTCCGGGTCGTGCCCCCCCTCCAATAGCGCGAGGCCGCAGACCAGCGACCCCGACAACGTGACCAATGTCGACAGGCCGGCGAGCGTGAAGGCATCATAGGCCGCCACTACAGCCCCCAGCCGCTCCAGCGTCTCGGGCGGCTGAGCGACCGGAATGATGCCCTGCGTCACCCGGAAGGTGACATCATAGCGCTGCTGTGCCCAGCCAAGCAGCGGGTCCCAGGCCGCCGCCTCCCGCGCGATCAATTCGGCCGGACCCTCGGCGCGATAGCAGAGCAGGTCGCTCTCGCCATAATGCGCGATGCCGGTCGCGAAGCTCTCGCGGTTGGGTTCGATCTGGTCGATCGCGCCGTTGGCGAGGCCGGTGAAGGGCATGGACCGGGGATCGACCATGTCGCCCTGCACCCGCCACTCCTGCGCGACCGCTTCGGCCAGGCGCACGTTGGGCAGGGCCAGAGCCGCGCGCGCGGGGGTGCGCACAGGGCGGCCATCCAGTTGAATTTCAAATCCTTGTTCAGCGGCAACCACCGCCACATCCTTGTAAAAACGCTTCACTGCGGCGGCTTCTCGTCTTTGCTCGAAACAGGCTTCCTGAACAGCGCCAGCAGCAGGCGCGGCACGATGACGAACTGGAACAGGCCGACGACCACGAAGATCGCGCCCATCGCCTTCGCCTTCCCGCCCTGCACCCAGTTGAAGCGCTGCATCAGGATCAGGAAACCGAACATCACGATGATCGCGCCCGACAGGCGGAACAGGCCGAGCGCGAAGAAGCGCTGGCGGGCGACCCTTTCGGGGTCGATGGGCGGCGGAGGCGGCAGGTCGGTCATCGGCTGCGGATATGGCTGCTCAATTCGTCGCTGTCCATCGCCACGGAATGGGCGCCGGCCGCGATCAGATCGGCGGGCGCATGATAGCCCCAGCCCACGCCCAGCGCGCACACGCCAGCGGTCAGCGCCATGTCGATGTCGAAGCTGGTATCGCCGATCATCACCGTGCTTTCCGGCACCGCGCCCGCATCCGCCATCGCGGTCAACAGCATGGACGGATGGGGCTTGGACGGATGCCGATCGGCCGTCTGCAACGTCACGAAATGGGCATGGATGCCGTGATGGCTCAGGCACAGATCAAGGCCCCGGTCCGACTTGCCCGTCGCCACGCCCAGCAGCCAGCCATCCGCATCCAGCGCCCGCACCAGATCGGCGATGCCCGGATAGAGCGGTTCCGAAACCGCATTGTCCCGCCGCAACTGCTGGAAGGCCAGCTTGTAGCATTCGGACAGATGGTCGTGATAATCCCGCCCAGCGCCGGGCAGCAGCCGCGCCATGGCATTCGGCAGCGACAGGCCGACGACCGACAGGATGGTCGCGCGGTCAGGCGCGGCCAGCTTCTCGCCTTCGAAAGCGCGGATCATGGCCGTGCAGATGCTATGCTGGCTGTCGACCAGCGTGCCATCGCAATCGAACACGGCCAGGCGGTTGCTCATTTCTTGGGGCGGCCTCCCGAACCACGCGCGCGGCGTTCGCCCTTGCGGCCCTTGCGGATCTGCTTGGCATGGGCGCGCGCGACCTTCTTTTCATCCTCACGGGTGGGCGCGCGGGCGACTTCCTCATCCAGCGGCAGGTCGCCGGCCGAAATGTCGAATCCCAGCGAGGCGAGGCTGGCAGCGAAATGCTCGGGCAGCTCGGCGCGCACGTCGACGCGCCCGCCATCGGGATGATCGACCCGGATGCGCCGCGCATGCAGGTGCATCTTGCGGCTGATCGTGCCGCTCAGAAAAGCATCCTTGCCGCCATATTTGCCGTCGCCCACGATCGGATGGCCGATCGCCGCCATATGCACGCGCAACTGGTGGGTGCGCCCGGTATAGGGCTGCAATTCGACCCAGGCGGCGCGATTGCCGGCCCGCTCGATCACCCGATAGCGCGATCGCGAAGGCAGGCCCTCCTCCTCGTCGACATGCATCTTCTCGCCGCCGGTGCCCGGCTGCTTGGTGATCGGCAGCTCGATCATGCCATCATTGATCGACGGCACGCCGATCACGATCGCCCAATAGACCTTGCGCGCGGTGCGGCTGGAAAAAGCCTTGGCGAAATAGGCGGCCGATCGCGCCGTGCGCGCCACCAGCAGCGCGCCCGACGTATCCTTGTCCAGCCGGTGGACCAGCTTGGGCCGCTGGTCGAGTTCGAACTCCAGCGCGTCCAGCAGCCCGTCGACATGATCGTCGGTCTTGGTGCCGCCCTGCGTCGCGAGGCCCGGCGGCTTGTTGAGTACGATCGCCTGAGCGTCGCGATGGATGACCAGAGTCTGCGCGAAGGCGACCTGGTCCTCGCTCAACTCGGGCCGAACGCGCTTGGGCTTGGCGGTCTCCGCAGCCTTGGGTTCGGCGGGAGGCACGCGGATCGTCTGACCCTCGACAACCCGGTCGCCCGGCGCCGCCCGCGCGCCATCGACGCGCAGCTGCCCGGTTCGCGACCAGCGGGACACGGCGTTGAAGCCGATATCGGGCAGATGCCGCTGGAACCAGCGATCGAGCCGGATGCCGTCATCATCGGCGCCGACGCGGAACTGCCGCACGTCGAGCGATACGCCCTTGGGCGAAGATGTCTTGGCGGGAGCGGGTTTGGGCGCCGATTTGGCCGCAGCCTTGGGCGCGTCACCTGAGCGCGCACGCGCCGCCTTGACCGCACCGCGCGCACGCCCCTGCGGCGCGCTGCCGCCACCGGGCTTGCGATTGCCGCGCGCCGGGCCCGTGCCCTTGCCGGGGGGACGGCCCTTCATGCGGCGACGCTCCGCATCAGGGCGAGGCCGCCGACCAGCGCGCCCACCGCGCCGATCACCGAAAAGACCGCATAGGCCATCGCCATCCCGAACTGGCCGCGCTCCATCATCAGCACCGTTTCCAGGCTGAAGGAGGAAAAGGTCGTGAAGCCGCCCAGCACGCCCACGCCCAGCAACAACCGCACCGGCTCGCCCGAATTGCTACTGAACCGCGCCAGCCAGCCGGCAAGCAGCCCCATGGCGAAACCGCCCAGCACATTGGCGGCAAAGGTCCCCCAGGGCCAAAGCGCGCCCGGCAACATATGGCCCGAAAGCCGCCCGAGCTGATAGCGCGTCAGCGCGCCCACGGCGCCGCCGCCCATGACGAGGAGGATATTGTTCATGCCGCCCGCCCTAGAGGCAAATCGCGGCAAAGGAAATGGGCGCGCGGGCGTCAGCTCAGCTTAGCCGGTCCGACAGCCCCCGCCCCCGTTCGGTTCATTGGGAAATCTCATCGCCCCTTGTCGGCGATAATATCCACACTGGTCCGGCCGCCGGGCACATCGGTGAACAGCAGCAGGAAGGCGCTGCCGTCATCCTCGCGCGTGCCGCCCAGCACATGGTCGCCGCCCAATATCCTATGTTCGGCATCGAAACCCGAACGGCGAGCCTGGGTGTAGTAAAAGTCCATGACGCTCTGCCGCGGCACCGGCGTCACGAAGGTCGCCGCGCGCAGCGTACAGCCATCCCTGTCCGCGCCTGCCGCTTCCATCAGCTGCGCGCCCGGATAGACGGTGAAGGGATCGGGCATCCGGCTGGCCCACTGCATGCCGTAGGCCAGTTGCTTGCGGCAATAGACGTTGCCGCCCGGCTGCGACTGTTCGCGCGCCAGGGCAGCGAGCGTCGCGGTCGATTCCATCGCCTTGCCCTCACTCGGCGCCGGCGTCGCCAGCAGCCTGCCGCCGGCCAGCTTCACGGATTCCGCAAGTGCCTTGGCCGCATCGCCCTTGAGCACCGGCAGCGCGGCATTGGCCGGCCGATCGGCGGGCCGCACCGCATTGCGGTTCGATTGGCCGGCGAGGTTGGGATCGACCACGATCTGCCCGGCAAGCGCGCCCTTGAGCGCCGGGTCGACCATATTGTTAGTCAACTGCGCGTCCAGCGCGTTCAGATCGGCCTCCTTGTCGCCCTTGCCACAGCCCGCCAGCGGCAACGCCAGCAGCACGGCAACAGCACAGACCGAATGAAAACGCCCCATAGCTCACTCCCTTTGTAAACAGGGCATGAAGAGTGCCGGTTAATTTTCCGTTAGGCTTTTTGGTGAATCGCAGGAAAATTCGCCATGCCATTTGGCTGATAGTGGCATCGGCGCCCACCTTGTCTCACATTGACGCAATCGCCATGTTCGCGCGATGCTCAACATCCTGTCATTCCTGATCGGCCTTGTCACGCTGCTGTTGATGATTCCGGCGATCCTGCCGTTCGTCGGCATTCTCAACTGGCTGCTGGTGCCGATAGCCCTGTTCGGCGCACTGATCGGCATGGTGTCCAGCCGCAACGGCGGCCGCAATTTCTGCCTGATCGTCGCGGGCTTCGGCGCATTGCGACTGTTCGCCGGGGGAGGCCTTTTCTGACCGACAACAGTCCCGAATTGCGAGCAGGCGTCTTTGCGGCGCTGGGTGCCTATGGCCTGTGGGGCCTGCTGCCCATCTACTTCAATCTGCTCCACGGCGTCACCGCCGTCGAAATGGTGGCGCAGCGCGTCATCTGGTCGTTCGTCCTGATCCTGGCGCTGCTGGCGGCGCGGCGGAACCTTGCACCGTTGACGGCTGCGCTACGCAATCCGCGCCTGCTGTTGCCGCTGACCGGATCGGCACTGCTGATCGCCATGAACTGGCTGACCTATGTGTGGGCGGTCCATGATGGTCATATCATCGCTGCCAGCCTCGGCTATTTTCTGAACCCCCTGGTCAATGTCGCGCTCGGCGTCCTGGTCCTCCAGGAAAAGCTGCGCCGGACGCAGGCTGTGGCGATCGGCATTGCGGCCATTGGCGTCGCCATCATGGCGGGGGCTGCGCTCACCACCTTGTGGATCAGCATCGCGCTGGCACTCAGCTTCGCCTTCTACGGCCTCATCCGCAAGCTGACGCCGGTCACACCCATGGTCGGCCTGGGCGCCGAGACGGTGATGCTGGCGCCACTGGCCGCCGGCTGGCTGTTGTGGCTGTCGGTCCATGGCGGCACCAGCCTCGGCAAGGAGCCTCATGTCACCGCCCTCCTCATCGCCTCAGGCGCGGTGACGACGGTGCCGCTGGTGCTGTTTGCGACCGCCGCGCAAAAGCTGCCGATGGCGACACTCGGCCTCATGCAATATCTGGCGCCGACGCTGCAATTTCTCTGCGGCCTGCTGCTCTTTGGCGAGCGGTTGACGCAGGGCCAGATGTTGAGCTTCGCCCTGATCTGGCTCGGCCTCATCCTCTTCGCGAGCGACAGCATCACCGCCGCCCGCCGCAACCGCCTCGCCCCGGCCTAGGCGAACTCGGTCGCCTCGAACCGCACCGCTTCGCCCATAGCTTCGTTGGCGAGCGTGTCTTCCCACATCACCCGATGGCCGCGCACGATGGTGCCGACCGCCTTGCCGGTGAGGTCCATCCCCTCAAAGGGCGACCAGTTGCAGCGCGAGGCGAGCCACGCGCTCCCGACCGTCCAGCGCTTCTTGAGGTCGACCACGGTAAAGTCCGCGTCATAGCCAAGCGCGATGCGTCCCTTGCCGACCAGGCCGAACACGCGCTGCGGTCCGGACGAGGTCAACTCGATGAAGCGCCGCAGCGTCAGCCGCCCTTCCGCTACATGGTTCAGCAGCAGAGGAATCAGCGTCTGCACGCCCGGCATGCCGCTGGGCGAGGCGGGATAGGCCTTGGCCTTCTCCTCGATCGTGTGCGGCGCATGGTCGCTGCCCAGCACATCGGGCACGCCCTGGTTCAGCCAGTGCCACAGGCCGTCCCGATGCGCGGCCGATCGGATCGGCGGGTTCATCTGCGCATAGGTGCCGAGGCGCGGATAGGCATCCTCCGCCGCCAGCGTCAGATGCTGCGGCGTGACTTCGCAGGTCGCGATATCCTTGTGCCGGGCGATATATTCCAGCTCCGCCGGGGTCGTCACATGCAGGATATGGATGCGCCGCCGCGCCTTGCGCGCGAGGTCGATGATCCGCTTCGTCGCAATCATCGCGCTTTCATCATCGCGCCACACCGGGTGCGAGGACGGGTCGCCTTCCACCCGCATATCCTTGCGCGCGTTCATCCGCGCCTCGTCCTCCGCGTGGATCGCCACGCGCCGCGTGCCGCTCGCCAGCACGCGGGACAGCGCGGCATCGTCATCCACCAGCAGGCTACCGGTCGACGCACCCATGAAGATCTTCACGCCTGACGTACCGGGAATGCGCTCAAGCTCCTTTAATTGCTCCGCATTGTCGGCCGTCGCGCCGACATAGAAGGCATGGTCGCACCACATGCGATGATGCGCGCGGGCGAGCTTGTCCCGCACCCGCTCCTCGCTGTCGGTATTGGGATTGGTGTTGGGCATCTCGAACACGGCGGTGATGCCGCCCAGCACCGCCGCACGGCTGCCCGATTCGAGGTCTTCCTTATGCTCCAGCCCCGGCTCGCGAAAATGCACCTGGCTGTCGATGCAGCCCGGCAGCACGTCCAGCCCCGCACAATCGATCACTTCGCCCGCATCGCCCAGCGAACCGCCGATCGCGACGATCTTCCCGGCCCGCACGCCGACATCCGCTTGCTCCGCGCCGCCGGGCGTATGGACGGTGCCATTCTTCAGGATCAGGTCGAAAGTGTCGGACATGGTTGCTCGCCGCTTGGATATGGTGGGCGCTTGTCCTACCTAAAGCCGATGACCGGCACCACCCTAACCGACCGCGCCCTGCTCAGAATTTCAGGCGAAGAGGCCAAGGCCTTTCTCCAGGGCCTGCTGACACGCGACGTCCTGGCCCTGAAAGCCGGGGAACCGCGCTGGACCGGCCTGCTGACGCCGCAGGGCAAGGCCTTGTTCGACTTCATCCTCTGGGCGGATGGCGACGATATCCTTGTCGATTGCGAGGCGACGCAAGCCGACACGCTCGCCAAGCGTCTCGCCCTCTACCGGCTGCGCCGCAAGGTCGTGATCGCGCGGGAGGACGGCCTGGCCGCCCACTGGTCGCTCGAAGCGCCCGGCAAGCCGCTTGACCCGCGCCTGCCCGCGCTCGGCCATCGCTGGATCGCCGCCCCGGAACCGGGCGACGCAGCCCCCGCCTTCCGCGCCCATCGGCTGGCGCTGGGCGTCTTCGAAGGCATCGCCGAACTCGGCCAGGACCAGAATCTCTGGCTCGAAACCAATGCGGAGGAACTGTGCGGGGTCGATTATGACAAGGGCTGCTATGTCGGCCAGGAAAACACCGCCCGCATGCATTATCGCAACAAGGTCAACCGCCGCCTCGTTGCCGTCCCGCTCGCTCAGGCCGATGCAAAGCGCCAGCGCGCCATCGTTTCCGATCTCGGTCTGTCCATCGAGCTGCGCCGCGTCGAGGATATCGACCCCGCCACCCTGCCCGACTGGCTCGCCACCGCGATCGAGAGCCAGGCCGCCGAATGAAACGCTGGTCCGTCGCGCTGGCCAGCGCGCTTGTTCTCTCTGTCCCGGCCCAGGCCGACACGCCGTGGAAGCTGGTCAAGGCCTACCCGCACGACCCGGCCGCCTTCACCGAGGGCCTCTTCTTTCATGAAGGCGCTCTCTATGAAAGCACGGGGCTGGAAGGCCGATCCGAAATCCGCAAGGTCGCGCTGAAGGATGGCAAGGTCCTCGCCCGCCGCATCATCCCGCCGCCCTATTTCGGCGAAGGCATCGTCCATTGGCAGAACCGATTGATCAGCCTCACCTGGCGTCATCGCCAGGGCTTCGTCTGGAATCTCGCCGATTTCGCGCCCATATCCGATTTCCGCTATGAAGGCGAAGGCTGGGGCATGACCCAGGATGGCCGCAGCATCATCATGAGCGACGGGACGGCGCAGCTGCGTTTCCTCGACCCCGAAAAGCTCAGCGAGCAGCGGCGCATCACCGTCACCTTCAACGGCCGCCCGGTCGACCGGCTCAACGAGCTGGAATATGTGAAGGGCGAGATATTGGCCAACATCTGGTACGACAACCGTATCGCCCGCATCGATCCCCGCACGGGCGCCGTCATCGACTGGATCGACATCACCCCGCTGATCAAGGCGAGCGGTGCGAAGGACAGCGAAGCGGTTCCCAACGGCATCGCCTATGACGCCAAGGGCGACCGGCTGTTCGTCACCGGCAAGAATTGGGCCAAGCTGTTCCAGATCAAATTGAAGGACTGAATTGCGCCACGTCCGTTCGGTTCGAGCCTGTCGAGAACAACGCGACCACCCTGGGTTCTCGACGAGCTCACATCGCTGCGCAGGCGTCATGACAATTGCGGAACGGAAGGCGCGGCCCGGCGTTTCCCCGACCATGGAGCAGCGTAGCCTCATCGAACGTCTGGCGCGTCATCTGGCGGCCGGCGAGCCTGACCAGTGGCAGGAACGCGTGGCTGACGCCGCCAGCATCCTCGCCATCATGAAGGATCCTGACCCCGCCATGCGCGAGGCGGGGGATGAGAGCCAATGGCGCGCGATGATCAACGCGGCGCTGCGCGAGCGCTGGATCGTCTCGACCGCCAGCGGCGGCGATGAGGCCCAGCCCGGCACCGACGAGGAAGGCGAATTTTCGCTCCATCCCGATGGCGTCACCGGCAACCGCGCCGATTGGGTCCATGTGCATGATTCGCAGGAGAAATCGTCATGAAGGGGTTGTTGAAACTGGCGTTGCTGACCGGGCTTGGCACAGCCGCGTGGAAAGCATGGCAGGCCCGAAAGGTGGAGCGCGACGTCGATGATCGCGCGCCGGTCGGCTCTTCGGGCATCGTGCGCGACGCCGGCCCTGCGGAACAGCATATCGACGCCAGGGACTGGGACCTGGTCGATGAGCAAATGGACGAATCCTTCCCCGCCAGCGACCCGCCCGGCAATTATCGCGGCATCGCCTGACGCGTTGCTCCGCCCAGCCTTCTGTTGCCCCTGCCCGACCCCGCCTCTATGAGACGGCGCCGTAACGGGCCGCGTATCGGCCCTCATGCAGGGGAAGAAATTCAATGCCTTCGGGTCTGATCGCGCTGCTCGACGATGTGGCGGGCATCGCCAAGCTTACCGCTGCATCGCTCGACGATGTGGCCGCGGCGGCTGGCAAGGCGGGGACCAAGGCCGCCGGCGTCGTCATCGACGATGCCGCCGTGACGCCCCGCTATGTCGTGGGCCTGACACCCGACCGCGAACTGCCGATCATCTGGAAGATCGCACGCGGCTCGCTGCGCAACAAGCTGCTCTTCCTCCTCCCCGCCGCCCTGGCGCTGAGCGCCTTCGCACCCTGGCTGCTCCCGCCCCTCCTGATGCTGGGGGGTGCTTTCCTCTGCTTCGAGGCCGTCGAAAAGATGCTCGAAGCCGTCGAGGGCGGACATGACCTCGCCCGGGAAGCCCTGACGACCCACAGTTCAAAGGAGTTGGAGGACGAGAAAGTGTCCGGCGCGATCCGCACCGACTTCATCCTGTCGGGTGAGATCATGGCAATCGCGCTCGGCACCGTTGCGACCGAGCCCTTGTGGGAACAGGCGTTAATCCTGGCCGTCGTCGCCATACTCATCACGGCCGGCGTCTATGGCGTGGTCGGCTTCATCGTGAAGATGGACGATATCGGCCTGCATCTGGCCGAACGCTCCGCCACCGCCACGCGCGCAGTCGGGCGGGGCCTCGTCAACGCCATGCCGGTGCTGATGCAGATATTGTCGGTGGTCGGCACCGCGGCCATGCTCTGGGTCGGCGGCGGGCTGATCGTCCACGGCCTGCACGAATTTCACTGGGATCTGATCCCCGGCGCCATCCACCATCTGGCCGAAGGTGCCGCCCATGCGCTGCCGTCCATCGGGCCGATGGCCGACTGGACGGTCAACGCGATCGGCGGCGCCGTCGTCGGCCTGGTGATCGGCGGGATCATCGTGGCCGCGCTGCACCTGTTCAAGAAACACTGAGCGATTTTGGTGGACGCTGTTCCTGCGCGGGCAGGATAACCGATATGATGCACACCCCTTCCCCCTGGCGCATGGAGGCCGGCGCGCTGGTCGCGCTGGCGCTGCCGATGATCGCCGGCAACATCGCCTGGGCGGGTATCGCCGCGACCGACCTGCTGCTGCTCGGCCGGCTGGGAACCGAGGCCGTCGCCGCCGGCGCGCTCGCCATCAACCTGTTCAATGCGCTGCTGATCTTCGGCATGGGCCTCGTCACCGCCGCCGCGCCGCTGATCGCCAATGCGCGCGGCCGCCGCCGTCATTCGGTGCGCGACGTCCGCCGTACCGTGCACCAGACACTGCGGGCGGCTCTTTTCTTCGTCCTCCCGGCCTGGGCGCTCCTCTGGCAGAGCGAACCGATCCTGCTCGCCCTGGGGCAGCAGCCCGACCTGGCCCATGAAGCCGGCCGGCTGATGCGCGGCCTGCAATGGGCGTTGCTGCCCTTTCTAGGCTTCACCACCCTGCGCAACTTCATCGCCGCGCTGGAGCGGCCGGTCTGGGGCCTCATCATCATGGTCTGCGCCATCCCGTTCAACCTGCTCGCGGGCTGGGCCCTGATCTTCGGACATCTCGGTTTCCCCGCCCTCGGCTTGCTCGGCGCGGGCATCGCCAGCAGCCTCTCCTCTTCCTTCCTCTTCTTCGGCCTGCTCGCCATCCTGCTCATCGATCGGCGCTTCCGCCGCTATCGCCTGCTCGGCGGCTTCTGGAGCCGGGACAGGGAACGGCATCGCGCCGTCTGGGCGCTCGGCCTGCCCATCGCCGTGACGCTGGGCTTGGAAACCACGGTATTCAATGCGTCGGCCTTCCTCATGGGGCTGATCGATCGCGATTCGCTCGCCGCGCATGCCGTTGCGATCCAGATCGCCGCTTTGGCCTTCATGGTGCCGCTGGGCATCGGACAGGCGGCGACCGTGCGCGTGGGCCTTGCCTATGGCCGCAAGGATGCAGCCGCCATCCGCCGCGCCGGGTGGCTGGCGCTGATCGTCGGCACCGCCTTTGCCCTCTCGGCAGCGGTCTTGCTCGTCGTCTTTCCGCGCCAGCTTGCCGGGGCCTTTCTCGACCTTCACGATCCCGCCAATGCTCGCACTGCCGCGCTCGCCGTCAGCTTCTTGAGCGTCGCCGCCCTGTTCCAGTTGGTCGATTCGGCCCAAGCCGTGGGCGCGGGCGTGCTGCGGGGGCTGCAGGATACGACCATGCCGATGATCTTCGCCCTGATCGGCTACTGGGTCATCGGCATCGGTGTCGGCACGCTGCTTGCTTTTCCGCTCCGAATGGAGGGCGTCGGCATCTGGCTGGGCCTTGCCAGCGGCCTTGGCGCCGTCGCACTGCTGTTGCTGCTCCGCTGGACGATGCGCGACCGGCTGGGCCTGGTGCCGCGCCTGTCGTGACGGGCTGCCGCTCATCCCGAAAATGGCCCGGATGCGCCGCATGACGATGGTGCAACGCACAAAGCAATTGAACCCGCGCGGCGAATCAGTAATGAACGGTGCATCATGACTGCCCCGACGACCATTTTCGAAGCGATCGCGCTTCAGAAATGCCTGCAGGCGACCTACAACAAGATGGTCGTCAAGCTGGCGCCGCACATCCTCTACACCCGCCATGACGAGATGTTCATCGACGCCGTCACGGTCGAGCGCGAAGGACGCCCGCCGCGCGAATTGAAGCTCGGCACGTTCAAGCTCGTCGGGCTGAACGACGTCAGCGTGCTCGATGAGCAGTTCGAGGCGATGTACGGCCTCTATGACGAAAGCGACGCGAAATATAAGGGCGTGACCCTGTTCGCCGTCGCCCCGGAAAGCGCAGCGGCCTAAGCTCGCGCCTCCAATCCGGACGAAGAAGGGCGGCCCGCCGAGGCCGCCTTTTTCATTTCTTCAGCCGATAGCCGGTCCGGAACATCCAGCCGATCACCCCCAGGCAGACCAGCAGCATCGCACCGATGAACAGCAGGCTATATTCGATGCCCACGTCTCCGCGCCCGAAGAAGGTCCAGCGGAAACCGGAGATCAGGTAAACGATCGGGTTAAACAGGGTGATCGTCCGCCACGGTTCGGCCAGCATATTGATGGTATAGAAAGCGCCGCCCAGGAAGGTCATCGGCATGATCAGCAGCAGCGGAATGACCTGCAATTGCTCGAAACTTTGCGCCCATATCCCCAGGATGAAGCCGAACAGGCAGAAGCTGACCGCAATCAACACCATGAACCCCGCCATCGCCAGCGGATGCGCGACATGGATGTCGACGAACAGATGCGCGGTCGCGAAGATGATGATGCCCACGATCAGCGACTTGGTCGCCGCCGCGCCGACATAGGCGATTACCGTCTCCACCGCCGATACGGGCGCCGATAGCAGCTCATAGATGGTGCCGGTGAATTTGGGCATGTAGATGCCGAAACTGGCGTTGAAGATGCTTTCGGTGAACATCGACATCATGATGAGCCCGGGCACGATGAAGGCGGCATAGGGGATGCCGTCGATCTGCGTCATCCGCGACCCGATCGCCCCGCCGAACACCACGAAATAGAGCGATGTCGTGATCACCGGCACCAGCAGGCCGGTCAGCAGCGTGCGGCTGAAACGGTGCAGTTCGAACTTGTAGATCGCCCAGATCGCGCGGTGATTGAATCCGGGGTTGAAACCGCTCATGCCGCCTTCTCCTGATGAACCAGGCTCACGAAAATATCCTCCAGGCTGCTCTGCTGGGTGTTGAGGTCCTTATAGCCGATGCCAAGGTCGCCCAGCCGCCGCAGCAGCGAGGACACGCCCGTCCGCTCGGCTTGCGTATCGAACAGATATTCGATCTCGCACCCCTCGCCCTTCAGCGTCACGTCCCATTCGCCAAGCTCGGCCGGCACGCGCTCCAGCTTCTCGGTCAGCGAGACGCTCAGCGTCTTCTTGCCCAGCTTCTTCATGAGCGCGGACTTTTCCTCGACCAGGATCAGCTCGCCCTTGTTGATCACCCCCACCCGATCGGCCATTTCCTCGGCTTCCTCGATATAATGGGTGGTCAGGATGATGGTGACGCCGGTCTGGCGCAGTTCGCCGATCAGCTTCCACATGTCGCGCCGCAGCTCGACATCGACGCCGGCGGTCGGCTCGTCCAGGAACAGCACGCGCGGCTCATGGGCCAGCGCCTTGGCGATCATCACGCGCCGCTTCATGCCGCCCGACAGTTCCAGCATCTTGTTGTGGCGCTTGTCCCACAACGACAGGTCGCGCAGGATCTTTTCGATATAGGCATCGTCCTTGGGCTTGCCGAAAAGCCCACGGGAAAAACGCACCGTGTCGATCACCCGCTCGAACGCGTCCGTGTGCAGTTCCTGCGGCACCAGCCCGATCGCCGAGCGCGACCCGCGATAGTCGCGGACGATGTCATGACCCGCGACACGCACGGTCCCGCCACTCGGCCGCACATTGCCGCAGATGATGGAGATCATCGTCGTCTTGCCGGCTCCATTGGGGCCGAGCAGCGCGAAAATCTCGCCTTCCTCAATCTCCAGATCGACGCCCTTCAGCGCCTGAAAGCCCGACGCATAGCTTTTCGTCAGGCCCGAAACGGTAATGATGGACGCCATGCGCGCGAATGCCCCCTGCTGCTGAGCGGCCAAGATAGGGGGCCGCCGACCGGAAGCAACAGCGCCCGCCTATTCCCCGCGCCGGGAAAAGCGAAAAACGGTAGCCGGCGGGAAGTTGCGGACCGTCTGCCCCACCCGCGTCACATCCAGGTCGAGCGCATCCAGCACCTCGCGGCTGACCGGCGGACGCGGCGAATAGGTGAACTGGATGAAGCCGCCGCCCGGCCGCAGCATGCGGAAGGCTTCGGACAGGATATCGGCATGTATGTGCCGGTCCATCGCCAGCAGCGGCAGGCCGCTTACCACCGTCTGATATTGGCCGGGTGCGCCGGCAGCGACGGTCGACACGATCTGCGCCGGGGTCTCCAGCACCGACACATGCGGGAAATGCCGCCGCAGGCCGCGCGCGAAAGCCGGGTTGATCTCCACCACTTCCAGCTTCTCGGGCGGCAGCCCCGTCTGCAGGATCGCGCGCGTGAACACGCCGGTTCCGCCGCCCAATTCCATCACGCGGCCGTCCAGCGGATCGATATGCTGCACCATCAGCCGCGCCAGGAAGCGGCTGCTCGGCACCACCGACGCTGTCTGCCGCGGCTTCTTCACCCAAGCGGCGAGAAAATCGAGATATTCCGTGGCGCGCGCGCGGATTTCGCCATTGGGCAGAGCGATGGCCCGGCTGCGCTTGGGCTTATGCTGCATGAGCAAAGGGCGACCTTGCTTGTGTCATCGCCCCTCCCTTAGCGACCAGAAGCCGCGCCGTCGATCAGCTTAATCCATGAAAATTATGTCATGCACCCCAGCGATCGGGTGACCAGCCTTCAGGCGCCAGCGTGAAGCCGGAAAACGCGAAGCCGGGCACGACCGTGCAACTGACCAGCACCCATCCGCCCTGCGGCGCGGCCGCCTGCCAGTGACCAGCGGGCACCAGCCCCTGCGGCCTCTGCCCGGCGGCAATGTCAGGACCCAGCACCATCCTTTCCGCTGCCCCGCCTTCAGCCGCAATCGAAAGGACAAGCGGCGCGCCAGCATGCCAGAACCAATGTTCGTCCGCATCCACCCGATGCCAGTGCGATCGCTGGTGCGCCTCCAGCAGGAAATAGATCGCCGTGCCCCCTGCCCTTTCTCCCGGCGGAGCAGCGGCGCGCCATGTCTCCCGATACCATCCGCCTTCCGGATGCGGCGCCAGTTCCAGCGCCTCGATCAAAGCCTTTGCCGCCTGTCCGTCGCTTTCTACCATCGCCTCGTCCCAAAATTTGATTGCTTTTAAAACAACCACTTGCCTTGTTGCCGCACGTTCATGCAACCTCGGCCAATATCTCCGGGTTCAAACGCAAAATCATCGTTTTTTCGAAGGAGATATAATGCGTAAAGCCATTTTCGCCCTGGCCGCCTTGTCGCTGGCCATTCCTGTTTCCATGGCAGTGCCCACCGATGGCGCCAGCGCGCGGCGCGACGGCTATCGGTATCGCGAATGGCGGGGCCGTGACGGCCGCACATATTGCCGCAAGTCCGACGGCACGACTGGCCTGATCATCGGCGGCGTCGGCGGTGCACTGGTCGGCCGGGCGATCGACACCCGCGGCGACCGGGCGACCGGCACGATCCTGGGCGCGGCCGGCGGCGCGCTGCTGGGCAAGGAAATCGACAGCAAGCGTCGCTGCCGTTAAGACATGAAAAAAGGCGGCTTCCTGACCGGGAAGCCGCCTTTTTATATTCGGATGATTCCCGAAAAATTTACTGGGCAGTGGCGCCACGGGCTTCGTCGACCTTGAAGAAGACCGGCTGGCCACCCGACGTGCCCGAAACCTTGCCGTTCTTGACCGCCAGGTTGAAGGCGACCGCATCGGGGTAACGGCGACCGGAGATAAGCTGCCCGGTCTTGGTGTCCTTCACCTGATAGACGTAGGTATAGCCTTCATGGGTGAAGCGCTGCTTGGCTTGTTCCGCGTTGGCGGGGGCAGCGGCGGCGACAATGGCGCTCAGGGCGCCGGTGATAACGAACTTCGACAGCATTCGCATGGGTTTGCTCCTTGTGAATGCCGATCAAACACCTCTGAATATTCTTGTTCTGTTGACAGCCGCTCTAAGTTGCAGCGCACCCGAACGACAATCGCAAAATGCGGCATGCCGATTGCATTTCCCGCAACTGGCTCAGAGTCCGTTTGGCAATGCGCCGTTCAGCGGATTGCCGCACCGGCCCACTCCCCCGCCCGGCCACCCATAAGATACTGCCGTTGGGTGGCCGGGTGGGGGAGTGGGCCGGTGCCGCCTCGAAATGCGCTCTTCCGCGCATGTCCAAACAATCTCTCAGGCCTTGGACGTCGCCACGATATGCTTGAACTCCGCTTCACTGAGCGGCGAAACGGACAGGCGCGACTGACGCAGCATCACCATGCCGGCCAGCGCCGGATCGGCCTTCATCGCCTTGAGCGTCACCGGCCTGCGAAGCTTCTCCTTGGGCGCGACATGGACCGCGATCCACTTGCCGCTGTCGTCGGTGCTGTCGGGTGCCGCTTCCTCGACAATCTCCATGATGCCGACCGCTTCGACACCGATATTGCTGTGGTAGAAGATCGCCAGGTCGCCCTTGCGCATTGCCTTCATGTTAAGTTGGGCGGCATGGTTGCGCACGCCGTCCCATTCGGCCTTCCCCTTTTCGACCAGGTCGTCGTAGGAAAAGACATCGGGTTCGGATTTCATCAGCCAGTAGTTCATCCGCCTCCCTTGCATCAGCGGGCAAGGACGATCAAGAATGGGATGGCAAGGCGCATGGGGCCAGGGGCCCGCGCTGTCACCCGACCTGGAGAAAATGAAGGTGTCGCAATCGGTGCTGGACCATGTGCCCGTCCTGTCCCTGGCCTCAATGGGCAAGGCTGATTTCGCGGTGGCTTTCGGCGAATCCTTCCAGCGGTTCGGCTTCGCCATGGTGAAGGACCATGGCATGGACCACGGGCTGATCGACCAGGGATGGACGCTCGCCCGCCAGTTCTTCGCCCTGCCCGAGGGGGTGAAGCGGCGCTACGACGCCAAGGAAAATGGCGGCCAGCGCGGCTATACCGCCTTCGGCACCGAAATCGCCAAGGGCGCCAGTGAAAACGACCTCAAGGAATTCTGGCATGTCGGTCGCGACCTGCCCGCCGGCGATCCGCTGGCGCAGACCATGCCGCCCAATATCTGGCCCGGCGAGATTGCCGAGTTCCGCCCGGTCTTCACCCGCCTCTATGCCGAATTCGACCGCGTCGGCGCCGAGCTGCTCTCGGCCATCGCGCTGTATCTCGGGCTGGAGGAACGCTGGTTCGACGGCCCGATAGACAAGGGCAATTCGATCCTGCGTCTGCTGCACTATCCGCCCGTATCATCCCAAGCCCCCGGCATCCGCGCCGGCGCGCATGAGGATATCAACCTCATCACCCTGCTGCTGGGCGCGGAGGAAGGCGGACTGGAACTCAAGAACCGCGACGGCAACTGGCTGCCGGTGGTGCCCCCGCCCGGCGCACTGGCCATCAACGTCGGCGACATGCTTCAGCGGCTGACCAACCACCGCCTGCCCTCGACCAGCCACCGCGTCGTCAATCCGCCGCCGGATCGCCGCGGCGTCGCCCGCTATTCCATGCCCTTCTTCCTGCACCTGCGCCCCGATTTCCTGATCGACGCGCTGCCGCAATGCGTGGACGATGCCCATCCCCGCCGCGACGCACCCATCACCGCGCATGATTATCTGACCGAACGCCTGCGGGAAATCGGGCTGATCAGGGGTTAGGCATTCCGTGCTCCTGCGCAGGCAGGAGCCTAGTTCCGCCGTCCGATCTGGGCTCCTGCCTGCGCAGGAGCACGGAATCAGAAGGGCCCCCGCAACTTACCGCCGCCCGCGCCCGAGCGTGATGCCGATTTCCTCGCCCTTCTCGCTCAGCGCCAGCTTGATGATCTTCACCTCGACATGGCTGACCTTCGCATCCTGCAGGAAGATGGTCTCGATGATATGGTCGGCCACCGCTTCGATCAGCGTGAAATGCTGGCCTTCCGGAAGCGCGCTCGTCGCCGCGTGCTTGAGGTCCATATAATTTTTGGACTGGGACAGCGGCGTATCGGCATCATAATGATCGGCGATCTTCAACCGCGCGCGGATCGAAATCCGTAGCGGCTGCGGCAGGTGCGTCTCTTCCGAATAGATGCCCGTCAGGACATCCACATCCAGATGATTGACCTCCAGCGTCAGATAATCGTCATATGCGCTGTTCATAGCTTCCTGCCGCAGGCGATAGCCAGTTTGGACTTTAATTTTGCGGAACAGGCGTTAAGGCCGCCGCTCCCGGCGCGGTCCATGCGCCATTGATGGCAGATCGGCAAGACGTGTCTCACATTGCGCCCCTCAACATTGTGTCGCAGGACGCGATCGAGCAACTGCTTGACGCGGCTTTCGGCCCTGACCGGCACGGACGCACCGCCTATCTGATCCGCGATGGCATGCCCTGGCTGCCCGATCTGTCCTTCGGGATGCTGGGGGAGAAAGGCGAACTGGTGGGGTCGCTGCAAAGCTGGCCGGTCGCGCTCACCGATGAAGATGGCGGGCAGACGCCGCTGATCATGGTCGGCCCGGTCGCCGTCTCGCCCAGGCTGCAACGCACCGGCCACGGCCGCGCGCTGATGGACGCGGTCGTCACCGCCGCCCGCGCGCATCGCACGGAACCGCTGATGATGATCGGCGATCCGGAATATTATGGCCGCTTCTGGGGCTTTTCGGCAGAGGGCACGGCGGGCTGGAACTGCCCCGGCCCGTTCGAGGCGCGGCGGCTGCTGGCGCTTTCCGTCGATGGCCGCGCCATCGGGGGCAGCGGCATGCTCAGCCCGCGGCTCGCCGTTTCGGCCTGAATTTCCCTTTTGCCTTCGGGGCGAAGCGATCCTATCTCGGCCCCATGCCGATGGACCCGCCACCCGATCTCGCCAATCTGTCGCTGACCGACGTCGCCCGGCTGCTGGCCGAAAAGCGTCTGCCGCCGGTCGAACAATGGAATCCCGACCATTGCGGCGACAGCGAGATGCGGATCGCGCGCAACGGCACCTGGTTCCATCAGGGATCGCCGATCGGGCGCGAGGCGATGGTGCGGCTGTTCTCCACCATCCTGCGACGCGAGCCGGACGGCTCCTATGTCCTGGTCACACCGGTCGAAAAACTGTCGATCGCGGTGGAGGACGCCCCCTTCATTGCAGTGGAACTGAAAAGCGAGGGTGCAGGCCGTGCCCGGTCGCTCGCCTTTCGCCTCAACACCGGCGACCTCGTATCGGCGGGGCCCGACAACCCCATCCATGTGCGTGAAACGCCCGATGGTCCGCATCCCTATGTCCATGTGCGCGGCGGCCTTGAGGCGCTGGTCGCGCGCAGCGTCTATTATGAGTTGATGAACCTGGCGCTGGACGAGGCCGCCGACCCGACGGGCCTGTGGAGCAACGGCGCCTTCTTCGCGCTGGACGGTTCGGCATGACGCTGGCGGAACGGCTTCGTCTGGCCCTGGCCCAGGGGCATGAGCGGGATATCGAGTTCGGGCCGTCCGATATCCGCGACCCGCGCATCGTGGACGATATGGTGCTCGCGCCCGCCGCCGTGCTGGTCGCCATCACCGATCGCGCCCAGCCGGGCCTGATCCTCACCGAGCGGTCCTCATCGCTGCGCAAACATGCAGGGCAAGTGGCCTTTCCCGGCGGCCGTGTCGACGACAGCGACGCGGACGAGATCGCCGGCGCGTTGCGGGAAGCGCAGGAGGAAATCGGCCTGCCGCCCCATCTGGTCGACGTCATCGGCACGTCGGACCGCTATCACACCTTTACCGGCTTCGACATCATTCCCGTCCTCGGCGTCATCCCGCCCGACCTGCCGCTCGTCCCTCATGCGGACGAGGTGGCCGACTGGTTCGAACTGCCCCTCTCCTATGCTTTCGATCCCGCCAACCGCCTCAGGAAAGATATCGATGTCCAAGGGGTTACGCGGCATTATTATGAGATAAACTGGGAAGGCCGCCGGATATGGGGCATCACCGCGGCGATCCTCGCCAACCTGTCGCGAAGGCTGAGCCATGACCGCCTCTTTGCCTGACGCCGACTGGCGCCACCGCCCCGGCCTCGATGGCCTGCTGACCGCTTTGGGGGCAAAAGAAGGCCTCGCCCGCTTCGTCGGCGGGGCGGTGCGCGACGGGCTGCTGGGGCTTCCGGTCAACGATCTCGACATCGCCACCGTCCTGGAACCCGCCGCCGTCGTCGATCGGCTGAAGCGAGCGGGGATCAAGGCGGTTCCTACCGGGATCGACCATGGCACCATCACCGCCGTGATCGCCGGCTGGCCAGTCGAAATCACGACGCTCCGCCGCGACGTCAGCACCGACGGCCGCCGTGCGACCATCGCCTATACCGACGACTGGCGCGAAGATGCGTCGCGCCGCGACTTCACCATCAACGCCCTCTATGCCGATCCGCTGACCCGCGAGATCACCGACTTTTTCGGCGGTGTCACCGATCTGGAAGCGCGCCGCGTCCGCTTCATCGGAGACGCCAACGCCCGGATTGCGGAAGATCATCTTCGCATTTTGCGCTATTTCCGTTTCCTCGCCCGCTTCGGCCGCGACGAACCCGATGCGCAAGCCTATGCCGCCTGCCGCGCCGCCGCCAACAGCCTGATGGCCCTGTCGCGCGAGCGGATCGCCGACGAATTGCTCAAGCTGTTTGCGGTCGCCTCGCCCCTCGCCGCGCTGCGCCTGATGATCGACGGCGGCATCCTGGCCCCCGTTCTGCCGGAGATCGACCGGGCCAGTCTCGACCGGCTTGCAGCGCTCCTTGTCCGCGAAGCGGCTGCGTCGACTCCACCCTCGGCCCTCCGCCGCCTCGCCGCGCTGCTCCCGCCGGACCCTCGCATCGCCGATCTGGTCGGCGCGCGCCTCAAACTCTCGAACAAGGCCCGCAAACGGCTCAGCATCGCTCTTGAGACCAGACCGGAGAGGCTCGCCGCCCGGCCCCTCGCATTTCAGATCGGGGTGGAGGGCGCGGTCGATCATATCCTCCTCAATCCCCAGGCTCCGCTCGACAGCCTAACGCTGCTGAACGGCTGGACCCCGCCGCAGCTTCCCATCGGCGGCGGCGCCCTCATCGCGCGCGGGCTGCCGCCCGGCCCCGACGTGGCGAAGGCGTTGGGCGAAGTGCAGCGAATCTGGGTGGAGGAAGGCTTTCCCGATGCCGATCGGGTCAGCGAGATCGCGGATCAGACCGTTTCGAAGTTCCAGCGCGCGCGCCAATAATCGAACGCTTCGGCCTCCGGCATGGGCCGGGCGAAATAATAGCCCTGACCATAGCCGCAGCCCATCACCTGCAGCGCATGGGCCAATTCCTGCGTTTCGATTCCCTCGGCGGTAACGCTCAGGTTCAGCGATTCGGCCAGCGACAATATGGTGCGCACGATCGCGGTCTTGTCCTTGTCGTCCAGCATGGAAGACACGAAGCTGCGGTCGATCTTCAAAATGTCGATCGGCAGGCTGTGCAAGCTGGCCAGGTTGGAATAGCCGGTGCCGAAATCGTCCATCGCGATCGACATCTGCAGATCCTTGAGCGCCACCAGCAGCTTTCGCGCCTTGTCCGGATCGGCAATGATCGCGCTTTCGGTGAGTTCCGCGGTCAGCCGGTTGCCTGCAATGCCCGAATAGCGCAGCGATTCCTCGAACATCGACGCGACATCGTCGCGCGCCATCTGGATCGGGGAGAGGTTCACATTCACCCCAACCGCCAACCGCTGGCCGAATTTCGCGTCCCAGCGGCTGAGCGCCTGCGCCGCCTCATAGGCCGCCCAGCGCCCGAGCGGCGTGATGAGCCCGCTTTCCTCGGCCACCGCAATGAACTCCACCGGAGACACGCTGCCAAGATCCGGGTCTTCCCAGCGCGCCAGCGCCTCGAAGCCGGTAATTTCGCCGGTCTGAAGGTGGATCAACGGCTGGAATGCCAGCGTCAACCCGCCCTGCGCCAGCGCCGCGCGCAGCCGACTTTCGATTGAAAAGCGCCGCTGCGCTTCCTTGAGCACGCCATTGCGATAGATTTCGACCTTGCCACTGCGCTTGGCGATCTTCACCGCCGCCTGTGCCTTGCGCACGACGTCGTCGGGATCGTCATCCAGGCTGGTCGACAGGGCGCAACCGATCGCGCAATCGACCCGGATCTGCAGATCGGTCAGCCTGATCGGCGAACTCAACGCATCCCTGATCCGCTGAACGATATGAAGAGCATCAGACAAGCCATTGTTAAGACGTGCAAATATCGCAAAATCATTGCCGCCGATACGGGCCAGCACGTCCCCCTGCCGCAAGCTCGACTTGAGCCGCTTGGCCACCGTGATCAGCAATTCATCGCCCGCCATCGGCCCCAGCGATTCATTGACTCGGCTGAACCGGCTCAAGTCGATGGCTATAATGCCGAACTGCGCATTCTCCGGCCAGGGCAAGTTGGCCAGGCGGTCGTCAATCTCTTCGCCGAACCCTGCTCTATTCGGCAAGGCCGTCAGCCCGTCCGACAGCAGTTCACGGCGCAAATTCTTCTCGATCACCCGGTCGCTGGTGCGATCGATCGCCGTGAACAGAATCAGGCTGCGTTGCGGCTCGTCCGATGGCAGCAGGCCGACCGTGCACAGGAAATATTCGGGACCCAGACTGCCATCGCGCCGCAATTCGAACAAATCGGATGGCTGCCCCGACCGGACGAACTCCATGATCCGCAGGCGCCACTCATCATAATGGGACGGCTCGTCGGCGGGATCGACCGTTTGCGGGAAAGACCGAACAAAAGAATCGTTGGCAGAAATACGATTCAACTTATTGTTTTCAAAACATAATATGCTCGCCGCATGGGGCAGCGCAGCCAGCCAGTCGACCATTTCCACCGTGATCGACGCCTGCGCGCGAGCGAAGCCCGACAAAGGGTCTTCGCTCGACCTGTCCGGAGGCCGATGACGCGTGGGCATGGAATTCATGCCAAGGGCGATAAATGCTAAGGGTAAATTTTCGGGAAACAACAACCCCTGATTTCAATCAGATGGCGGCTTGTTTCGCATTCGTCAAAAACGGTTGTCGCGCGGGAATCCGACAGGCGGCATCCGGCCGGCCGCACCGCGAGCGACGCGCCACGGGCTCATGTCCGCCTCGGTCCGCGTGCGACCGCTGCCCCCGCCCATCGTCCAGCTAAGTCCTTCGCTCATGCGGAACGTCACCGCATCTGACAGGCCGCCATCACGGTAGCGCTGCATCTGCACGCCCTGCCCGCGCGCCATGCGCGGCATCTCGATCAGCGGGAACACCAGCAGCTTGCGATTCTCACCGACGACCGCGACGCTGTCCGCCTCCGCAGCGATCGGGCGGATCACCGCCAGTTTCGCACCGGTGCGTATATTCACCACCTGCTTGCCCTTGCGCGTTTCGGCGATCACATCCGCCACCGCCGCCACGAAACCACGCCCATCGGACGAAGCCAGCAGCAATTCGCCACCGATCCGCGCCGGCATCAGTGCGACGATGCCGCCTTGATCGTCCATATCCACCAGCGAACGGACCGGATCGCCGAACCCGCGCCCGCCCGGCAGCTTGTCCGCGCCGAGCGTGAAGATGCGCCCGCTCGACGTCGCCAACAGCAGCTTGTCGGTCGTCTGCGCGTGGAAGGCGATCATGGGACCGTCGCCTTCCTTGAACTTCAGCGTATCGGCCGACGCCAGGTCGCGATGGCCACCCAGCGCCCTTATCCAGCCGCGCTCGGACAGCACGACGGTAATCGGCTCCCGCTCGATCATCGCCTCCAGCGGGATTTCGCGCGCGGGCGCCGCCTCTTCCACCAAAGTTCGCCGCTTGCCGAAATCGCTGTCCGGCGCATAGCGCTTCCGAAGGTCGGCCAGATCCTTCTTCAGCCGCGTCCGCTGCCGCGTCGGGCTCTCGACCAGCTTTGTCAGTTCGTCGCGCTCCTTCAGCAGCCCAGAATGTTCGCGCCTCAGTTCCATCTCCTCCAGCTTGCGCAAGCTGCGCAGCCGCATGTTCAGGATCGCCTCGGCCTGCCGGTCGGTCAGCTGGAATTCTTCCATCATCACCGCCTTGGGCTCGTCCTCCGTGCGGATGATCTCGATCACCCGGTCGAGGTTCAGATAGGCGATGATATAGCCGTCGAGCAGTTCCAGCCGCGCCGCGATCTTGTCCAGGCGGTGCTGCGCGCGCCGCACCAGCACGTCGATCTGATGCTTGAGCCATTCGACCAGCACCGGCTTCAGCCCCAGCACGCGCGGTGTGCGGCTCGCGTCTAGCACGTTGAGGTTCAGCGGAAAGCGGTTTTCCAGGTCGGTCAGCCGGAACAGGCTGTCCATCAACACTTGCGCGTCCACCGTGCGCGCGCGCGGTTCGATGACGATGCGGATTTCCGCGTCGCTCTCATCGCGCACGTCCGCCAGGATCGGCAGCTTCTTGTCGTTGATCAGCGCCGCGATCTGCTCGATCAGCTTGGACTTCTGTACCTGGAAGGGAATTTCGCTGACCACCGCCACCCAGGTGCCGCGCCCGCCCTCTTCCTTGTGCCATCGTGCGCGGGTGCGAAAAGATCCCCGCCCCGTCGCATAAGCCTCTGAAATGATGGAGGCATTGTCAACCAGCACGCCGCCGGTCGGGAAGTCGGGGCCGCGCACGATCTGCATCAGATCCGCATGATCGGCGTCGGGATTTTCGATCAGCAGGCTGGCCGCGTCGATCAGCTCGGCGACGTTGTGCGGCGGAATACTGGTCGCCATGCCGACCGCGATGCCGGTGGCGCCATTGGCGAGCAGATTGGGGAACAGGCCGGGGAAAACCTCCGGCTCCTCATCCTCGCCATTATAGGTGGGGCGAAAATCGACCGTGCCTTCGTCCAGCCCGGCCATCAGGTCGGCCGCCGCCTGGGTAAGCCGCGCCTCGGTATAGCGCATCGCCGCCGCATTATCGCCGTCGATATTGCCGAAATTGCCCTGTCCGTCGACCAGCGGCGTCCGGAGCGAGAAATTCTGCGCCAGCCGCACCATGGCATCATAGACCGACGTGTCGCCATGCGGATGATATTTACCGATGACGTCGCCCACCACGCGCGCGCACTTCTTGTAGGAGGTGGTGTTGCGCGCTGGATTGGCGACCAGAATGTCGGGCGAAGCACCGGCCGGCTCCATACGCAGCAGCCGCATCGCCCAGAGCAGCCGCCGATGCACCGGCTTCAGCCCATCGCGCAGATCGGGCAGTGATCGCGCGGTGATGGTGGAAAGCGCATAGACGAGATAGCGCTGGGACAGCGCATCGTCGAACGGATGATCCTTGATGGCGTCGAACGGGTCGCGAAAATCAGTCATTCAGGCGGGAATAGCAGCGCCGTTCAAAAACGGAAACGGAGTTTCAGCCGTTTCGCGCCAAGCCTGTCTTCGCTTCCAGGATCAAAACCCCACCAGCAGCATGTCCAGCGCGCCGCTGATGACATCCTGCGCCGAAGCCAAGGACAAGATCGGCTTGCCCAGAGAGCGCACAGGAACGGAGGCGGCGAGATGCGTCGCCATGATCAGCGTTTCACCTTCGACCTCAAACCGTGGATGCAGGCGGCCCAACGGCGCGGGCACGGTATCGACCGGCATCAGCGGAACGACAAAGCGCGTGCCGATATGCGCCAATATGTCTGCCTGACAATCCAGCACATATCCGCCGCCCTTTTGCAGCGAATAGACGTCGAATCGTGCCATCAGAACTGCCGATATTGTTCCAGCGGCAAACCATGCTCCTCGACATAGGCGTTCCAGGCTGCGATCCCCGCCGCATTTTCCTCCTGCCAGCGGCGGGTGCGTTCCTGGGCGATTTCCTCCCGCAGGCCCTTTTCGCAGGCGCGCGACAGGTTCACGCCCAATTCCCGTGCCGCCTCCACCAATTCGCTGTCCAAGGACAGGTTGGTCGGCTTGCGGGTCCGAAAGCCATCGCGCGCATGTTCGGTCATAGGTGGCCTCCACACAATATGCGCATGAATATACGCATCCCTCCAGATGTTGCAACGCCGATGCCTGGAGGAAAAATAACGGCAGGACTTGCACATTTGGTCCCACGCGCCACTTTGCGCGCGTGTCCGAATCCCTTCCCGTTCCCCATCTCCCCCCTCCCCCGCCCGCCTTGCTGACGGGCGCCGCGCTGTTTCTTGACTTCGACGGCACGCTCGCGCCGATCGCCGACACGCCCGATGGCGTGACCGTCGATGATGATCTGCTCGCCCTGCTCCGCCGGTTGCGTGATATGCTGGAGGGGCGGCTGGCGATCGTCAGCGGCCGATCGGTCGCGACCTTGCGCGATCTGGGCTTCGGTGATTTCCTGCTCGCGGGCACCCACGGCCTCGAACTCGCCGCTCCGGGCGCGTCGGTCGAAGCGCCCGCGCGCCAGCCTGCCGTCGATGAGGCGGAAGCCGCCTTCAACGCCTTCGCGGCAGGCAAGACCGGCCTGCTGGTCGAGCGCAAGTCGATCAGCGTCGGCCTCCACTTCCGCCGGGCGCCACAATGGGGCGTGGAGGTCGGTGAACTTGCCCGCGGGCTCGCCGATCGGCTCGGGCTCACGCTCCAGCCGGGCAAGATGCTCTTTGAACTGCGCCCCGGCGGCGCCGACAAGGGCAGCGCCGTCCACGCGCTGATGGCGCGCGCGCCCATGGTCGGGGGCACACCCCTCTTCATCGGCGACGACGTGACCGACGAGAAAGGCTTTGCCGCCGCCGCCGAACTGGGTGGCGCAGGCATTCTGGTCGGCCCGCCCAGGGCGACGCTGGCCGCATTCTCTTTGGAACAGGTTGCCGCCGTCAGGCATTATCTCGGCCAGGGGGCTGCCGCAGCCGATTGATCCGACGGCTCGGCGCCCCCGAGTTTCCGACGGATCAGGGGGCAGAACGATAAACAGGCACAGCAACAGCATCCATGCCGGAAGCGAGCGGACGCTTGATCTCTGGCCCATCGGCAATTGCCAGGCATCCGCGCTGATCGACCGCGCCGGCAGGATGATATGGGCCTGTGTGCCCCGCGTGGACGGCGACCCGGTCTTTTCCGCCCTGCTCGACGACAAGGCATGGGACACCGCCGAAGCGCGCGGCTTCTGGGCGATCGAGCTGGAAAACTGCGTCGTCGTCGAACAGCATTATATCCGCAACACGCCCATTCTCGTGACGCGGCAGAGCGATGCGCAGGGCAATGCGATAGAATTGTACGACTTCTGCCCGCGCCACCGCCATCTTGGCCGCATGTACCGCCCGGTCGCCTTCGCGCGGATCGTCCGGGCGGTTGCCGGCAGCCCCCGTGTGCGCGTGCGGCTGCGCCCGACGACCAGCTGGCATTCCGAGACCGTGCCGATCAGTTACGGCTCCAACCATATCCGGCTGGTACTCTCCTATATGGCCATGCGCATGTCGACCAACGCGCCGATCGGCCTGATATCCCAGGAAAGCTGGTTCCGGCTGGAACATGACATGCATTTCTTTCTTGGGCCGGATGAGAGCTTCTCCGACGCGCTGCGTCCGGCGGTGGAGCGGATGCTCGACGACACGATCCACGAATGGCAGATCTGGGTCCGGGGCCTCGCCATTCCGGCCGAGTGGCAGGAAGCGGTCATCCGCTCCGCCATCACCTTGAAGCTCTGCCAGCATGAGGAAACCGGCGCGATCGTGGCGGCGCTGACCACCAGCATCCCGGAACATGCCGACTCAGGCCGCAACTGGGACTATCGCTACTGCTGGATCCGTGACGCCTATTATACCGTCGAGGCGCTCAACCGCCTCGGCGCCCTGGATGTGTTGGAAAGCTATCTCGTCTATCTGCGCAACATCGTCGACGGCGCGAAGGGCGGCCATATCCAGCCGCTCTACGACGTGCGCGGCAACGCGACCCTGACCGAGAAGGAGGCGACGAACCTCCCCGGCTATCGCGGCATGGGACCGGTGCGGGTCGGCAATGCGGCCTATTCGCAGATCCAGCATGACGCCTATGGCCAGATCGTCCTGTCGTCCGTCCAGGGCTTCATCGACCAGCGGCTGCTGCGCATGGCGGGCATGACCGACTTCGAATCGCTTGAAGCCGTCGGAGAGCGCGCCTGGGCCGTCTATGATCAGCCCGACGCGGGCCTGTGGGAACTGCGCACCCGCGCCCATGTGCACAGCTACAGCGCGGTCATGTGCTGGGCCGCCTGCGACCGGCTTGCTCATGCCGCCGATGCCCTCGACCTCTGCGAACGCGAAGTCCATTGGCGCGAACGGGCCGAGATCATGAAGGCGCGCATCCTGCAGTCGGCCTGGCGCACCGGCAGCAACGCCATCTCCGCCAATTTCGAGGATGATGCGCGTGACGCCTCGTTGCTCCAGCTTCTCGACCTGCGGTTCCTGACGGCCGACAATCCGATGTTCCTCGGCACGCTCAAGGCGCTGGAGCGCGACCTGCGCCGGGGCAACGACATGCTCCGCTACAGCGCGCCCGATGATTTCGGCGAGCCCGTCACCGCCTTCAATGTCTGCACCTTCTGGCTGATCGAGGCGCTGCACCGCACCGGCCGCACCGAAGAAGCGCGGCTGCTGTTCGAAGAGATGCTCTCGCGCCGTACCGCAGCGGGCCTGCTGTCCGAAGATATCGACCCGACAACGGGCGAATTATGGGGTAATTATCCCCAAACCTACTCACTGGTCGGCATCATCAATTGCGCCGTGCTCTTGAGCAAACCCTGGAGCGTCATGCGATGAGTCGGCTGATTGTAATTTCGAACCGCGTCAGTCGCCCCGACAAATCCGGCAACCAGGGCGGGCTGGCCGTCGCACTGGTCCAGGCGCTGCGGGAAAGCCGCGGCATCTGGGTCGGCTGGTCGGGCGAAGTGACCGAAAATTTCACCGGCCAGATCGGCTTCTCCGAGGATGAAGGCGTCAAGACCGCCACCATCGATCTGGAAGAACAGGATGTCGACGAATATTATAACGGCTATGCCAACAAGACGCTCTGGCCGTTATTCCACTTCCGTATCGACCTGGCCGAATATGCCCGCGATTTCGAAGGCGGCTACAACCGGGTCAATCAGCGCTTTGCCGACACCGCCAACCCGCTGATCGAGCCGGAGGACATCATCTGGGTCCATGACTATCACATGATCCCGCTGGGTCAGATGCTGCGCGACAAGGGCCTGAACAACCGGATCGGCTTTTTCCTGCACATCCCCTGGCCCCCCACGCGGCTGCTGGTGTCGCTGCCGCATCATTCGAAGCTCGTCAGCACCCTCTTCGCCTATGATGTAGTCGGCTTCCATACCGAGGAATGGCTGGAATCCTTCCGCCATTATGTCGAACGGGAGATGGGCGGAACCGTGAACGGCGATTTCGTCACCGTCGGCGATCGCACCATTCAGGCGGTCGCCTGCCCGATCGGCATCAATGCGCAGGAATTCGCCACCGCCGCGGTCAGCGGCACGGCGCGCGACATGTACCAGCAGGTCCGTCGATCGCTCCAGCATCGCCCCCTGATCGTCGGTGTCGACCGCCTCGATTACAGCAAGGGGTTGGAAGAGCGGTTCCACGGCTTCGCTCGCTTCCTGAAGGACCATCCCGAACATCATCGCAACGTCGTGCTGGCACAGATCGCGCCGCCCTCCCGCGGCGAGGTGGAAAGCTATCAGCAGATCCGTGCGACGCTCGACTCGCTCGCAGGCCGGATCAACGGCGAATATAGCGATGTGGACTGGACGCCGATCCGCTACGTCAACCAGGGTTATCCGCGCGACAAGCTGGCGGGCATCTACCGCGCTGCGCGGATCGGCCTGGTGACGCCCCTGCGCGACGGGATGAACCTGGTCGCGAAGGAATATGTCGCCGCACAGGACCCGGAGGACCCTGGCGTCCTCATTCTCTCCCGCTTTGCCGGCGCGGCGACGCAGCTCAAGGATGCGCTGCTCATCAATCCCTACAGCCCGGAGGAAATGTCCGACGCCATCAACCGTGCCCTCTCCATGCCGCTCGACGAACGCAAGCGGCGCTGGCGATCGATGATGGACTGTGTGGAGCAACAGGATATCAGCTGGTGGCGGCAATGCTTCACGGAGCGCCTGCTGGCCGTCCAGCGCGACGAGCCAGCAAAAAAGCCGCAGATCGAGACAGCGGAATAAATCCCTTTCGTTCCCCGACCCCGTGATTATCGTCGCGAAGCATGGACATGGAAGAAACGCGCGGCCTGATCGCCGCCATTCGGGAACGATCGGGCGTCATCCTTGGCGCCATCGGTCTGGTCGCCTGGATCGCCCTGCTCTGGTTCATGTTCGGCGATGTGCTTTAGGACGCGCGAAATCAGCGCCCTAATTGCACCCCCGCCTCCTTTGGTCTATGGGCCGACCCCAAGCAGCCCCGGCACCCGCTGATCCTTCCCGATTCGCGTTTGCCGGGGCACATTCATTCTTGGAAGACAGGAACCGCGCATGGCCCGTCGCCGCCAGATATACGAAGGCAAGGCAAAGATCCTCTACGAAGGCCCCGAGCCTGGTACGATCATCCAGTATTTCAAGGATGATGCGACGGCCTTCAACGCGCAGAAGAAGGGCACGATTTCCGGCAAGGGCGTGCTCAACAACCGCATTTCCGAACATATCTTCACCCTGCTCGGCCAGATCGGCGTGCCCACCCACTTCATCCGCCGCCTCAACATGCGCGAACAGCTGGTGCGCCAGGTGGAAATCGTCCCGATCGAGGTCGTCGTGCGCAACGTCGCCGCCGGTTCGCTCAGCAAGAAGCTGGGGATCGAGGAAGGCACGCAGCTGCCCCGCACCCTCATCGAATATTGCTACAAGGACGATGCGCTGGGCGACCCGCTGGTGTCCGAAGAACATATCGCCTGCTTCGGCTGGGCCACCCAGGAAGAGATGCACGACATCGCCGACATGGCGATCCGCATCAACGACTTCATGTGCGGCCTGTTCGCGGCCATCGGCATCCGCCTGGTCGACTTCAAGCTGGAATTCGGCCGCCTGTGGGACGGCGACTATAGCCGCGTCATCCTGGCCGACGAGATCAGCCCCGACGGCTGCCGCCTGTGGGACATGAACACCGGCGAAAAACTGGACAAGGACCGTTTCCGCCGCGATCTGGGCGGCGAAGTCGAAGCCTATCAGGAAGTCGCCCGGCGCCTGGGCCTGATGCCCGAGGGCGTGGACACGACCGTTACCGACCTCGACACCCATCGCAAGAAGCGCAGCAAGGACTGAAGATTAACCGTCATTCCCGCGAAAGCGGGCATCCATCTTCTGACGCGGCATCGGGCGCAATGTCACGGGAGATGGGTCCCCGCTTTCGCGGGGACGACGGTTGAGATGATCGCCGGGCACACCAGAATGTTCAGGCCAATATGGCATCCGCCAACAGCTTGATCCCCAGCAGCACCATCAGCACATAGATCAGCGTGTAGAAGCGCGCCGGATCGACGCGGCGCACAAGCACCACACCCGCATAAGTCGCCGCTATCGCTATCGGCGCCAACGTCGCCGTCGCCAGCAGGTTGGCGCGCGTAAATTGCCCAAGCGCCGCATAGGCCGGCACCTTGACCCAGTTCATCACCGCAAAGGCGACCGCGCTGGTGCCGATCAACAGGTCGCGCGGCAGGCGCTTGGGCAGCACCCACATCTGAAAGGGCGGCGCGCCCGCATGCGCGATCTGGCTGGTAAAGCCGCTGGCGACACCCAGCAGCACGCCTATCCAGTTGGGCGAACTGGATGGCAGGACGACCGCCCCGCTCCGCTCGACCCACAGCCGCTGCAGCCCGAACAGGAGGGAAATCAACCCCAACGCGCCCAGCACCGCCGTCTCCGAAACCTGCGCCGCGAAAAGATAGCCCAGCCCGACGCCCAATATCATGCCCGGTAGCATCACCGTTAGGATGTGCCGGTCCCAGCTGTGTCGAAACGACCAGACGCTCACCGCATCCTGCAGGATCAGGATCGGCAGCATGATCGCCGCGGCCTGTACCGGATCGACGCCAAGTGCAAAGATCGGCATCGCCAGCACCCCGACGCCCGCAAAGCCGCCCTTGGCCAGGCCGGACAGAGTCACAGCCAGGATTGCGCATGTATAATAGAGATAGTCACCGCTCATCGCGCGCGATTAGTGCAGCAGAGGCTCGATAGCGAAGCTTTTTTTGGGCTCAGCCGTTCGCGCGGTAGCCGATCAGCACGCCGAAGGTGAAGGTTGCCAGCAGCGCCAGTTGCACGCGGCCGTGCGGATCGTCATAGCCGACGATCTGCTGCCCGAAGGCGAAAAGCCCCACAAACATTGCCAGCGCCAGACCAGCCATCGCCCAAAACCTCTTTCCCGGATGGAGGAGCATAGGCGCACGGTCGCTAAGAAAGGGATAATATCTTGCTTGGGCGGGCGCGCGCGACTAGGGGGTGCGCGAGAGCAATCCACGGAGTTTCGCACCTCATGAAAGCCCGCATCTTCGTCACCCTCAAGGGCGGTGTCCTCGACCCGCAGGGACGAGCGATCCATCACGCACTGGAGGGCCTCGGCTTTTCGGGCGTGAATGACGTGCGCGCGGGCAAGCTCATCGAACTGGATCTTGCCGAGGGCACCAGCGATGAAGATCTCGACGCCATGTGCCGCAAGCTGCTGGCCAATACGGTGATCGAAAACTACCGTATCGAAAAGGTGGCCTGAGCCATGAAGAGCGCCGTCATCGTCTTCCCCGGCAGCAATTGCGACCGCGATCTCGCCGTAGCGTTCGAGGCGGTGAGCGGTACGAAGCCGGCCATGATCTGGCATCGCGACACGGAATTGCCCGATGATCTCGACCTGATCGGCGTGCCTGGCGGCTTCTCCTATGGCGACTATCTGCGCTCGGGCGCGATGGCCGCGCGCTCGCCGGTGATGCAGGCCGTCGGACGAGCAGCGGAACGCGGGACCTATGTGCTGGGCATCTGCAACGGCTTCCAGGTGTTGACCGAAAGCGGCCTGCTGCCCGGCGCGCTGCTGCGCAATGCCGGCGGCCATTTCGTCTGCCGCGACGTCGCCCTGACGGTCGAAAATGCGCAGAGCGCCTTCACCAGCCGCTATAGCGCGGGCGAATCGATCAGCTATCCCGTCGCGCATCATGACGGCAATTATTTCGCCGATGCCGACACGCTCGACCGCCTGGAAGGCGAAGGCCGCGTGGCGCTGCGCTATGCGGAAAACGTCAACGGCTCGGCCCGCAACATCGCCGGCGTTCTCAATGAAGGCGGCAATGTGCTCGGCATGATGCCCCATCCCGAGCGCGTGATCGAAGCCGCCCACGGCAAGACCGATGGTCGCCGCCTGTTCGAAGGCCTGGTGGAAGGCCTGCTCGCCCGCGCCTGAACGGATGGTCTCGGCCAATGTCCGACATATTCCCCCTCCCGCAAGCGGGAGGGGAATGGATAAGCCGACGTTCCGACTTCCACTCTATCCCGGCACCGCCACGTCAATCGCGCCGGCGGCCACCTTCGCGACCGCCGGCGTGGCTGCCAGCACTTCGCCATCGATCGAAATCCGTTGTCGGGGCCGCGTCGCGATCCGGAAGGAGCGCCCGCGAAATTCCTCGGTATGCGCGTCGCGATCCCGCAGCTTGAAGAATTTCGCATACCAATCCCAGGCCAGCCGCATATGGCTGCGCCCCACCACCGCCTGGATCACCAGTTCGCCGCTGTCCACATCCGCCTGTTCCGACAGTTCGACCCCGCCATGATAGGGACCGTTCAGGATGCGCACCTCGGTCGCCCACATGCGCCGTTCGCCGCTGCCGTCGTCGATCTGTAGCTGAAAGGCGCGAAAGCCGAACGAGCATTTGACCGCCCAGAGCAGATAGCCGATCCGGCCCAGATAGCGTTTGAGCTTGTGCGGCACCGTCTGCCCGATCATCGGCGACAGACCCAGCGAAGCGGCGTTCACGAAATAATCATGGTCGATCAGCCCAAGGTCGATCCGCCGCCGCCGGCCCGAGGCGATCACCCCGACCGCGCCGTCGAGGTCAAGCGGTATCCCCAGCGTCCGGGCAAAACTGTTCGCGGTGCCCAGCGGCAGCACGCCAAAGACGCATCCCTTGCCCACCAGCTCATCGACCGTGCCTGAAAGCGACCCGTCGCCGCCGCCGACGATCACCATGGGCGCGCCCTGCGCCACGACGCTGCGCACCATTTCCGGCAAACGATCGGGATCGCGAACAGCGTGGGCGGCGGTCAGCCGCACCCCTGCCTGCTCCAGCTTCGCCCTTGCTTCGGTGAACAACGCCTCGCCTCTGCGACTGTGGACGTTAACGATCAGCGCCGCGTCGCGCGGCAGGGAATGTGTTGCCATGCCTCAACAACACGCCAGCTCCGCATCGGCTCCTGCCCGAAACAAATCGGGGCGAGCGGTCGTTGGAAAGCCATGGCTCGCATCGCACATCTTTCCGACATCCATTTCGGCGCCAACGACCCCAAGATCGTATCGGCGGCGCAAGCCTGGCTGCAGCAGCACCAGCCCGATCTGGTGATCATCAGCGGCGACTTTACCCAGCGCGCCAAGCCGGAACAATTCCGCCAAGCCGCCGCCTGGCTCAACCGCCTCCGCGCGGCGGGCATGCGGCTGTTGGTGGTGCCCGGCAATCATGACATCCCGCTCTACGACATCGTCCGTCGCTTCGCTGCGCCGCTGCGCCGCTACAAACGCTATATCAGCAATGACCTCTGCCCCTGGTATGAGGACAAGGAGGTCGCGATCCTCGGCCTCAACACCGCGCGATCGCTGACGATCAAGGACGGACGGATCAACCAGGAGCAGATGCGGCTGCTGCGCAAGCGCTTCGCCGGCGTGGCGCCGGACAAGACGCGTATCCTCGTCACCCACCACCCGCTGTTCGCCATGCCGATCGGCAGGGGCGGAGAGCTGAGCGAAGCGGTCGGACACCATGACGACGCGGTGCGAGCCGCGCGCCAGGCCGGCATCCACATCGCGCTCGCCGGCCATTTCCACCGCACTTATGCTGCCGCGGCGCAAAAGATGGTCGCCGACGCCGGCGGCGCGCTGGTAATCCAGGCGGGCACAGCCACCTCCACGCGCCTGCGCAATGCAGAGCCGCAGAGCTTCAATTGGCTGCACGTCCGCCGCCATGACGAAATCGAGCTGCAGCTGGTCGTCTGGGACGGCGCCAGCTTCCAGCGCGGCCATCATGTCGAATATCGGTACGCCGCTGATGGCTGGACGGAGCGCCAAGTGAGCGATGCGCGCGCCATGCCCGGCATCCGGGTCGCTGAAAAGGCCCAGGGGTGAAGGAGATGGGAGGAAGATGGACGTCTCAAATGCCCACCCCGCTGCGACTAACCTCGCCTGCGGCTCGGCAAGTCTCGCCCCCTTCCCGCTTGCGGGAGGGGCTGGGGGTGGACCTACGCAACATCTGAAAAATGGCCATTACCAGCCATCGCGCCACCCGGCCAGGATCAGCCCCGCAGTTCGACCCAAGTCGGCGCATGGTCGCTCGCCTTTTCCCGACCGCGAAAATCCTTGTCCACCTGCGCGTCGATCAGCCGGTCGGCCGCCGCGGGGCTGAGCAGCAGATGATCGATGCGAAAGCCCGCATCGCGCGGCCAGGCGTTCATCTGGTAATCCCAATAGGTCCATACCCCACCCGCCGGATGGCGGCTGGCGATCGCGTCGGTCCAGCCGTCGCCCAGCAGCCGGCGATAGGCGGCGCGGCTTTCCGGCTGCATCAGCGCGTCGTCGGCCATGGCCTTGACGGAATAGACGTCCCGGTCGCGCGGGATGACATTATAATCGCCCGCCAGGACCGCCGGCACTTCCTCCGCCCAGATCGCGCTGGCGCGGTCGCGCAGCCGCTTCATCCAGCGCAGCTTATAGTCGAATTTCGGCCCCGGCTGCGGATTTCCGTTGGGCAGGTAGATGCTGGCGACGCGCACGCCCTTCACATCCGCCTCAATATAGCGGCTATGCTCGTCCTCGGGCTCGCCCTCCAGCCCACGGCGCACTTCCACCGGCGTCTCGCCGCGCGCCAGGATGGCGACGCCGTTGAAACCCTTCTGCCCGTGCCAGATCGCACCATAGCCGACCTCTTCGATATCCTTGAGCGGGAAGGTGTCGTCGGAAGTCTTGATTTCCTGCAGGCAGGCGATGTCCGGCTGCGTTTCGTTCAGCCATTCGAGCAGGCGCGGCAACCGCGCCTTGATGCCGTTGATGTTGAAGGTCGCGATGCGCATGGAACAGCTTCTCCTTGCGCGCATCCCTAAAGAGAAGTGCGGCCTGTCGACAAGGCCGCGCGACGATTAAATCGAAAAGCTGGACCCACAGCCGCAGCCGGCGGTGGCATTGGGGTTCGTCACCTTGAACGCCGCGCCGCCCAGGTCGGAAACGAAATCGACCGCCGCCCCCCGCACCAGGTCCAGGCTGACATCGTCCACCACCAGCGTCACACCGTCGCGCTCGACCGCCACATCATCGGCTTCCACCGCCTCGGCCAGGCCGAAGCGATATTGAAAGCCGGAACAGCCGCCGCCTTCCACGGCAAGGCGAAGAATGGCGGGCTTGTTCTGCTTGGCGGCAATAGCGGCCACCCGAGCAGCAGCGGAAGGAGTGAGATCAATATCGGCCATGGCGCCTAGATAGGGTCACGCAAAAGGCCCGGCAAGCCATTGGGTGCCGGGCCTTTGCAAAGAAGCGGGTCAGGCGAAGGAAACGCGGATTATTCCGCTGCCTTTTCCTGCGCCTTGGTCGGGCCGCCCATCGCGACCGGCGGCTTGGTGTTCATCGCCACCAGAACATCGGGGCCGACCACGAAGGGGATCGGGTTGATCGCCTGGCCGTCGACGCGGACCTCATAATGGAGATGGCTGCCGGTCGAGCGGCCGGTCGAACCCATCAGGCCGATCAGCTGGCCGCGATGCACATAGCTGTTGGCCGCAACGATCAGCTTCGACATATGGCCGTAGCGCGTTTCCATGCCGCCGCCATGCGAAATCTGGACGAGATTGCCATAGCCGCTGGCCCAGCCGGCACGGCTGACGATGCCATCGGCGGTGGCGTAGATCGGGGTGCCCTTGGGCCCTGGAATATCGATACCCTTGTGCATCCGCGCGCCGCCGTTGAACGGATCGGAACGGACACCGAAGTTCGACGTCAGCGACAGCTTCTCCACCGGACGGCCCGACGGGATATTGTTGGTGGGCCTGGTGTCGCCATCCAGCCGCTGCAGGCTGGAGAAAAGATTGGAAAAGCCGACATCGGCCGGCCCAAGCGGGCTGGTGTTGATTTCCGACGCATCGCCATAGGGATCGTCATCGACGCTCTTGGCCTGTGCCGGGACCGCCGCGCAAAGAGCGCCTGCCATACCCATCGCACCAGCCATTTTGAACGCAGACCGGAACCATCGCGCAGCGCGCGCATTATTCGAACGAAGAACCAACATGCCGACCCCGACTTATCACCGGAGGCTTTAAGCCTCTCGGTGCTCCCCGTGTTTCACCAAAATGCGACCGAAGCCGCCACCCGCATCACAAGAAGCGCATCTCGCGCCTTATTGTGCAAGCGCGCCGTAAAATTCCAGCGTTAAACCGGCTTGTCGACGCGCCGAGTCGTTGAACGGCGGCTTCAACGCGCCCCGGAAATGGCGTTTTACAAGGATTTGGTAATGGTTAGCCGGGTCCAGCCCGGCTCTGTTCGTCGCATGGCGAAACCATGTCGTCCCGGCCGAAACATGCCGAATCTCGTCTGTCATAATGCGGCGCAACATACGCGCGGAAACCGCATCCCCCACCTGTTCGAACCGTTCGGCTGTGGCCGGCGTGATGTCGAGCGCCCGCGCCTCCAGCACCATCGGCACGATGGCAAGGCGCGCCATGGCATCATGCGCCGTCTCCTCCGCCGCCTGCCACAGCCCGTCATGCGCCGGCAGCGCACCATAATGGCTGCCCAATTGCCGCAAGCGCCGGTCGAGCAGCGCGAAATGCATCGCCTCCTCGGCGCCTACCCGCATCCAGTCGTCGGTGAAGGCGGCCGGAAACGCCCCACCGAAACGCCCGATCAGGTCGAAGGCCAGGTCGATCGCAACGAACTCGATATGCGCGAGCGCGTGAAGCATGGCGATCCGCGCCCGATCCGAACCGATCTTGCCGCGCTTGGGCATCTGGTTGGGCGGCAACAGCAACGGCACATCAGGCCGCGCCGGGCGATCGGGCATCGCCACGTCGAAGCGATGCGCCAGCCGCCCCCGCGTCCAGCCGCGCGCCACCGCCCGCGCCGCCATCAGCTTCGCGCGCGGGTCGGCCGTCGCCAGCACATGCTCGCAGCCCGCGCCGACACTGTCGATGGAAAGCGGCAGGCTCAAAACGCCTTCGCAGCCTCCAGCACCTCGGCGGCGTGCCCCTTCACCTTCACCTTGGGCCAGACCCGCACGATCCTGCCATCGGCATCGGCCAGGAAGGTCGCCCGCTCGATCCCCATATATTTGCGGCCATAAAGCGACTTTTCGACCCAGGTGCCGAACGCCGCGCAGGCATCGCCCGGTTCGTCCGAGGCCAGCGTCACCGACAACCCATATTTGCCGCCGAACTTCTGGAGCTTGGCGGGCTTGTCCTTGGAGACTCCCACCACCGGCACGCCGATCGCGCCGAACGCGTCCGCCAGTTCGGTGAAATCCTTCGCCTCGGTGGTGCAGCCGGGCGTGTCCGCCTTGGGGTAGAAATAGACGACCAGCGGCTTGCCGCGATAACGCTCCAGCGTGAAGTCGGCGCCCTCGGCATCCTTCAGCGTCACATTGGGCAGCGCATCACCCGCTTCCAGCATCGTCATTCTCCTTGAAAGGCGCGGCCAGCCCCGCCCAGGCATCGCGCACCCTCTGCCGCGCTTGGCCGTAGCTTTCAAGCAGCGCGTCCCAATTCTCGACCCCGCAGGCGCGGGCGACCAGCGGCCGCGTAGCCTCGGGCGGCTCGGTCGACTTGGGGGAGACGAGGCGCGAAACCACCAGGAATCGAGTGATCAGGTCATGGGCGGGCAGCAAATCGTCGGGCAGATGCCCGGCCGCCACCAACTGTGCCAGCGCTGCACGCAGATCCGGATCGAACGCCATATTGTGCCGGAACTGGGTGACGTGGATCAGGAACTCCAGGTCAACCAGGCCGCCCGGCACCAGCTTCACGTCCAGTTCGCTCGCCGGCGGCTTATGCCTGGCAATGTCGCCGCGCATCTTCACCGCATTGCGGGCCAGTTCGCCAAAGTCGCGCGGCCATTCCAGCGTTTCCTTCAGGATCGCGCCCAGCGCCGCGCGCGCCTGGTCCGATCCGAACACCGGCCGCGCCCGTGTCAGCGCCAGATGCTCCCAGGTCCATGCCTCCTCGCGCTGATATCTGGCAAAGCTGTCGAGGCTGACGGCCAGCAGCCCCTGCGCGCCCGAAGGCCGCAGCCGGGTATCCACCTCATAAAGCGGTCCCGCCGCCGTCTGCACCGACAGGGCATTGGTGATGCGCTGCCCCAGCCGGTTGAAATATTGGGTCGCGCCCAGCGGCTTGGGTCCATCGGACTCGGTCAGGAAATCACCGGTGAAAAGATAGATGAGATCCAGGTCCGATGCATGGGTCAGCATGCCGCCGCCCAACCGCCCCAGCGCCAATATCACCATCTCGCCGCCCGGCACGCGGCCGTGCGCCGCTTCGAACTCCGCAATCGTCGCGCTGGCCAGCGCCTCGATCGCCGCCTCCGCAACGCGGGAATAGCCACGCCCCGCCTCCAGCGGATCGCCGCCGCGAATGATCTGCGCCCCCAGCGCAAAGCGGCGGTCATTGACCCGCTGCCGCACCCGGTCGAGCAGCGCCTGATAATCCTCCCCGGCCTCCAGCCTGGCGAACTGGTCGGCCAGCACGTCGACGGCCGGCGGCGGATCGAAAGCGGACGTATCGATCAGCCCGTCGAGCAGTTCCGCCCGCCGCCCCAGCGCATCGGCCAGCGTCGGCGCATGGCTCAACACTTCCACCGTCAGTTCGGCCAGCCCCGGCCGCGCGGCAAGCAGCTTGAAGAAGTTGATCGCGCTCGGCAGCCGTCCGATCAGATCGTCCAGCCGGTTGAGCGCCCGCGCCGGATCGGGCGCATCGGCCAGCGTGCGCATGAGGCCGGGCAAAAGCTCTTCCAACGCCTCGCGCGATGGCGCGCTCCTCAGCGCCCTGACCGTTCCCGCCCGCCAGCGCAAAATGCGCGCGACGGGGGTCTCAGGGTCGGCAAAGCCCATCTCGGCCAATTGCGCCTTCAGCCGCTCCTCGTCATGCGAGAGCAATTCTTCCTTGTCGGCCGGGGTCAGCTGGTCGTAATTGCGGCCCACCCATTCGACCTGCGGCCGCAGCAGGTCCAGCAGCGCAGCGCCATCCGCCAGCCCATGCAGCTGCGCGACATTGTCGATCGCCTGCACGCTCCTGGGCAGTTCGTGCGTCTGGCGGTCCTCCACCATCTGCAGCCGATGTTCGATCGTGCGGAACAGCCGATAGGCCTCGTCCAGCTTCGCCGCGACGTCCGCCGCGAACACCCCCGCCGCCGTGAGCGCCCGCAACGCCTCGCGCGTGTTGCCCGACCGCAGCGACGGATCGCGCCCGCCATGGATCAGCTGATGCACCTGCGCGAAAAATTCGACCTCGCGGATGCCGCCGCGCCCGCGCTTCAAATCAAAGCCCGGCCCGAACGCCTGCCCCTGCGCATAATGATCGCGGATCCGCCGCGAAATATCGGTGATCGCGTCGATCGCGCCGAAATCCAGGCTCCGCCGCCAGACGAAAGGACGGATCTGCTGCAGGAAATAATCGCCCAGCGCCAGATCGCCGGCAGCCGGCCGCGCCCGGATGAACGCCGCCTGCTCCCAGCCCAGCGCCATCGATTCATAATAGCCGATCGCCGCCTCCACCGGCAGCGCGATCGGCGTGGCCTCGGGGGAAGGCCGCAGCCGCAGGTCGACCCGGAAGACATAGCCGTCGCCGTCGCGTGCATTGAGCAATTCGCTGGCCCTCCGCCCGATCCTCACGGCGGCGTCCGCCGGGTCTTCCCGCTCGCCATGCGGCAGGGTTTGGGGATCGTAGAGAAGGATCGGATCGATATCGGAGGAATAATTCAGCTCGCGGCTGCCATGCTTGCCCAGCGCCAGCACCACGAAGCCCTGCGGCCGCGCATCGGGATAGCGTTCGGCAAAGGCGGCGGCCAGCGCCTCCTCCAGCGCCTGGTCGGCAAAATCGGACAAGGTGCGCGTCACCCGGTCCAGATCCCAGGCGCCTGCCAGATCGGCCGCCGCCGTCACCAGCGCCAAAGCGCCCTTGCGGCGGCGGAGCGAGCGCGCCAGAGTGTCGCCCGGATCCGCAACCCCCTGCGCCGCGACCAGCGCCGCATCGAAATCGCCGGTCGCCAGCACGTCGGCGACCCCCGGAAACCGGTCCATCTGCCGCGCCAGGAAGGGCGAATGTGCGCGGATCCGCGCCGCGGTCGCCGTCCAGTCCGTCACCTGTGTCTCTCCCATGATCCGCCGCGCCATCGCCTGATCATTTCATGAACGCCAGAAACTTTTCCAGTGCTTATCCGTTGTACCGACATGGAAATGCACCGCAAAATTGTCGGCCGGCCGGCCCAGGGGCGCGATGGCTCGGCTCGTCGCGTCCTGACGGTCGGCCTGCCGCAGCCCTATGAAGGCATCGGCAATGCGCTGCGCTCCACTTTTCGTGCACGGTCCGACAGCCTGCCGAACGACATGATGGACCTGCTCGATCAACTCGACCGGCATTGACGGCAAACGGGCGCTAAGCATTTTATTTACCTGCCCTGGCTAGATTGGCGCTTCTGTTTCAGGACGCGTCCCATGATGTACAAGGCTTTTGCCGCCCTCACGCTGATTGCCGCACCCATTTTGACCTTCGCGGTACAGGGCCTCGCGCCCCGGCAGCCGGTCCAGCCTGTCGCATCTCCCGTCGCGCCTGTCTCCGCGAAGCCGGCTCCAACAGCCCCACTGCCTGTCGTCAGCAGCGCCCAACCGCTGCCGGAACCCGTGGCATTCGGTCAGCCGATACCCGATGCGGGCAAGCCTTTCCTGGCGCCCGGCAACGGCCTGCCCGGCGCAGCCCCCGCTCCGTCCCCGGACATCGGTGACGGATCGGTCCAGGTCATGCGCGACAGCGACGAATAAAGCCTAGCGCGCCGCGGCGAAGGTGTCGCACTGCGCCGGGTCGCCCGTGGCCAACCCCTTGCGCAGCCACTGCATCCGCTGCTCGCTGCTGCCATGGGTGAAGCTTTCCGGCACCGGGCGGCGGCCTGCCGCCTTTTGCAGCGTATCGTCGCCGATCGCCTGCGCCGCCTGCATTCCTTCCTCCAGATCGCCCGCTTCCATAAGGCCCGTGCGCTTGGCCCAGACGCCGGCATAGCAGTCCGCCTGCAGTTCCACCCCCACCTGCAGGGCATTGCCTTCTTCCTCGCTCACCGCGCGCTGGCGCTGCTGCACCTGGCCCAGCGTGCCTTCCAGATCCTGCACATGATGCCCGACCTCATGCGCGATGACATAGGCCTGGGCGAAGTCGCCCGGCGCGCCGAAACGCTGGCGCAGTTCGGTGAAGAAGTCGGTGTCCAGATAGACCTTCTGGTCGTTGGGACAATAGAACGGCCCCATAGCGCTCTGCGCCGCGCCGCAGCCTGACGCGCCGCTCTGCGAATAGAAGGACAGGACCGTCGGCTTATAGTGCTGCCCCGCCTCGGTGAAGACCTGCCCCCACACCCGCTCGGTCGATCCCAGCACGCGCAAGGACCAGTGCTGGATGTCGTTGAGCTTCTGCGGATCGCGGCTGACCGATATATTCTGCTGCACCGGACCGCCGCCCCCGCCGAGCAGGCTCAGCGGATTGACGCCCATCACCGCCAGGATGATGAGCACGACCACGATGCCGCCGCAGCCGAAACGGCTGCCGATGAACGGCAGCAACATGCCAAGGCCCCCGCCCAGCCCGCCGCCAAATCCCCCGCCCCGGCCGTCCTGCACCTCAAAATTGGAGCTTTCCTGTTCATCGTCGAGCCGCATGCCGTCCTCGCTTTCCATGCCAAGCCTTACGCCATCCGGCGAAAGGTTGGAACGGGTGCGATATGGCGTTGGTTGCCTCGCCTTCCGGATTGTTACAGTACATTAAGTTGGCAGCCGCGCATCAATCATTATATTGCAGTGCGACATGGCCGATATAGAATCCCAACCTCCCCGGCGTGCGACGACGCCGCTTCCCCTCCCTCGCGAAGTTGCCCTCCTGCTGCAGGGCGGCGGCGCGCTTGGTTCCTTTCAGGCCGGCGTCTATGAACGGCTCGACGAGCTTGGCATCGACATCAGCTGGGTGGCGGGCATTTCGATCGGCGCCGTCAATGCCGCGATCATCGCGGGCAACCCGCCGCACCGGCGGCTCAGCAGGCTCAAGCGATTCTGGCGCACCGTCTCGGGCGGCATGCCCAACATCATCCTCCCTGAGATCGATCATATCCGGGAAGCTGCGCATCTGCTGGCGGCAGGCACCGTTGCGACCTTCGGCGTGCCGGGCATGTTCCGCCCGCGCCTCTGGCCCGCCGCGCTGATGCCGGAGGGCTCGCCGGGCGCGATCAGCTTCTATGACACTGCTCCGCTGCGCGAGACGCTCGACGCGTGCGTCGACTGGGACCTGCTCAATGACGGCCCGGTCCGCCTGTCGGTGGGCGCGGTCGACGTGGAAAGCGGCAATTTCGCCTATTGGGACACGCGCGGGCCGGGCGGCAACACCCGTATCGACGCGCGGCACATCATGGCATCGGGCGCGCTGCCGCCGGGCCTGCCGCCGGTGGAGATTGACGGGCGCTGGTATTGGGATGGCGGCCTGGTCTCCAACACCCCGCTCGCCCATGTGCTGGAACATCAGAATGAGGACATGCTGGTGTTCCAGGTCGATCTTTTCCCGGCCGAAGGCCCCATGCCGCGCCAGATGACCGACGTTTATTCGCGGACCAAGGACATCCAATATTCCAGCCGCACCCGCCAGGTGACGGACCAATATCTGCGTTTGCGCCGCGAACATCGCGCGATCGCCGCCGTGCTCGACAAGCTGCCGCCCGAATTGCGCGAGGATCCCGACACCCAGCGGCTGCGCCAATATCTCGACCGCGGGTCGGTAAACATCGTGCATCTCATCTATCGCGGCCGCGCCTGGGAAAGCGGCGCGCGCGATTTCGAATTTTCCCGCTCGACCATGCTCGACCATTGGAGCCAGGGCCGCCACGCGGTGGAAGAAGTCATGCACAAGGGCGACCTTATCGCCCGCAACATCCTGAACGGCAAAAGCGCCACCTTCGACCTCGATGAACCCGACCACCTCAAGGAGAAGAATGTATGAGCCAGACCCTCGCCGGCAGGACGGCCCTCATCACCGGCTCCACATCGGGCATCGGCCTTGCCTATGCCAAGGCGCTTGCGGGCGAAGGCGCGAACATCGTCATCAACGGCTTTGGCGACGCGCAGGCGATCGAGCAGGAGCGGCTTGCCCTTGAACAGGCGAGCGGCGCCAAAGCCCTCTACAGCGGCCACGACCTCACCCAACAGGCCGAGATCGAGGCGATGATGCGCCAGGCCGCCGACACATTCGGCGGCGTCGACATCCTCATCAACAATGCCGGCGTGCAGCATGTCGCCCCAGTCGAGGAATTTCCGGTCGACAAATGGAACCTCATCATCGCGCTCAACCTCAACAGCGCCTTCCACACCTCGCGCCTCGCCATTCCCTATATGAAGTCGCAAAAATGGGGCCGCATCATCCAGACGGCGAGCGCCCATTCGCTCACCGCCTCGCCCTTCAAAAGCGCCTATGTGACCGCCAAGCACGGCCTTGCCGGCTTCACCAAGACGCTGGCGCTGGAACTGGCGACTTTCGGCATCACCGCCAACTGCATTTCGCCCGGCTATGTCTGGACGCCGCTGGTCGAAAACCAGATCCCCGACACGATGAAAGCGCGTGGGCTGACGCGCGAGCAGGTGATGAACGACGTGCTGCTCGCCGGCCAGCCGACCAAGCAGTTCGTGACGGTCGAACAGGTCGCCGCCATGGCGCTGTTTCTCTGCAGCGATGCGGCCGCCAACATCACCGGCGCCAATATGAGCATCGACGGCGGCTGGACCGCGCAATAGGGGCGCCTGCCCTCCTGTCATCCACGGGCCTTGTAAGGTCGTGCCGCGCGCCATTCCATAGGATGGCGTGACGATGCCGCTTTCAGTCTTCCCTTCGCGTCATCCCGTCGCCTCCTCCTTTTGCGCACGGAACTCAAAGCAGGGCTGCCCGTTACTCCCTACAAATTCCGACACCATGGCATCATCCGGAACAAGGAGCCCTCCCCATGATCCGCACCCTCATCTTCGGCGCCATCGCCGGCTATGTCGGCAAGAAGCTCTATGACGAAGGCAAGCTGACCGAGTTCAAGGACGACCTGGTCTCCCGTTATCACCAGGTGCGCGACGATATCTCCGCTCGCTCGGCCGGCAGCGGCGCCAGCGACCTGCGTTCGCCTGGCATCACGCCCATGCCGCCGCGTCCCTCGGCGTCGAGCGCCCCGATCGCCAGCTGACGCCCCCAATGCTTTCTCCGGCGGCATCCCTCTTGCCGCTGGTTTACCGCCCGCCCCGGTCCGCGCTTCCCCCCTTTGCGCGGCGCCGTTGGCGGGCGGACTCATTTATCGGCGGCGCGCTTGCCGGCCGGGCGATCGACCGCCGTTCCATCCGCTGCGAATGACGGCAAAAAGGGCGCGGCCGGAGGTCCAGCCGCGCCCCTGTCTTTTTTATACGAACCTCAGAGCTTGCCGGTCAGTTCCGGCACGATCTTGAACAGATCGCCAACCAGGCCGATATCCGCGACCTGGAAGATCGGCGCGTCCTCATCCTTGTTGATGGCGATGATGGTCTTGCTGTCCTTCATCCCCGCCAGATGCTGGATCGCGCCCGAGATACCAACCGCGATATAGACTTCGGGCGCCACGATCTTGCCGGTCTGGCCGACCTGATAGTCGTTGGGCACATAGCCCGCGTCCACCGCCGCACGGCTCGCGCCGACCGCCGCGCCCAGCTTGTCCGCCAGCGGGAAGATCACCTGCTCGAAGGTCTCGCCATCCTTGAGCGCACGGCCACCCGACACGATCACCTTGGCGGAGGTCAGTTCGGGACGCTCCTGCTTGGCGATCTCGGCGCCGACGAAGCTCGACAGGCCCCGATCCGCAGAAGCTCCGCCGGTCGAACCGACGGCTTCCACCGCAGCCGAACCACCCTCGCGCGACGCCTTTTCAAAGGCCGTGCCGCGAACGGTGATGACCTTCTTCGCATCCTTCGACCTGACGGTCGCGATCGCGTTGCCGGCATAGATCGGGCGGGTGAAACTGTCCTCGCTCTCGACCGACAGGATGTCGCTGATCTGCATCACGTCGAGCAGCGCAGCGACGCGCGGCGCGATATTCTTGCCGTTGCTGGTGGCCGGCACGACGAACGCGTCATGGCCGCCCATCAGTTCGACGACCAGCGGCGCGACATTCTCCGCCAGCGCATGGCCGAAGGCCGCGTCATCGGCGACATGGACCTTGCCCACGCCCGCGATCTTCGCGGCTGCCTCGGCCACGCCGCCGACGCCGCTGCCTGCGACCAGCAGATGCACGTCACCCAGCTCAGCCGCGGCGGTGACGGCGGAAAGGGTCGCGTCCTTGACGGCGCCGCCTTCATGTTCAACCCAGACTAGAGTCTTCATATTTGGTTCCTTTCGCCCCTCTTCCGTTCGCTTCGAGCGAAGTCGAGAAGCGGTATGCGCATCCGTGTCTCGACTTCGCTCGACACGAACGGCTGTTGGGAATGAAACTTACGCGGCGACGCCCAGAGCCTTGAGCTTCGCGACCAGTTCATCGACATCGGCGACCTTCACGCCGGCCGAACGCTTGGCCGGTTCGGCGACCGACAGCGTCTCCAGACGCGGCGAGATATCCACGCCATAATCCGCAGG
>DATFDS010000162.1:0-3327 GCA_035251955.1 Sphingobium sp. | reverse complement strand
TCATGAACCGCCTGCGTCCACTGTTGGACCCCGACCACATGCCAGCCTTGCAACAAGAATTGACCCACCGTCGCCCTGCCCTCGGCTTGGCCGACGACCAGCATCCGCCCCGTATCCTGCTGCTCTACGGATCGCTGCGCGAACGATCCTTTTCCCGGCTCGCCGTCGAGGAAGCAGCGCGGCTGCTGCAATATTTCGGTGCCGAGACGCGGATTTTCGATCCGTCGGACCTTCCATTGCCCGATCAGGTCAAGGATGACGATCATCCGGCGGTCCATGAACTGCGCGAACATGCCCTGTGGTCCGAAGGCATGGTGTGGTGCAGCCCGGAACGCCATGGGCAGATCACCGGCATCATGAAAGCGCAGATCGACCATCTGCCGTTGGAAATGAAGGGACTGCGCCCGACCCAGGGCCGCACCCTGGCGGTCATGCAGGTGTCTGGCGGATCGCAGTCCTTCAACGCGGTGAACAGCTTGCGTCTTCTGGGACGATGGATGCGGATGTTTACCATCCCCAACCAGTCGTCGGTCGCCATGGCCTATAAGGAGTTCGACGAAGAGGGGCGGATGCGACCGTCCAGCTACTATGATCGGATCGTCGATGTGATGGAGGAACTGGTTCGCATCACCATATTGATGCGGCCCCACGCCGAACAGTTGGTCGACCGCTATTCCGAGCGTAAGGCCGCGCTTCAGGTTCGATGATTCACCCCTAAATTCTGTCTTCAGAATATTCGGCCCGTTCGTTCCGGACTATGATGGTTGGGCGCACAGCGATTGAAAACCCGGATGCATGGCACCGGCGCGACGTTACGCCGGTGCAATTGCGGGTTGCGTAGCCTCTGCAGCGGCGGTCCTGCGCCCGCGATTGCCTAGCTGGGCGATGCAGAGCAGCGCTGCAGGCAGGAACAGCAGGTCGAAGAACATGGCCGTCACGATCGTGAACGCAGCCATCGCCCCCATCCACGAATTGATCTGGAACCCCGAAAAAGCGAGGCAGCCGAAGCCGGCGGCGAGCGCCATCGTCATCGTCACCATGCCGGGGCCAGCGATCGCGAAGGCGCCGCGCACCGCTTCGACCGCATCCAGCCCCTTGTCCTTGCGCAGGTGGCGATAGGTGGTGAGCATGTGGATGGTGTCGTCGACCACCACGCCGAACGTCACCGACGCGACCGCCGCCACGGCCATGCCGACCTGTCCGTTGAAGATCGCCCAGAGTCCCAGAGTCACCAGCGAAGGGACGAAATTGGCGATGGTGCCGATCAGGCTGAGCGTCAGCGACCGGAAGGCCAGCAGGAAGATCAGCACCACGACACCGATACCGGTAAAGATGCCGGTCAGCATCTCGCGGATATTGCGGTTGCCGATATGCGCAAACAGCAGCGAGGTTCCCGTCGGCGTCACCGATGGCGCGATCAGCGGCGTGTTGCTGGCGGCCCATTGTTTGGTTCGTTCCGCCAGCGCGGCCATGTTGGCGGTCGACGTGTCGCCCAGCGCCACGACCAGCCGGCTGGACCGCTTGTCGGCGGTGATCTCGTTCTTCAGATCCATGCCGAACGGCAGCGACATTTCGTAGAGCGCCAAATATTGGGCGCCCGATTGCTGGTCCGCAGGCAGGCGATAGGCGCTCTCGTCGCCGCCGTTCATGGCACGGTTCACAGTCTTCAATATGTCCGTCACGCCATGGACATGGGTGACGCCCGGCTGGGTACGCAGCCACTGCGCCAGGCGGTCGACCTCGGCCAGATAGGCGGGGTTGCCGACTCCGTCCGGCGCACGCGAGTCGAGCGAAAGTTCGATCGAATAGAAGCCGCCCAGCTTCTGGTTCATCCGGTCGGTTGCCTGGCGGAAGGCATAGCCTTGGTCGAAATAATGGACGTAGCGATCATCCAGCCGGTTGGTGAAGGCCAGCGCCGAAAGGACGACCGACAGCAGCGTCACGGCAAGCAGCACCGCGCGCGGCCGTGCGATGACGAAGGCCGACGCCCGCACCGCCAGATTTTCGGCGGGCAACGGCTTCGCCTTGCCCTTCCACGGCAGCAGCACCAGCAGCGCGGGCAGGAAGGTGAAGGTCAGCAGCCATGTCACCACCGATCCCAGCGCGACGATCATGCCCAGATGCGCGAAGGGCGGCACCGGGCTGAACGCCAGCGACAGGAAGCCGGTCGCCGTGGTGATGGTGGTCAATGTCACCGGCCACCAGCATTCGATCATGACCTCCCGGACCGCCTCCAACTTGGACAGGCCTTCGCGGCGCAGGCGCAGCATGCCCGCGCAGAGGTGAATGGAATCGCAGCAGGCGATGGTCAGGATGATGTTGGGCGCGACCACGCTGGGCGAGGATAGCGGAATGCCCAGGAACCCGGTCAGCCCGAGCGCACTGGCCGTGCCGACCGCGATCATGCCCAGCGTCGCCAGCGCGGCGGTCGGCGAACCCAGCACCAGCATCATGATCAGCGCCAGCACCGTCACCATGATCGGCAGCAGCACGGAACTGTCGAAGGTGCTGGCCTCGACAAAGGCGTCGTCCAGCGCGATCGATCCGGACAGGCCCGCGCGCAAATCGGGATGCGCCCGGTTGAACGCTTCCACCACCGGGCGGGCCTGTTGCATGACATGGCTGCCCTGGGTCGAGGCGGTCTTCGCGTCGAAGCGGAAGTTGACGGCCACGATCGCCAGCTTGCCGTCGCGGGAGAGCAAGCGGTCGATCATCAGCGGTTCGCGCGCGGCCTCCCTCCGCAGACGGGCGGCGTCGGCGGCGGTGACGCGGTCGCCCGAACGGGAGAATTGGTCGATCACCACATCGTCACCATCAGCGAGCGCGCGCTGGAAATTGGTGAAGCTGTCGACCCGCTTCACGTCGGGCAATTGCCATGCCCGGTCGGTCAGGGCGTTGATCGCACCGATCCGCTGCGGCGTGAACAGATCGCCCTGTTTCGCATCGACCACGAACAGCAGCGTGTCGTCGCGGCCATAGACCTCCTCGAACTTGTCCAGCGCCTGGAGTTCGGGATCGCCGGGCGAAAAGAACACGCGGCTGTCGCTGCGGAAGGTCAATTGGCCTAGGCCCACGCACAACAGCAGCGCCACCGCCAGGGAAAGCGCCATGGTCAGCCATGGCCGCCCGGTGATGGCGGCGGCGCTGTGATGCGTCATGCTATCTGCCCAACGGAGCAGCGGTGTTTTGGAAGCGGGATCGGACATGATGCAAGGCCTCACGTAATTCGTGGGGTGAAAGGGATCAGAAATATCGGCTCAGCCCGACACGGATGTAGGTATCGCGGCGAAGAGCGGTGAGCGCGCGGTCGCGCTCGGCGTTCAAGGG
>DATFDS010000161.1:0-10981 GCA_035251955.1 Sphingobium sp. | reverse complement strand
GTCACCCTCACCCGTTTCCTGATCGAGCAGCAACGCGAGGCGAATGCCCTGCCACCGGAACTGCGCATGCTGATCGAAACCGTGGCGCGCGCGTGCAAAACGATCAGCTATTCGGTGGCCAAGGGCGCTCTGGGCGAGGTTCTGGGCAGCCTGGACAGCGAGAATGTGCAGGGTGAGGTGCAGAAGAAGCTGGACGTGATCGCCAATGAACTGCTGCTGGACGCCAATGAATGGGGCGGCCATCTCGCGGCCATGGCGTCGGAGGAGATGGAGACGATCCATCGCATCCCCAACCGCTATCCCCGCGGCGAATATCTGCTGCTGTTCGATCCGATCGACGGGTCCAGCAATATCGACGTCGACCTGTCGGTCGGCACCATCTTTTCGGTGCTGAAGGCGCCGGAGGAATGTTCCGGCCGCGAGGTCGCCGAAGAGGATTTCCTGCAGTCCGGCCGCAACCAGGTCGCGGCGGGCTATGCCATTTACGGGCCGCAGACGCTGCTGGTGCTGACCATCGGCACGGGCGTCTATGAATTCACGCTGGACCGCGAAATCGGGTCCTGGCGCATGACCGACGGGCCGATGAAGATGCCCCAGGGCACCTGCGAGTTCGCCATCAACATGGCGCGCCGCAAGCAATGGTCGCCCGCCGTCGCCCGCTATGTCGACGAGCGGATCGAGGGGGAGACCGGGCCATGCGGCAAGGATTACAACATGCGCTGGACCGCATCGATGGTGGCGGACGTGCACCGCATCCTGAAGCGCGGCGGCATCTTCCTCTATCCCGCCGACGCGCGCTCTGCCGGCAAGGCGAAACTGCGCCTGATGTATGAAGCAAACCCCATGTCCTTCCTGATCGAGCAGGCGGGCGGCGCGGCGACCAACGGATTTGCGCCGATCCAGGACATCCAGCCCACCGGCCTGCATCAGCGCGTCGGCGTGGTGCTGGGCGACCGGGCCGAGGTGGAGATCGTCACGGCTTACGCCCGAAACGCATAAGATCGGGGCCCGCCGCCCCTCCTTCACGGGGCCGGCGGGCGTTCGGCTGACTCCAGACCGACCCAATCCCCTCTCCGCTCGGTTCGAGCGAAGTCGAGAACCGTTGCGCAACGCCCCAGCGCAGAAGAATCTGGACCCGATGGCCCAGCCCCAAGTAGAATGGGCGCCCTCCCCCGCTGACATCCGATTGCGAGTTAAGATGACCACCGACAATCCCCTTCTGGCTGATATCGACCTGCCGGACTTCGCCGCGATCCGCGCGTCCCATGTGGTGCCGGCGATAGAGGCAGCCATTGCGGCCCATCGCGCCGCGATCGCGGGAATCACGGATTCCGGCGATGAGACGTTCGACAGCGTCATCCTGACGGCCGAGCGCGCCGATTTCCAGCTGTCGCGCATCTGGTCGCCGGTCGGCCATCTCGCCTCGGTCGCGGACACGCCCGAACTGCGGGAGGCGCATGCCTCGGCGCAGGCGCTGATGACCGCTTATCTGATGGAAGCCGGCCAGAATCGCGCGCATCATGATGCGGTCGCCCGCGTCGCTGCCCGCGCCGATTTCGCCGGCCTGCCCGCCGCCCAGCAGCGCGCGGTGGACCTCGCCCTGCGCGCCTTCCGCCTGGCCGGCGTGGCGCTGGAGGGCGAGGCGCGGCAGCGTTTCCTCGACATCGGCGTCGGCTTGAGCGACCTTGGCACCAAGTTCGGCAACGCCGTGCTCGACGCGACCGAGGCCTGGAGCGAGCATGTCACCGAGGAAACCGCGCTGGCCGGCGTACCTGAAAGCGACAGGGCGATCCTGGCCGCCTATGCGCAGGAAAAGGGGCTGCCCGGCTGGCTGATCACCCTGCGTCAGCCGAGCGTGCTGGCGATCCTGCTGCACGCGCGGGACCGCGCGCTGCGCGAACGCGTCTATCGCGCCCACAACACCCGCGCCTCCGAGCAGGCGGAAGACCAGAGCCACGACAATAGCGAGCGGATCGACGCGATCATGGCGCTGCGGCATGAGGCTGCGCAGATATTGGGTTTTGCCGATGCCGCCGCCCATTCGCTGGAAACCAAGATGGCGGCCGATGCGGACGAGGCGCTGACCTTCCTGGCCGATCTTGCCCGCCGTGCCCGGCCCATCGCCGAACGCGAACTGGCCGAAGCGCGCGACTTCGCCGCCGCGCATTTGGGCCTCGATGACCTGCAGCCCTGGGACCTTTCCTATGTGGCGGAAGCGATGCGGCGCACGCTGCACGGGGTCGACCAGGAAGCGCTCAAGGCCTATTTCCCGCTGCCGCGCGTGCTGGCCGGCACGCAGGCGCTGATCGAACGGCTGTTCGACATCCGCCTGGTCGAGCGCCAGCCCGTGTCGACCTGGCATCCCGACGTGCTCTTCTACGATGTGCTGGATGCGAGCGGGACGGTCGTCGCGGGCGTCTATCTCGACCTGTTCGCCCGCGCCGGCAAGCGCGGCGGGGCGTGGATGGACGTCTGCCGCGCCCGTTTCCGCGACGCCGACCGCTTCCATCTGCCCGTCGCTTACCTCACCACCAATTTCGCGCCGCCCGCCGGCGACCGGCCCTCGCTGGTGACGCATAATGACGTGGTGACGCTGTTCCATGAATTCGGCCATGTCCTGCATCATCTGCTGACGGAGGTCGACATTCCCTCGATCGGCGGGATTTCCGGCGTCGAATGGGATGCGGTCGAACTGCCCAGCCAGTTCATGGAAAATTTCGCCTGGGACCGCGATACGCTGATCGGCCTGTCGGGCCATGTCGATACGGGCGAGCCGCTGCCCGTCGACATGTTCGACCGCCTGCTCGCCGCGCGCCAGTTCCAGGCGGGTCTGGCCCTGCTGCGGCAGATCGAGTTCGCGACCTTCGACCTGCTGCTCCATCGCGATTATGACCCGGCGCAGGGCGCGCGCGTCAACGCCGTGCTGGAGGAAGTCCGCGCGGCCGTCGCCGTGCTGCGGCCGCCGAAATGGAATCGCTTTGCCCATGCGTTCAGCCATATTTTCGCGGGCGGCTATGCGGCGGGCTATTATTCCTATCTGTGGGCCGAACTGCTTTCCGCCGACGCCTTTGAGATTTTCGCCCATGGCGACCTGCCGGGCGGCGGCGCGAGTGCCTTCCGCCGGGAGATATTGGCCGCCGGAGCGAGCCGTCCCGCCGCCGCCAATTTCCAGGCCTTCGCCGGCCGCCCGCCGCAGGTCGACGCGCTGCTACGGCTCAAGGGCCTCGCCGCCTGAGCCATAACCACCGCCGCCCGGGCGTTCAGGCAAGGGCGAGCCGTGCTCCGCGTCCGCGATTGATGAACGGCACCAGCGCCGCACCGATCAGGCAGAGGATACCGGCCACGACGAAGGCGGGCATATAGCTTTGCCAGATCGTCCGCGACAGGCCGCCGGCCAGCGCCGCGCTCGCCGCGCCCAGCTGATGCCCGGCGAAGATCCAGCCGAACACCACATTCGCCCGCTCCGGCCCGAAGCGCTGTGCGGTGAGTTTCACCATCGGCGGTACGGTCGCAACCCAATCCAGGCCGTAGAACATCGCGAATATCGTCAGGCTGTAGAGCGAGAAATCGCTGAACGGCAGATAGAGCAGCGACAAGCCCCGCAAGCCATAGAACCAGAAAAGCAGCCAGCGGTTGTCGACCCGGTCCGCCAGCCAGCCCGAACCCAGCGTGCCGGCAAAGTCGAACAGCCCCATCATCGCCAGCATCGACGCTGCACCCACCGCCGCCAGCCCATAATCGCCGCACAGCGAAATGAAGTGCGTCTGCATCAGGCCGTTGGTGCTGGCGCCGCAAATGTAGAAGCTGAAGAACAGGATCCAGAAGCTCGGCACCCGCGCCGCGTCACGCAGAATGGCAATCGGCGCCAGCAGCAGCACGCCCAGATTGCCGGACTGGATCGGTGCGGGTTGGATGTCGGGTGCGCCATAGGGCGGCAGGCCGAGGTCAGCGGGCCGATCCCGCATCAGCAGCAGCGCGGCGATCCCCGCCAGCAGGACCATTCCGCACACCAACAACATCGCCACGCGCCAGCCGAACCGCTCGGTCAGCCCGGCAAGCAGCGGCAGGAAGGCAAGCTGCCCCGTCGCGGTGCTCGCCGACAGCAGCCCCATGACCAGGCCACGGCGATGCGTGAACCAGCGCGTCGCCACCGTCGCGCCCAGCACCATCGCGGTCAGGCCGGTGCCGATGCCGATGACGACGCCCCACAGCAGGACAAGCTGCCACATCGCGCTCATGCCCAGCGACAGCAGCAGCCCTATGAGGATGATCGAGAGCGAAATGAGCATCATCCGCCGCAGGCCGAAGCGGTTCATGAAGGTGGCCGCAAAGGGCCCCATGCCGCCGAACAGCAGAAAGCGGATCGCCAGCGCGCCGGAAATATCGGCGGCGCTCCAGCCGAACTCCTTTTGCAGGGGAAGGATGAACACGCCGGGCGCGCCCACCGCGCCGGCAACGACCAGCATCGTCAGGAACGTCGCGCCCAGCACGACCCAGCCATAATGCGCATTGCGCGTCTTCAGCTGGCGAGCGAGCGTGTCGGACAGCATCGATTTTCCTTGCCGAATGGCGTTGAATCTTGGCGTTAAATGATCACTATCATATATAAGGTCAAGGGGCCGATCGGGATGAGGTGATATGAAGGTCAGTCGAGAACAGGCAGCCCGCAATCGCGAGAAGGTGGTCGACACCGCCTCTCGGCTGTTCCGCGCGCGCGGGGTGGAGGCCGTGGGCGTGGGCGAAGTGATGCGCGCCTGCGGGCTTACCCATGGCGGCTTCTACAACCAGTTCCCGTCGAAGGACGCGCTGGCCGCCGAAGCCTGCGCCCTGTCGCTCGCCAACAGCGCCAAAGGCTGGCGCGGGATCGTCGCGGATGCGGGGGAAAGCGCGACGGAGGCGATCAGCGCCAGCTATTTGAGCAAGGCCAATCGCGACGCGCCCGAAACGGGCTGCGCCCTGGTCTCGCTCGGCCCCGAAGCCGCGCGGCATGGGGGCGATCTGGCGGCGGCATTTCGCGCCGGCCTGGAGGAACTGACGGCGATATTGGAGCAGGCCTCGCCGGTCTGCTCGCGGGAGGAGGCGCTGGCCCGGATTGCGCAACTGGTCGGCACCATGGTGCTGGCCCGCGGCGTCGGTGATGAAGCCCTGTCGGACGAGATAATGGCCGCCACGCGCAAGGCGTTGCGGCTGCCTGAGCCATCACCAGCCTTTTGCGGCACGTCGCGCGACCCTTTGTAGCGCGCCATCCCACGAGCCCAGCTTGCCCCTGCCACCGCGTCATGAACGATCGCCCGGCGCGCGGTCAGGCGAGTTCCCCATCGGATAGGGCAAGCTTCAACGATGCCGTTCCGGGGACCCGCGTTTCCTGCAGCAGCGTGGCGGTTACGGATGCGGTGAGCGCCAGCAGCGCAAGAATCCACATCGCGCCGCCCAGCCCTGCCCTGTCGGCCACCAGGCCCGCGAGGATCGGTCCGCCGACACCGCCACATACTTCCCCCACGCCCATGACGATGGCGAGGGCTGTGGCGACCTCGTGCAGGTCCACCGTCTCCGAAGGGACGGTCGCCATCACCAGGGACAGCGTCCCTATGATGAGCCAACCGGCGAAGAAGAAGGTTGCCATCGTCCAGGCGGACGCGGGCATGGCGAGCGCGGCGAGCGGCAGCATCGTCCCCAGCAATGGAACGGCGATCAGGACCGGGCGTCGACCGAAGCGGTCGCTGAGCGCGGGCACGATAAATCCGCCAGCCGCCGCCGACAAGCCAAGTATGGAGACCAGCCGGCTCATTCCGTCGGCATGATAGCCGGCCTCCTGCGTCAGGTAGATCGGCAGGAAGGCGTAGGTGACGGCAAGATAGCCGACGATCAGCGTGGAGAGTATGCAGCAGACGGCTATGTTACGGAATGAAAATGCCCTGGCAAGCGACAGGCTCGCACCCTTGGCGCGCGGACCGCTGCGTCTCGCAGGATCGTCGACGAAGCGCCAGACCGCGAACGCGCAAACGAGCCCAGGCAGGCCGGCGAAGTAGAAGGCGCCGCGCCAGCCGACCCACCCGGCCAGGGCGACGAGGGCGATCGGCGCGACGAAAGACCCGAGCAGGTTGGAGCCGAAATTCTGCACCATTCCCATCGCCACCCCTCGGATGCGCGCAGGCACGGCGGTCGCGACCAGCGATTGCGATAGCGGCAGGATCGGCCCTTCGGCCGCACCCATCAACAGCCGCGCGCCAAGCAATGTCAGGAATGACGTGGCGAACCCGGAGAGGATGGAGCAGAATGAAAAACAAAGGACGGCCGCGATCAAGAGAGGTTTGCGCGAATTGAAGCGATCCGACGCCGCGCCGACGAGGAAGCCCGACACTGCCCAGGTCAGCGAAAGCGCTGCCGCCAATGCGCCGATCTCAAGGTTCGTCAGATGCAATTCTGCACCGATGAAGGGCATGAGGAAGTTGAGGGCGTTGCGATCGAAGAAAACGACGCCAAAATTCAGGCAAAGGACCGCCACCGGCAGCCACACCCCATCCTTGGCTTCGTGGCGGTCAACCGCTTGTGTCGTTTTCTGCATCGAGCATACAGCCTTCCAATGTTATCAAGCGGGTCTGAACAGTCCACCGCTGCCTGGAGGATAACGGGGCGCGGGACAGGCTGGTCACGACACCCTTTGTCAGCGCGCGATCGCGTTGCTCTCTTCCGCCCCGGCCAGCTGATATGGGGGTGATGATCTTGTGGAGCAGCTTCTGCCGCCGTTCAAGGCGCGACTATTGATCAGTGCGGCACGAGTTCTGGTGCGTGGCGGCACAGGGCGGCGCGCCGCTGCCTGAAGGAGATTTGTCAGGGCCTCGGTTCGCGACGGAGCGCCCGATGCGCGATGAATGGACAGGATGGATCATTCCGCTTGTAGATTTTCGAATATCTGATTATTTGTCGAATCAACGGAGGATTTGTGACAACTCTCGCCGACAATGTCGAACAGGCCTTACGGGCTGATCTGGTCAATGGCATCCACCCGCCGGGGGGGCGCCTGCAGATGGAAAAGCTGGCGGAGCGCTATGGCGCGGGCATGTCGCCCGTCCGCGAAGCGCTGTCGCGTCTCTATTCCGAGGGACTGGTCAGCCTGGAGAGCAACAAGGGCTTCAGGGTTCCTGTCCTGAGCCGGGAGGACCTGGCCGACATCGCATTCGCCCGCGCCGCGATCGAGACGGCGGCGCTCCGCCGCGCGATGGAGCGAGGTGACATGGCATGGGAATCCTCGCTGGTATCGGCGCTGCATATCTATCGTCAGACCGGCCGCAATCTCGACACGTCCGATCCCGATCGCCTTCAGGCCTGGCAGATCGCGCATGACGGGCTGCATCGCGCGCTCATTTCCGGCAGCGGATCGCTGCGTATCGAAAAAATGCAGGAACGTCTTCTGGTGCAGCATTCGCGTTATCGCCAGCTGCTGTACCGTATCCCGATAGATTTCAACGTCCATGAACGCGAGCATGTGGATCTTGTCGAAGCCGTGCTGGCTCGGGATATCGAAACCGCCGTCGGCATGATGGCCAGCCATATCACCATTACGCTCGATGTCCTGGATCAATGGGGAATTTGGAAAGAAGCAGGCTGAAGTTCAGCGCATGCACAGCGGGCCGCGGATAGGCCCGCCACAATAAGGGGAAGAGAGAGATGCTTGGAAAGATTCGCCTGGCCACGTCCGTGGCCGGGGCAGCCCTTCTGTGCGCCGGCGCGGCGCAGGCGCAGGTCGGGACTCCGGCCGAAACGGCATCCGCCGCTCCCGCCGATCCGTCGGCGAAAGCACCGGAAGCGGGCGACATCATCGTAACCGCCCAGTTTCGAACGCAAAGGTTGCAGGATGTGCCGATCGCCGTCTCGGCGGTCAGCGGTGAAGCCCTGAAGGACGCCCATGTCCGCTCGCTGGAGGATCTGAGCGCCGCTGTGCCCAGCTTCTCCGTTGCGGCCAACTCCAATTATGGCGCGGCGCCGCTCAGTCTGCGGGGTGTCGGCGGGGCGAACGGCGGTGGCAATGTCTTCGCGGACGAGCCTGTGGCGGTCTATTTCGATGGCGCGGTGGTCAGCCGTCCGCGCTACGCCTCGCTCGACCTGGTCGATGTCGAAAGCGTAGAGGTGCTGCGCGGTCCGCAAGGCACGCTCTACGGTCGCAATTCTTCGGCGGGCGCAGTGCTGCTGAAGTCCGGGGCGCCGACACGGGACCTCTACGGCTATATCGAAGGCAGCGCCGGCAGCTATCGCGATTTCCGCGTCCGTGGCGCGATTTCCGGTCCTCTCGACGGCGAAGGACGGCTGCTGGCACGGCTTGCGGTCGGCTATTCCGACTATGATGGCTGGGCGCGCAATTATGATGGATCGCATCTTGGCGGCAGCCGCGACTTCCTGGTGCGCGGCACGCTCCAGGCGGCACCGACGGACAGTCTCACGCTGAAGCTGATCGGCGAATATAGCTATCAGAATTCCCATCCGGCGCTGCTCGCCATTTCCGATGTCAGCAATCTTCGCGACGAAACGACCAATCCCACCGGCAGCAATGTGTTGATGCCCTACACGCTGCGGCCCGACCTGAAGCAGCTGCTGGACGATCGACGGGTCGCGCTCAATGTCGAAACATTCACGCGCACCAAGGGCCGTTCGGCGACCTTGCAGGCGGATCAGGTGTTCGACTGGGCGACGCTGACGTCCATCACCAATTATCGCGACTGGCGGGTGCGGGGGCAGCTCGATTCCGACGGCACCGCCGTCAACCCGCCGACGCCCGCCTTCGTGACCGGAGACATCACCAATGTCGGGGATAATGGCGGCAGGCAGTTCGAATGGCAGTGGTCGGAAGAAGCGCGGCTCGCCGGATCGAGCGGGCGTTTCGACTGGGTCATGGGCGGCATCTATTTCGAGGAGCATCTGGGTTTCGGCCCCTTCACCATCTTCAACCGCCTGGCCGGGCCGGGCGGAGCGGGAACGGCCGCGACGTTCAAAGCCGACCAGACGACCGAGGCCTTCGCCTTCTTCGGCAACGTCACCTATAAATTCACCGACAGCCTCTCCCTGACCCTGGGCGGCCGCTACAGCGAAGAGCGCAAGCATTTCACGCGCTCCTTCGCGGTGAACACGATCCTGCCGTTCGACCCGCCCGGCCCGGTGGCGTTTCCCGCCGGCTCGACCCTGGCCGCGCCGCCCGATGTGGATACGCGGGCAAAGTTCACGGACTTTTCCCCGCGCGTGGTGCTGACCTTCCAGCCCAGCCGCGATTTCATGGCCTATGCCAGCTATAGCCAAGGGTTCAAGAGCGGCGGATTCAACGCCTTTGGCGGTTCGACCGCCTTCCTGCCGGAGGGGATCGACGCCTATGAAGTGGGGGTCAAGGTTCAGGCGCTGGACCGTAAGCTGAGCTTCAACACAGCCGCCTTCTCCTATGACTATTCCAATCTGCAGGTGCGCACGCCGGTGCCGTCGGGCGGGGTCGGCATCGAAACGGCCGACAAGGCACGGGTGAGGGGCATTGAGTTCGAAACCACCCTCCGTCCGCTCGACGGACTTCAGCTGAGCGGCAACCTCACCTATCTGGACGCGCATTTCACGGCCGGGGCCCTCAGCGCCGTGCTGGTCGATTCCTTCGTCGCGGGATCGAACCCGGCGGTCGGCCTTGAAAATATCGACGGCAACCGGCTGACCCGCGCGCCAAAATGGCAGGGCGGTGCGAATATCAGCTACGAAATGGCGGCCGGCGCGGACAACAGGATCCGGGCATCGCTGGGCGTTCGCTTCCAAAGCTCGGTCTTTTTCCTGGAGACCCGGCAGGATGCCGACACCTACCGCGCGAAGGCGTGGGGCGAACTGGACGGACGCCTGTCATTGGTCAACCATGCCGGATGGGAACTGGCGGTCTACGGCAAGAACCTGACCGACAATCGGCATCTTTCCCAGGTGTCGTCGCTGTTCGGACTGCCGGTCGCGGCGGTGAACGAGCCGCGCCGCTTCGGCGTCCAGGGGCGCTTTTCCTTCTAATCCCTCCAAATCGGGCAGACTTATGCGATTAGTGACTTTCGAGCAGGGCGGCGCTTCACGGCTCGGTGCCATTCTAAACGGCGAGGACATTCTCGACCTCGCCACCGCCGTCAGGTTGACGGGAGGCTCCGAACCGGTCTTCGCCTCCATGCGGTCGCTGATCGACGAAGGCGAACGGGCGCTGGACCGCGCCCGTTGTCTGACGGCTTCTCCTCCGGGAGAAGCCGTTCTGGCCGCCTCGACAGTCAGGCTGCTTGCGCCCCTGCCCCGGCCGGCACAGATTCGCGATTTTTCCGCCTTTGAGCAGCATATGCTGCAATCGGGGAAGGTCGTGTTCGCCATGAATGCGATCCGCGCCGGCAAGGAACCGCCGAAAGGGCCGGTCATCCTGCCCCAGGTCTGGTACGACCAGCCCATCTATTACAAGGCCAACCGTTTCGCTGTCGGCAATCCCGGCGACGATGTCGTCTGGCCCGCTTATTCGCAGGTGGCCGATTACGAACTGGAAATGGCGGCCGTGATCGGGCGGACGGGGCGCGACATCCCGGTTTCCAAGGCGAAGAGCCATATCTTCGGCTACACCATCTACAACGACTTTTCGGCGCGGGACGCGCAGGGGCATGAGATGACGGGGCCGTTCGGCCCGGCCAAGGGCAAGGATTTCGACGGCAGCATCATCCTGGGCCCCTGCATCGTCACCGCCGACGAAATGCCCGACCCCTATCAGGCCCGCATGACGGCGACCGTCAACGGCGAACTCTGGTCCGAAGGATCGATGAGCAGCATCCACTGGCGTTTCGAGGATATGATCGCGCATGTCAGCGCCAGCGAGACCATCCATCCCGGAGAGATATTCGGCGCCGGCACCGTGGGCGGCGGCTGCGGCCTGGAGCAGGCACGGTTCCTGGCCGATGGCGACCTGGTCGAGCTTGCGATAGAGGGGATCGGCGCCATCCGTAACCGG
>DATFDS010000160.1:0-3275 GCA_035251955.1 Sphingobium sp. | reverse complement strand
AACGTATCGATATTGTCCATCGTGTCGTAGATATTCTGGAAGGCGCGTTGCAGCGTTTCGATGGGAATCGTGCTGGACGCCGCCTGCTCGTGGATTTGCGCGGTCTGGTTCTTCAGCATCTCGCCGGTCGAATCGATCATGCTCGCGGTCGTGGTATTGAGCGCGCCGATCTGCTCCAGCACCAGCCGCTGCCCCACCAGCGCCTGCGCGACGGTGACAGCGGTGCGCAGCGCGGCGACGGTGGTGGTGCTGGCGCGGTCCACGCCCTTCACCAGCTCGACATTGTTCTTTTTGACCAGATCAAGCGCCAGATAACCCTGCACCGTCACCGCCATTTGCGTCAGCAGATCCTGCGTGCGCTGGCGGATGTAGAAGAGCGCGCTCTCGCGCACCGCCTTGGCCTTGGCCGGGTCGGTCGAATCCAGCTCCAGCGCCTTCGCCTCCAGCCGGGCGTCGAGCGTCTTGGAAATGTGGATCATCTGTTCGAGGCGACCCATCGTCGCCCACATATTCTGCCGCTCGACATCGATGGCGGCATTGTCCTTGATCAGGACGTCCTTGCCGCTGGCGAGGCTGCCCAGGATCGAATTGATGTGGCCCTGCGCGCTTTTATAGCTGTCGAAATAGTCGCGCATCCTGTTGCCGAAGGGGATGAGGCCGAACAGCTTCTTGGGCGCGGTCAGGCTGCCGCGCTTGCCGGGGTCGAGATCCTCGACGGTGCGGCGCAGCTGCGCGAGGTCGGCGCCGACCTTATTGTCGCCGTCCATCGCGCGCACGGGGCGGTCGAGGAAGCGGTTGGAGTGGCCGGCGGCTTCGGCGATTTCCTTGCGGCCCATATTGGTGAGCTGATCGACGCGCTGCCCGAATTCGGGCGAATTGGCGTCCTGCGCCACCAGATCGTCGACGAAGGCATCGACCTTTTCGTCGAGCTTCGATCGCTTCTCGTCATCGATCGGGACAAGGCCCGCCGCTTTTTCCGGCGCGACCGGCGGCACCGGGTCGGGCGGGGTGAGGTTCAGCGGGTCGGCGGTCGTGGTGGGCGCGGTGCTGGCCATATCATCTCCCAGTCGCGTGTCTGCGGCTCCTGGCTGTTATATGTGGCTACAACACCAGAGCGCAAGGTCAGGGAACGCTATAGGTCTTCGCGCGCTTGGTTGGCAATCGATCGGGCAGGAGAGGAAGGATGGACGGTCTGAAACCCGCGGCTGATCTCGCCGCCTTGCGCAAAGCCGGCTTCCCTGGCGAAAGCGAGGCCTATGCGCAGGCGCGGCGGGCGCTGTTGCAGGAGGAAATCGAGTTTCGCCGCCATATGACGCGGCTTGGCGAACAGCGGCGCGCCCTGCCGCCGGGCCCGGTGATCGAAAAAGATTATCGCTTCAAGGACGAGCAGGGGTTCGAAGTGGGGCTCAAAAACCTGTTCGGGGACAAGCAGGCGCTCGTCACCTATTTCTGGATGTATGGTCCGGAGCGGGAGCGGCCTTGCCCCATGTGCACCAACTGGCTGGGCGCGGTGAACGGCAATGCCGCCGACATCAAGCAGCGGGTCGCGCTCAAGATCCTCGGCCGCAGCCCGGTCGAGCGGCAATTCGCCTTCGCGCAGGAGCGCGGCTGGCGCGATCTCGACTTCGTGCAGACAGTAGGCGACGATTATGCCAATGATCTCGGCCTGCTTCAGCCGGAAGGCGAATTTCCGGCGCTCGCGATATTCCGGCGAGACGGCGATCAGGTCCGGCTGTTCTGGATGAGCGAAATGAGCTTCGACATGGCCGATCCGGGGCAGGACCCGCGCGATGCGCCGGATATCGCCTCGCTCTGGTCGATCCTGGACCTGACGCCGGAGGGGCGGCCGCCCGACTGGTATCCCAAGCTCCGCTACTGAACCTTGCCGCAACGCGTCATTTCCTGTAGGGGCGCGCGCGATACTCTGGTCAGGCGCGGTGCCGGCCGGGAAAACATATATCCCAAAGGCAAGACATGTCCCTGCGTAATATCGCGATCATCGCGCACGTCGACCATGGCAAGACCACGCTCGTCGACCAGCTCTTCCGCCAGTCCGGCACCTTCCGCGACAACCAGCGCGTCGAAGAACGCGCGATGGACTCCAACGACCTCGAAAAGGAGCGCGGCATCACCATCCTGGCGAAGCCGACCTCGATCGACTGGAACGGGACCCGCATCAACATCGTCGACACGCCCGGCCACGCCGACTTCGGCGGCGAGGTGGAGCGCATCCTGTCCATGGTCGACGGCGTGATCCTGCTGGTCGATTCGTCGGAAGGCGCGATGCCGCAGACCAAGTTCGTGACCGGCAAGGCGCTGGCGCTGGGCCTGCGCCCGATCGTCGTCGTCAACAAGGTCGACCGTCCCGACGAGCGTATCCAGGAAGTGCTGGACGAAGTGTTCGACCTGTTCGTGACGCTGGAAGCGACCGACGAGCAGCTCGACTTCCCCGTTCTCTACGCATCGGGCCGCAACGGCTATGCCAGCGACGATCCGAGCCGCCGCGAGGGCACGCTGGAGCCGATGTTCCAGAAGATCGTCGACCATGTGCCGCCGCCGTCGCTGGACCAGGACGCGCCGTTCAGCTTCCTGGTGACGCTGCTCGACCGCGACAATTTTCTCGGCCGCATCCTGACCGGCCGTGTCCAGTCCGGCACGGTCAAGGTCAACCAGCCGATCCACGCGCTCGACATGGACGGCAATGTGATCGAAACCGGCCGCGCGTCGAAGATCATGTCGTTCCGCGGCCTTGACCGCGTGCCGGTGGACGAGGCGAAGGCGGGCGACATCATCTCGCTCGCGGGCCTGACCGTCGCGACCGTCGCCAACACCATCTGCGACACTTCGGTCAGCGTGCCGATCAAGGCGCAGCCGATCGATCCGCCGACCCTGTCGATGCGCTTTGCGGTGAACGATTCGCCGATGGCGGGCCGCGAAGGCAGCAAGGTGACGAGCCGCATGATCCGCGACCGTCTGGCCCGCGAGGCCGAATCGAACGTCGCCATCAAGGTGACGGAGAGCGACGACAAGGACAGCTTCGAAGTCGCCGGCCGTGGCGAGCTTCAGCTGGGCGTTCTGATCGAGACGATGCGCCGCGAAGGCTTCGAACTGGGCATTTCGCGTCCGCGCGTGCTGTTCGGCGAGGATGAGGCCGGCAACAAGACCGAGCCCTATGAAATCGTCGTCATCGACGTGGACGATGAATTCTCCGGCACGGTCGTCGACAAGATGAACATCCGCAAGGCCGAGATGACCGACATGCGTCCTTCGGGCGG
>DATFDS010000159.1:0-9023 GCA_035251955.1 Sphingobium sp. | reverse complement strand
GGGTTTGGATAACGACTCTGCCAGACTTCCTCAGCGGTGAAGGGGATGATCGGCGCGGCGTAGCGGACCAGCGCGTGGAACAGCGTGTCGAGCACGGTGCGATAGGCGCGGCGCTTGGGATCGCTCTTCGCGTCACAATAGAGGCAGTCCTTGCGGATGTCGAAGAAGAAGGCCGACAGGTCGCTGTTCGCGAAATCGAACAGCGCGCGGGTGTAGCGGCTGAATTCCAGCCAGTTCTCGCTTCCCGCCGCCTTGTCGACCACGGCCCTGAGGTCGGCGTCGAGCTTGGCGAGCAGGTGGAGCATGTAGCGCTCCAGTTCCGGCATTTCCGAAACGGGCAGCTTCTCCTCTTCCGAAAAATCGGAAAGAGCGCCGAGCAAATAACGGAAAGTGTTGCGAAGTTTGCGATAGGCGTCGGACGAACCGGCCAGCACTTCCTTGCCGATGCGGACATCGTCGAAATAGTCGGTGCTGGCGACCCACACGCGCAATATGTCGGAGCCGCTTTCGGCGATGACCTTGAGCGGATCGACCACATTGCCGAGGCTCTTCGACATTTTGCGGCCCTGCCCGTCCAGCGCGAAGCCGTGGGTCAGGACGGCGTCATAGGGCGCGCGCCCACGGGTGCCGCTGGATTCGAGCAGCGAGGACTGGAACCAGCCGCGATGCTGGTCTGACCCTTCGAGATAGAGGTCGGCGCGGGTATCGGCGCCGTAGCGGCCTTCGACCACGAAACTGTGGGTCGAGCCGCTGTCGAACCAGACGTCTAGAATGTCGTTCACCACCTCATAGTCGTTGAGGTCGTACTCTTTCCCAAGCAGCGCCTGATGGTCGGCGCCGAACCAGGCGTCCGCGCCCGCGCCCTTGAACGCTTCGATGATACGGGCATTGACTGCCTTATCAACGAGATATTCGCCGGTCTTGCGATGGACATAGAGGGCGATGGGGACGCCCCAGGCGCGCTGGCGGGAGATGACCCAGTCAGGGCGGCCCTCCACCATCGAGCGGATACGGTTGATCGAGCGTTCCGGCACCCAGCGGGTGTGGGCGATCGAGTTGAGGGCGAGGTCGCGCAGGGTGGCGGCGTTGTCGCCCTCACCCTTCCCACTCGCTGGCGCGAGCGGGCCCCTTCCCTCTCCCACAAGGGGAGAGGGAGCCGGCGGCGCGCTTTGCGCGCCGACCTCCGCGCTGCGAACGTCCCCCGGACGTTCGCTGTTCGCGCTCCGGTCCATGGGGATGAACCATTGGGGCGTGCAGCGGAAGATGATCTTCGCCTTGGAGCGCCAGCTGTGGGGGTAGCTGTGCCTGAAGTCGTCGGAGGCCGCCAGAAGCCCGCCCGCCTGCGCCAAGTCGGTGCAGATCGGGCCGTCCTTGCCGACGAATTTCGGGTTGATGACCGATCCCTGACCGCCGAGCCAGAGCCAGTCCTCGCGATATTTGCCGTCATTCTCGACGGCGAAGACCGGGCCCAAGCCGTTCGCCTTGCAGAGCGTGAAGTCGTCCTCGCCATGGTCGGGCGCCATATGGACGAGGCCGGTGCCCGCGTCGGTGGTGACGAAATCACCCGCGAAGAAGGGACGCGGCTTGGCGAAGAAGCCGCCAAGCGCATGCATCGGGTGGCGAGCCACGGCTCCGGCCAGATCCGCGCCCTTGAAATGCTTGTGCGGCTGCGCGTGGACCAGGCCCGAACGCTCCTTGAAGGCGCCGATCAGCGCTTCGGCGACAACGAATTTCCGGCCGTCGCCTTCCAGCAGCACATAATCGACCTCCGGCCCATAGGCGAGCGCCTGGTTGACCGGGATCGTCCAGGGCGTCGTCGTCCAGATCACCGCACGGGCGCCAACCAGTTCGGGCGCGTTCGGCGCGTCGATGATTTCGAACCCCACATCGATCTGCGTGGAAACGATATCCTCATATTCCACTTCCGCCTCGGCCAGCGCGGTCTTTTCGACCGGGGACCACATGACGGGCTTGGCACCCCGATAGAGCTGACCGCTTTCCGCGAATTTCAACAGCTCGCCGACAATGGTGGCTTCGGCGTCGAACTTCATGGTGAGATAGGGATCATCCCAGTCGCCCATGACGCCCAACCGCTTGAACTGCTCCTTCTGCACGCCGACCCACTTGTCGGCATAGGCGCGGCACTGGGCGCGGAATTCCTGCGCGGGAACCTCGTCCTTATTCTGCTTCTTCTTGCGATATTCCTCCTCGATCTTCCATTCGATCGGAAGACCGTGGCAATCCCAGCCCGGCACATAGGGCGCGTCGAACCCAAGCAACGACTGGCTGCGGACGATGATGTCCTTGAGCACCTTGTTCATCGCATGGCCCATATGGATGTCGCCATTGGCGTAGGGCGGGCCGTCGTGGAGGAGGAAACGCGTCCGGCCCTTCCGCCGTTCGCGCAGCTTGCCGTACAGGTCCATTTCCTCCCAACGCGCGAGGATCGCCGGTTCCTTCTGTGCGAGGCCGGCCTTCATCGGGAAGTCGGTGACTGGCAGGAAAACGGTGGACTTGTAGTCGGGTGCGTCGGTCATCGGGGTCTATCTACAGACTTCCGTTCGTTTAGAGCGACGTCGAGAAACGCTGGCGTGGCGCTATCCGCTTCTCGACTTCGCTCGAAGCGAACGGGGTTGGAAATGATTGCGCGGCATTAGGCGAGGTGGGGCGTTCCCGCAAGGATTTGCCGCGCGTCGTCGCAGTCCTTTGCGATAGCCGCCATCAGGGCATCGAGACCGTCGAACTTCGCTTCGGGCCGCAGAAAGTCGATCAATTGCACTTCGATGCACTGGTCGTAGAGATTTTCCGCAAAATCGAAGAAATACGGTTCCAGCAATTCCTTGGGCGGATCGAAACTGGGGCGCACGCCCAGATTGGCGGCGCCGTCCAGCACGCGCCCGTCGGGAAGCAGGCCGCGCACGGCATAGATGCCATAGGCAGGCCGGAGATAATGGCCAAGGTCGATATTGGCCGTGGGAAAGCCAATGGTGCGGCCGAGCTTGTCGCCATGCTGCACCATTCCCCGAATGGCGAAAGGCCGGGTCAGGAGCCGCGTCGCGGTGGCGCAGTCCCCGGCTCTTAGCGCTTCGCGGATGCGGGTGGAGGAGATGACATCCCCGTTTTCCTCCGTAACCGGGGCAACGGCCTCCGCAGTCATGCCGCGGGCCGCGCCCAGCTGCGCCAGCGTCTCCACCGTGCCGCTGCGCCCCCTGCCGAAGGTGAAATCCCGCCCCGTGACGACGCCGGCGACGCCCATGCCGTGCGTCAGCAGATAGACGAATTGTTCGGGATCCAGCGCGGCGAGATCGCGAGTGAAGGCAAACACCAGCATCGCATCCGCCCCGGCGCGCGCGAACAGCGCCTCGCGCTGGTCGAGCGTGGTGAGGCGGAACCAGGGCGTGTCGGGCCGAAACAGGCGCATCGGATGCGGGTCGAAAGTCGCGACGATGACGGGGCGCCCCTCCGCCCGGGCACGCTCGACCGCGCGGCCCACCACCGCCTGGTGGCCGAGGTGAAACCCGTCAAAATTGCCAAGCGCCATGATGCTCCCGCGCAGATGGGCGGGGATCGGGGCGCCGCTTTCCAGCCGCTCCATGGGGCAGCCTATAGGCAGGTGCCCCGCCGGTGGCAATGCGGCTTCATGAGCCTGGCCGGCGGCGGAAGGTGACGTAACTATAGGCAGGACGATCATCCTGCGCGGGATGATCTTCGCGAACAATCTCCTGCCAATCGGCCAGATCGGGATAGGCAATCACCGCATCACCGGGCGCATCGACATGCACTTCGGTCAATTCGATGCGATCGGCCAATGGCTCGAACAGCTTGTATATTTCCGCCCCCCCAATCACCGAAATGACAGGCGCAGCGGCAAGGGCGATCGCCTGCGCAGGCTCGCGCGCAACTTCCGCGCCCTCGGCCTGCCATTCCTGGTCGCGCGTCAGCACGATATGACGGCGGCCCGGCAGGACACCCGGCAGACTTTCGAAGGTCTTGCGGCCCATGACCATAGGGGTCCCCATGGTCATCGCCTTGAAACGCTTTTGCTCGCCGGGAATGCGCCAGGGTATGGCGCCCTCGCTCCCGATCACGCCATTGTCGGCACGGGCGAGCAGCAGGACGATCTCCGGGCGTTCGCTCACAGCGTCAGCCGGGTGACATGGCCCATCTTGCGGCCCGGGCGCGCCTCATGCTTGCCGTAGAGGTGGAGGTGGTTGGCCGGATCGGCCAGGATCGGCTGCCAGTCATTGGCCTGCGCGCCGATGAGATTGCGCATTTCCACCCTGGCGGCGGCGAGACGGGTGTCGCCCAGCGGCAGGCCGCAGATCGCGCGAACATGATTTTCGAACTGGCTGGTGAGCGCGCCTTCGATCGTCCAGTGGCCGCTATTGTGGACGCGCGGAGCCATTTCGTTGAAGACCGGCCCGTCGGCGCTGGCGAAAAATTCCAGCGTGAGGACGCCGACATAGTCGAGCGCATCGGCGACCTGCCGCGCGAGCGCGCGCGCCGCTTCGACTTGCGCTTCGATCTGCACGCCGGCGGGCACGGTCGAGGTAGCAAGGATGCCGTCGACATGGACGTTCGCAGCTGAATCCCAGAAGCGGACCACGCCATCGGCGGCGCGGACCAGGATGACGGAAAATTCTTGGGCAAAGGTCACAAAGCCTTCGAGGATCGCGCTCTGCCGGCCGATCGCATTCCAGGCGCCGACCGCGTCGCCGGGCTCGTTGAGCCGCGACTGCCCCTTGCCGTCATAGCCCATGCGGTTGGTCTTGAGGATCGCGCGGCTGCCGACCTGTTCGATCGCTTCTTCCAGGTCGTCGAGGCTGTCGACCGGCGCGAACGGCGCGGTGAGGCCACCCAGATCGCAGACGAAGCGCTTTTCGGCGAGCCGGTCCTGCGCGATGCGGAGCGCCTGCGCGCCGGGACGGACGAGGCCGTGGGTGGCGAGCACTTCGATGGCCGCGGGATCGATATTCTCGAACTCGTAGGTGACGACATCGACGCTGTCGGCGAAAGCGGCGAGCGCGTCGGCATCCTCATAGGCGCCTTGCGTCCAACGGGGGGAAACATCGGCGGCGGGGCCGCTGGTTTCGGGCGCGTAGATATGGGTGCGATAGCCAAGCTGGGCGGCGGCGATCGCGATCATCCGGCCGAGCTGGCCGCCGCCAAGGATGCCGATGGTGGAGCCGGGCGGGATGGTCGTCATCTTATTCGGGCGTGTCCGCTACGTCGTTGGTCTGCTTTTCGCGCCACATGTCGAGCCGTTCGGCGAGCGCTGCGTCGGTGGTGGCGATGATCGAGGCGGCGAGCAGCGCGGCATTGATCGCGCCGGGCTTGCCGATGGCGAGCGTTCCCACCGGCACGCCGCCCGGCATCTGGACGATGGAGAGCAGCGAATCCATGCCCTTCAAGGATTTGGATTCGACCGGCACGCCAAGCACCGGCAGGCGGGTCATCGAGGCGGTCATGCCGGGCAGATGCGCGGCGCCCCCTGCCCCCGCGATAATGACCTTGAGCCCGCGCGCGACGGCGCCAGTGGCGTAATCATAGAGGCGTTGCGGGGTGCGGTGGGCGGAGACGACCTTGCATTCATGGGGCACGCCCAGCGCCTGCAATGTTTCGGCGGCGTGGCGCATGGTTTCCCAATCGGACCGGGACCCCATGATGATGCCGACTGCGGGCGCTTGGCTATCCGCGCTCATTTCCTTCGCTTCCCCTGATCGCGCGGCCCAAAACCGCCCGGAAAGCAAAGCCCCTTAGCGGGAGGACCGCCAAGGGGCAATGCGGGATATAACCGTCAGTTAAATTCCGTTCGGTTCGAGCGTGTCGAGAACTGTTCTCGACTGACGCTTCTCGACTGCGCTCGAAGCTGCTCGAACCGAACGGCTAGGTTTTAATTCAGCGTTCCGACAGATAATAGCGGTCGGTGGCGCTCAAATCGTCAGCCAGCTCATACACGATCGGCTGGCCGGTCGGGATTTCCAGTTCGGTGATCTCGTCATCGGGGATGTTGGAAAGATGCTTCACCAGCGCACGGAGCGAGTTGCCGTGCGCGGAGATCAGCACGCGCTTGCCCTCCCGAAGCTGCGGCGCGATGCGGCTTTCCCAATAGGGCAGCACGCGGGCGATCGTGTCCTTCAAGGACTCGGTCGAGGGGATGGCGATGCCGTCATAGCGGCGGTCCTTGTGCAGATCGAACTCGCTCCCCGCCTCCAGCGGCGGCGGCGGCACGTCGAAGCTGCGACGCCAGATCTTGACCTGATCGTCGCCATGCTTGGCCGCCGTTTCCGCCTTGTTGAGGCCGGTGAGGCCGCCATAATGACGCTCATTCAAGCGCCAGTCCTTTTCGACCGGCAGCCACAGCCGGCCCATTTCCTCCAGCGCCAGGTTCAGCGTCTTGATCGCGCGGGTCTGGAAGGAGGTGAAGCACTGGTCGAAATCCAGGCCCTTTTCACTGAGCAGGCGACCGGCGGCGCGGGCTTCCTCCGCCCCCTTTTCCGTCACGTCCACATCCCACCAGCCGGTGAAGCGGTTTTCCAGATTCCAGGCCGACTGGCCGTGACGGATGAGAACGAGTGTGGGCATGAAGCGCGTCTCCTGCACAAGCGCGAACGATTTGGCGCTTCCCATAGCGCAGGAAATCCTGGGCGCAAGCTTGCGCGCCCTGCACTCGCCCCCACATTGCAGTCGGTCCGCCGATCGGATAGCGCGGGAACCATAGGGAACAAGGAGCCTTGATCTTGGCATTTGCAAAGGCCGTGTGGCGTATATTGGTCGCGATCAAGGACGGTCTGGTCCTGCTGTTCCTGCTGCTGTTCTTCGGGCTGCTCTATGCCGCCCTGTCCTGGTCGCCCAAGCCGGCGGCGAGCGTGAGCAGCGGCGCGCTGCTGCTGAAGCTGGAAGGCACGATCGTCGAGCAGCCGGCGGAGGTCGATCCGCTGAGCCTGCTCACCGGTTCCGGACCGCAGATGAAGGAATATCGGCTGGCCGACATCGTCGCCGCGCTGGAGGCGGCGAAGGACGACGGCAAGGTGAAGGCCGTGGTGCTGAACCTGGACGGCTTTGCCGGCGGCGGGCAGGTTGCGCTGGCACGGGTCGGCAAGGCGCTGGACGCGGTGCGCGCGGCGAAGAAGCCGGTGTTCGCCTATGCCACCATCTATAGCGACGACAGCTACCAGCTGGCTGCCCATGCGAGCGAAACGTGGCTCGATCCGCTGGGCGGCGTCGCGATCATCGGACGCGGCGGATCGGGGCTCTATTATAAGGGGCTGATCGACAAGCTGGGCGTCAACACCCATGTGTATCGCGTCGGGACCTACAAGAGCTTCGTCGAACCCTTCACCCGCTCCGACCAGTCGCCCGAGGCGCGGCAGGCCAATCAGGCGCTCGCCGATGCGCTATGGCAGGACTGGCAGGAAGAAGTGGGCAAGGCCCGGCCCAAGGCGCGGATCGCCGCCTATGCCGGCAATCCCGCAGCCGCGGCGGAGGCGAGCGGCGGCAATCTGGCGCAGGCGGCGCTGCGGGCGGGGCTGATCGACAAGATCGGCGACGAGGCGGCGTTCGGTGCGCGGGTGGCGCAGGTCGCGGGCGACGCGCCCACCGAGCGCGCGGGCGACTTCGCGACGGTTGACCTTCGCAGCTATATGAAGGCGAACAAGCCCGCCAATGGCGGCCAGATCGGCATCCTCACGATCGCGGGCGAGATCGTCGACGGCGAAGCCGGTCCGGGCACGGCGGCGGGCGACACCATATCGACGCTGCTGCGCAAGGCGTTGGCTGACAAGGACCTGAAGGCGCTGGTCGTGCGCATCGATTCGCCCGGCGGGTCGGTGATGGCATCGGAAAAGATCCGCAGCGCCATCATGGAGGCCAGGTCCGAGGGACTGCCGGTGGTCGTGTCGATGGGCAATGTCGCGGCGAGCGGCGGCTATTGGGTGGCGACGCCTGCCAACCTGATCTTTGCCGAGCCGGATACGATCACCGGATCGATCGGCGTGTTCGGCATCATTCCGAGCTTTGAGGGCACGCTGGCGAAAATGGGAATCACCACCGACGGCGTGCGCACGACGCCGCTGTCGGGACAGCCCGATATCGCCGGGGGCACCACGCCCGAATTCGACCGGATTATGCAGATGGGGGTCGAGGATATTTACGGCCGCTTCGTCGGGCTGGTGTCCAAGGCCCGGCGCAAGACGCCGCAGCAGATCGACGCCATCGCGCAGGGGCGCGTGTGGGACGGCGGCACGGCGCGGCAGATCGGCCTGGTCGATCGTTTCGGCGGGCTGGAAGAGGCTGTTGCAGAGGCGGCGAAAATCGCGAAGATCGAGCCGCGCAAGGCCAAGCCCTATTGGATCGAGAAGGAGCCGGACAAGTTCGCCGAGTTCCTCCAGTCGATGATGGAACGCGAGGATGAGGATGACGCCGGCGCGCCCCGCGACATGCTGAGCCGACAGGCGATGGTGCAGCGGCGCTGGGCGATGCAGGCGATTGCTGACGTGCGCGCGCTGGCGAGCGGCGCGGGTGTGCGGGCCGACTGCCTGGAATGCCGCAGCTATGGCGCCCCGCGGGTGGGAAGCCGGGCGGATGAGTGGGGATTGCGGGCAGTGCTGGCGGCGTTGGTGAAGTGAGAGGTTTCGGCCAGGAGCGGACATATTCCCCCCTCCCGCTGGCGGGAGGGGGTTAGGGGTGGGCTTAGAGTAGGATGACTTTACCTTGATCCGTTCGTTTCGAGCGAAGTCGAGAAATGGAAGCGCAGTTCTTGCTGTTTCTCGACTTCGCTCGAAACGAACGGAGGCAACTTGAATCCATCTAACGTCATCCTGCTCTAGCTTCTTCGTTTCTGGTTCAGCAGTTCATAGGCCATCACCGCGCAGGCGACGGCTGCGTTCAGGCTGTCGGCCTTGCCCAGCATCGGCATCTTGACCAGCAGGTCGCATTCCGCCTCATAGCTTTCGGGCAGGCCCTGCGCCTCGTTGCCGACCAGCAGGAAGCTGGGGCTCCGATAGCGCGGCTCCTGATAGTCC
>DATFDS010000158.1:0-4538 GCA_035251955.1 Sphingobium sp. | reverse complement strand
GGTGCGCAGGCGACCGACCGCGTCGCCCGCTTCCTCGACGCCGCGGGCGTGAAGGAACGCGCCGTCCGCAACAACCCGAAGAAGGCCGAGCCGGGTCAGAAGGCCAAGGATCGTGCCGAAGACCGCGCCGCCAAGGCTGCGGAAGCCGCTGAGGCGGCCGAAGCCGCCAAGGCCGCCGCCGCTGAAGCCGCTGCCGCTCCGGCCGTGGAAGAAGCCGCTCCGGCTGCTGAAGAAGCTGCTCCCGAAGCCGCTGCTGAAGAGCAGGCTGAAGGCTGATATGAAGAAGCCCCTCCCTTCGAAGTCGAAGGGAGGCACGTGCCTCCCGTCGAGGGTTGGGGTGGGTAAAGCGGGCCGCAGGCTCGCTTCGCTCGCACCCACCCCTCAATCCCCTCCCTGGAAGGGAGGGGAGGCATGAGTGCCGACAAGCCCGTCACTCTCGCCGTCATCATCGGCGCGCATGGGGTGGCGGGCGACGTTCGCCTGAAGCTCTTCGGGGAGGGGCCTGAAGCCCTGAAATCCTATGGGAGCTTCGATGCGGCGGGGCGCACACTGACCTTGAAGTCGGTGCGCCCCGGCCCGAACGGCGCCGTCGCGCGCTTCGCCGAAGTCGGTGATCGCAGCGCGGCCGAAGCGCTGCGCGGCACCGAGCTTACCGTGCCCCGGTCCGCTCTGCCTCCGCTGGCGGAAGGCGAATATTATCACGCCGACCTGATCGGACTGCCCTGCTTTTCCAGCGACGGCGAAGCGCTGGGCACGATCGTCGCGGTCGAGAATTTCGGTGCGGGCGATATCATCGAAGTCGAGCGGCCAGCGGTCGATGGGAAAAAGGGCAAGCGCTTCATGGCGCCGATCCATGCGGTCACGATCGCGGATGAACGGGTGGTGATTGAGACGGCCTTCGCCATTTGATCGATCGCGCTACATAAAGCATGGAACTTCGTGCTCTTGCCTTCGCAGGAGCACGACAGCATCTGATCTGAACGTGCGAGAGCCATGCCCAAACTTCTAGCCTCTCTCTATCTTCTCCTGATGGTCGCTGCTGGCTGGCGGCTGTTCGCCATGCCCTGGTCGCGCGGCTTGAAGATCGGCGCGGCGCTGGCGTTGGTCATTCCCATTCCGATGCTGTTTCTGCTTCCCGCGCTGATCCAGCCCGACCGGCCCTTTGCCGACCTGCTGCGCGCCATCGGCATTGCGCTGATGCTCGGCGGCGCGGTGGCGTTGCTGGGCGGCATGGCCGGGGCATGGCTCAAGGCGCGCAAGGCATGAGCTTTCGCGCGCAGATATTGACGCTCTATCCGGAGATGTTTCCGGGGCCGCTGGGTGTCTCGCTGGCCGGGCGGGCGCTGGCCGAGGGAAAATGGGCCTGCGATCCCATCCACATCCGCGACTTCGCCACGGACAGGCATCGCACGGTCGACGATACGCCGGCGGGCGGCGGCGCGGGCATGGTGCTGCGCGCCGACATTCTGGCCAAGGCCATCGATCATGCGCTGGACAAGGCGCCTGACCTGCCCGTCATCGCCATGACGCCGCGCGGCGCGCCGATCACGCAGGGCCGTATCCGCCAACTCGCCGCCGGTCCCGGCGCGACCATCCTGTGCGGCCGGTTCGAGGGCTTTGACGAGCGGATTTTCGAGGCTCGCCCGGTCGAACCAATCAGCATGGGCGACATCATCCTCTCCGGCGGAGAGATGGGCGCGCTGATGCTGCTGGATGCTTGCATTCGGCTGCTTCCCGGGGTAATGGGCGCCGCTTCCAGTGGGGATGAAGAGAGCTTCGAAAGCGGCCTTCTCGAATATCCGCACTATACCCGACCCCAGACATGGGAAGGGCGCACGATCCCTGAAGTGTTGCGATCGGGGGATCATGCGAAGATCGCCGCCTGGCGGAAACAACGGGCGGAAGAGGACACACGGCTAAGGCGGCCGGACCTTTGGGAACGTCATGTCGGCGTTCGGGACCAGCCGCCCTCTGGTGCGCAACGCGAAGAATAGGACTTGAGTCATGAACTTGATCCAGCAGATCGAGGCCGAAAACATTGCGGCCCTCGCCAAGGATATTCCGGATTTCCGTCCGGGTGACACGCTGCGCGTCGGCGTGAAGGTCGTCGAAGGCGACCGTAGCCGCGTCCAGAATTATGAAGGCGTCTGCATCGCCCGCTCCAACAAGGGCATGGGCAGCAACTTCACCGTGCGCAAGATTTCGTTCGGTGAGGGTGTGGAACGCGTCTTCCCGCTCTATTCGCCGAACATCGATTCGATCACCGTCGTCCGTCGCGGTGTCGTGCGTCGTGCGAAGCTCTATTATCTGCGCGGCCGCACCGGCAAGCGCGCTCGCATCGCCGAGCGCCGCGACGTGCGCAGCGAGGGGTGATCTTCGGTTCCTGTCGCTGACGGGATGGAAAAGGAGGCGGCGTTCCGATGGAGCGCCGCCTTTTTCTGTTCGGGCTGTTTGCGACCATTTGCGGAACAATCTGATTTCGATATCATCGACATGATGTGGCCGAGAGACAAAACAGAGAGGCGTTTATCTGTTGTCGGTTGGTTGTTCGCTATGGCGGTTCTTCTCACATGCGGGGGCTTCCGGCGGCGATGGCCGCGATGGTAGGCGCTGGCGCCATTATTCTCCGTCGCTGGATTGCTGATAGAAACTAAGTCAAATTCCCCCCCCCCCAACTTCGTCATCCCCGCGCAGGCGGGGATCCATCTCCTTGGTGTAGTTCTGGATGCGAGGTTGGGAGATGGGTTCCCGCTTTCGCGGGAATGACGGGTGAGAATGCGCGCGTCAGCGCGGGCTCCGGCTCGTGAACCAAAGCCCGCCGAGGCTGATCGCCGCCGCTGCCGACATGTAGAGGCCGACCAACGCGACGCCCTGCACCTGGATCAGCCAGGTCGCCACGATCGGCGCCAGCGCGCCGCCGATGATCCCGCCCAGGTTGAAGGCGAAGGACGCGCCGGTATAGCGCAGCTGCACCGGGAAGAGGTGCGGCAGATAGGCGCCGAGCGGCCCGTAGACGAAGCCCATCAGGAACAGCGCGAGGCTCAAGATCAGGAAGATCGGCAGCAATTGCCCAGTGCCCATGGCGGGGCCGAAGATCAGCCCCATCGCCACCGTGCCGATGCAGCCGGCGACCAGTACGCGGGTCGGACTGGTCCTGTCCGCCCACCAGCCGGCGATGACGATGCTGCCGGCCATGAACAGGATCGCGCCGAGCTGGATCGCGAGGAAGGTTTCGCGATCGATCTTGAGCGTCGTCGTGCCGTAGCCCAGCGCAAAGGCGGTGGCGATATAATAGACCGCAAAGCAGGCGACAACCGCGAAGGTTCCCGCAATGGCCGCGCCCAGATGGCTGGTCAGCAAGGTGCCGAGCGGCAGGGCGGGCGGTGGGGCTTCGGCCCGCGCTGCGGCGAATTCGGGTGTTTCGGTCAGCTTGAGCCGGACCCACAGGCCCAGGAACACCAGCACCGCGCTGCCCAGGAAGGGCAGGCGCCAGCCCCAGGCGAAGAAGTCCTTGTCGGTAAGGAAGACACCCAGGATCAGGAACAGCCCATTGGCGGCGAGAAAGCCGACCGGCGCGCCCAATTGCGGAAACATGCCGAACCGCGCGCGCCATCCGGGCGGGGCGTTCTCTACCGCGAGCAAAGCCGCGCCACCCCATTCGCCGCCCAGGCCGAAGCCCTGGCCGAAGCGTAGCACGCACAGGATCAGCGGCGCCCACCAGCCGATCATCTGGTAGGTCGGCAGAAAGCCGATCGCGAGGGTCGACCCGCCCATCAGCATCAGCGAGGTGACAAGTGTCGCCTTGCGCCCGATGCGGTCGCCATAATGGCCGAACACCGCCGCGCCCAACGGGCGGGCGAAGAAGGCGAGGGCGAGGCTGCCATAGGCCGCCAGCAGTTGCGCGGAAGGGGAGGAGGCGGGGAAGAAAAGCGGCCCGAAGACGAGGCTGGCGGCCGTCGCATAGATATAGAAGTCGTAAAATTCGACCGCCGTGCCGATCAGGCTGGCCGCCAGCACCCGTTTATGGCGCAGCATCGCGCCGATCCCGCTTGTCTGTGTCACGTCTTCTCCCCCCGTCGCTCAATTCCATCTTGTCATTCCCGCGAAGGCGGGGATCCATCTCCGGCGTTATCCTCTGCCGCAAGGCCGGGAGATGGGTTCCCGCGTTGGCTGCGCCGCCCTTCGGGTCGCGGGAACGACGATCCTCTAGAGTAGGATGACTTTACCTTGATCCGTTCGTTTCGAGCGAAGTCGAGAAACGGAAGCGCAGTTCTTGCTGTTTCTCGACTTCGCTCGAAACGAACGGAGGCAACTTGAATCCATCTAACGTCATCCTGCTCTAGCTTCTTCGCTTCTGGTTCAGCAGTTCATAGGCCATCACCGCACAGGCAACCGCGGCGTTCAGGCTGTCGGCCTTGCCCAGCATCGGCATCTTGACCAGCAGGTCGCATTCCGCCTCATAGCTTTCGGGCAGGCCCTGCGCCTCGTTGCCGACCAGCAGGAAGCTGGGGCTCCGATAGCGCGGCTCCTGATAGTCC
>DATFDS010000157.1:0-3150 GCA_035251955.1 Sphingobium sp. | reverse complement strand
CAGCGATCGATTTTCACGCGCGAGCGCCTTGCGCTGCGCGCTTGTGCTCATCGTCGTCAGCGGGGCGGGCTTCTACACGCTGGGCGCACATAACATGGCGGCCGCATTCGCGGCGGCGGCGCTGTTCGGTTGCGCCAATGGGGGCGCGGGAATGATCGGCTGGGCCGCCGCCGCGGATACGATCGCGGTCGTGCCCGGGGGTGGAGCGCTGGGAATTACGATCCTGACGGCGGCATCCAAATTCGCCCTGGCATGCAATATCCTGGCGATCGGGTTGTTTCTGGGCCTTTTTGAACAGCCATTGGCGACCAGTACCATCTGGCTGATCGGCATGATCGGCCCACCCGCCAGTGGCGCCATTCTCTGCTGGTTCGCCAGTCTCGCGTGGAGAGGAAATCACCCGGGCTGATAGGGGCGCTCTCAGGCGGCAACCTCGCCCGCCGCATCCGAAGCGGCTGCAAATAGCCCGAACGCCGAGGAAATCCATGTAACCGCGCAGAAGATCGAGCAGCGCGCGATCGACATGCCGATCACCATATCGGCGCTCAACGGCCAGCGGATGCGCGAACTGGGCGTGTCGGACCTCGACGAATTGTCCAGATAAGGAAGACTAGCGGTGAAGATGCGGACATGAACGTTCGTCGGCAATTCTCACCGGGCTGCATCGCGCCATCGCGCCACCCGGCAGCGTAACCGAGAAGCCCTTGTTCAGGGGATCAGGCGCGCCGGGATAATAGTCGGTGCTGACCGCCTGTGCGCCGCTGGCCATCGCCGCCTGCGCCTTGGCATAGTCATGGGCGCGGGCCTCCACCGTGTTGGCGTCGGTGCGAGTGCGGACGGTCACGCCCTGCTTCACCCAGTCCCGGATCTTCGCGCCATCGACCAGGGGATCCTGTACGATCTGCATGACGGATTCCGGTTCGCCGTCCGGATACCAGCCGAACATCGCCCGTCCCGCAAGCGAGGGATGTCCAGCGCGATAGACGTTCGATACGGCATTGCGCACATCCAGCAGGATGTAGATGCGCCCTCGCGCCGCATCAAGGCTGGGCCAGCCATGCGTCCGCACCGCATCCCGCAGCGTCGACGCGTTGCCGCGAACTTCGTCCGGGGTGATGAGCCGTTTGCCCGGCAGGACCGCCCTTATCTCCGCATCAAGCGCATCGAGCAGCGCCTTGTCGTCCAGCGGTAACGGATTGCTGATGCCGGGTCGGTTCGACGGCGTATCCGCCGCGTTGAGGGTGATCATGATCGGCAGATGATCAGGATGCGCGCGCGACCAGCTATCGACTTCACGCAGGCACTGGGCGAGGGTCGCACAGGTGCTGAGATAGTCGATGTCGGGGATATGGAAAATCTTGAACCCTGGCTTCGCCATCGCCGCGCGATCAAAGCCCGTCTTTTCTCCCGCCTGGCGCGCCCACTCTTCGCCTTTGGGACTGGCATAGCGCCCGCCTTGCGGATCGGCGAAAATATCCAGTTCAAGCTGGCGGACACCGGCATCCAACTGTTGTGCCAATGGCAGATGATAATAATCGAGGCCATCAGCCAGCCTTGGCTCCATCTCCCGGATCCTGGCCATCACGGCGGTCGGGATTCGCGCCTTGAAGCTATTGTGCGAACCCACGACCTGGATGTCGTTCATTGCGAGTGGTTTGGGCGTCGGCTCCGCTGCGCCGACAAGGATCGGCGCGGCGGTGGCAACGGCAGCGATCAGAGCAATTCCACGCATCAGAATTCCGTCCGGACGCCGAACAGGAAGGTGCGCCCATAATATTGTATCTCGTTATAGCGCTGCTTGATCCCATTGTAGGAATAGGCCTTCGCCCCCGCGAGGTTGATCCCTTCGAGGCTGAGCAGCGTCTTGGGCAGGATGCGGAAGGACAGGTTGCCGTCGAGCGAGCCGAACGGCGCCACATAGGCTTCCGTTTGCGTCGTGCTGCCGTTGCCCGACAGGTAACGGCCGCGCCACACATAGGACAGCCGGGCCGAAATCGGCCCCTTGTCGTAGAAACCCACTAGGTTGTAGCTGTTCTTCGACAAGCCGATCAGTTGGTTGACGATCGGGCGCGCACCGGCGGTGTAGTTGGAACGAACCGACGTATGGGTGTAGGACGCCTGAAAGCCGAGCCCATCGAACGGTTCGGGCAGGAAGTCGAACACCTGATTATAGGCAGCCTCGACACCGTAGACTTTGGCGTCGCCGCCATTGACCTGGGTACTCAGCAACACCGTGCCACGGCCCGGAATGTCGATGTTGACGTTCCGCGCGGTGATATAATCGTCCATCTTCTTGTAGAAGACAGCGCCGGTCAGCGACGCGTTGGGACGGAAATACCATTCCAGCGAACCGTCGAACTGGGTCGCCAGGAACGGCTTCAGATCGGGGTTGCCGCCGCTGGCGGTCGGCGCATCGGTCGACACGCTGATCTGCGGTGCGGTCTGCGTCATATTCGGGCGCGTCAGCACGCGGCTGGCGGCCAGGCGGCCGATCAGGGTCGATGTCAGCTCGGCGCGCAGGTTGAAGCTGGGCAGCCAGTTGTTGAACTTCCGCGGGAAGCTGGCGGGCGTGGGCGTCGTGCCCAGCGTCAGCGTTCCGCTCGCCACCTGATCGGTATGGACGTAGCGCACACCGAAATTGCCGCTGATGTCGATGCCGCCCAGCGGGAAGGCATAGTCGGCGCGGACATAGCCGCCGAAGATTTTTTCCGTGACGACATAGGATGCGCGCCGGTCCCCGGCGCTGAGCGGCGCATTGGCGATCGCGTCGGTGAAGAGAGTGTCGTAGAAGGCGCTGGTGATCGGCACCGCCCAGCGGCGTGGAATATTGCCCGACACACCCGACAGGAAATCGTCGAACGGCAGCGCTTCATAGCCGCCCGGCACGACTTGCGAGATGGGCGGGTTGCCGGCGATGTTCACCGTGAAGTCACGGCGCCAATAATCGCGCTTGCGCCAGTGATATTCGCCACCGGCCTGGATCTTGGTAAGGATGCCGTCGAGATCGCGGCCGACATCCAGCCGGGCATAGCTGTCCCAGTCCTTGCTGTTCTTGGGCGCGATGTTGAACGGATAATATATATAGCTGGCCGGGTTGGTGACATCCGCCGGCGTGCTGATCGTCGGCGCGACCTTGTACCCTCCCGATGC
>DATFDS010000156.1:0-4013 GCA_035251955.1 Sphingobium sp. | reverse complement strand
GCGGTAGGCTTGCTAAGAAGCGGATAGAATTGACGTGCTCCTGCCTTCGCAGGAGCACGTTTCATCCAGACGAATTGCTGCATCCGCGAAACCATCCCGCCACCAAGCCGTTGCAAATCCATGCAATCGGACATCAGCCTGCACCATATCACGCCGATGGCGGCGATCTTCATCGCGGTTTCGGTCATCGTCGCCTTCCTGCTGCACTGGCTCGCTTACTGGATAGGCACCCGCATGGCCCGCCGCATGAGGATCGAGCCGATCGTCCTTCCCGCCCTCTACCAGCCGACCCGCTGGATCATCGTTCTGATGACGCTGGCCGCAGGCATCCAGCCCCTGACCTTCAGCCCCAATGTCGAGGCCATCTGGTCGATCGGCTCGAAAATGCTGTTCATCTGGCTTGTCGGCTGGCTGGTCTTCGCCGCGATGCGCGCGGGTCGCATCGTCCTCGAACGCCGCAGCGACATCACCGTGGAGGATAATCTCCAGGCCCGTCGCCAGCACACCCGCATCCGTATCCTCTACCGGGTGGCGCAGTTCGTCATCGGCTTCCTCATCCTCTCGCTGATGCTGGTCATGATCCCCGGCGTCCGCACCGTGGGCGTCACGCTGATGGCGTCGGCAGGCCTCGCGGGTCTCGCCGTCGGCGCCGCCGCGCAACCCGCGCTCAAGAACCTGATCGCCGGCATCCAGATGGCTTTTTCCGAACCCGTCCGGCTGGACGATGTCGTCATCGTGGAAGGCGAATGGGGCCGCATCGAGGATATCAAGCTGACCTATGTCGTGGTCCGCATCTGGGACGACCGTCGCCTGATCGTCCCCGTTTCCTATTTCCTCGAAAAGCCCTTTCAGAACTGGACGACCAAAACGTCGGACCTGCTCGGCACCGTCTTCCTTTATGTCGATCCTGCCACCGATATAGAACCGATCCGGTCCAGGTTTATCGAAACGGTCAAATCCAACAGCCGTTGGGACGGCCGGGTCGCGATCCTGCAAGTCACCGACCACCGCGCCGACGCGCTCGAACTCAGGGGGCTGCTGAGCGCCCGAAATGCCGGCATGGCCTTCGACCTGCGCTGCGAAGTGCGCGAAGCGATGATACAATATCTGCGCCAGGAAATGCCGCAAGCGCTGGTCCGTTCGCGCCACCGCCTTGAAGCGGGGGAGGGCTTTACCAGGCCGTCTGCCGCCGCGGGATGAGCCGCAGCATCTCGTCATAGACGCCCGGTTCGATCGGTGCACGGAACTCCACGCCGATGCGGCTATCTTCGGCCCAACGAACCTCGGCCTGCACATCCTTGATCACGGGCAGCCATATGAAAATCCGCTCGCCGATCATCACCTGCGCGTCTGTCCGGCACATCAGCCCCAGGGCCGAGATGTTGATGATCCGGACGCCATAGGTTCGGCCATGCGACACGATGTGGCTGACCATATCGACCAATATGCGCGGCGCCCGTCGCTGATTGCCTGCAGGATCGCGAGACTGGGCGACATGGGCGAGGCTGGCGAGCGTGGAAGGCATGCGCAAAGACTAAGGGCAGGAAGGTGCAACCTTCCCTAATCGCCTTGGTAAAGAGAGGTTTAACCCTCTAATATTTCAAGCAGTTACTAACCCATGTTTCTTTGCGCCGAAGCTCAGCTTGTCGCCGGGCTTCAAAGTCAGCGCCGGATCGCTCACCACCTCGCCATTCACCCGTATCGCGCCTTCGGCCAATTTCCGCCGCACTTCCTTGTTGGACGCCGCAAAGCCGAGCGCCGTGGTGCCCTGAACGACGTTCAGCCCCTCGGCGCCGATGCTGACGGTCGGCAGATTGGCGTCCGAAGCGCCTTCCTCGAATGTCTTGCGCGCCGTCTCCGCCGCCAGGGCAGCCGCCTCGGCCCCCCGGCATAGCGCGGTCGCCTCATTGGCGAGGATCTTCTTCGCCTCGTTAATCTCCGCGCCCTGCAACCCGGCCAGGCGCTCCACCTCATCCATCGGCAGGTCGGTGAACAGCCGCAACCGGTTCGCGACGTCGGCGTCGGCGGTATTCCGCCAGAACTGCCAATAATCGTAGCTTGAAAGCTGGTCTTCGTTGAGCCACACCGCGCCGCCCACGGTCTTGCCCATCTTGGTCCCGTCCGCGTTGGTCAGCAGCGGCGTGGTCAGCCCGAACACCTGCGTCCCGTCCACGCGCCGGGCCAGTTCGACGCCGTTGACGATATTCCCCCACTGATCCGATCCGCCCATCTGCAACCGGCAAGCCGACCGCCGCGACAACTCCAGGAAGTCATAGGCCTGAAGGATCATATAGTTGAACTCAAGGAAGCTCAGCGACTGCTCCCGATCCAGCCGCAGCTTCACCGAATCGAAGCTCAGCATCCGATTGACCGAGAAATGCTGCCCGATGTCCCGCAGGAACGGAATATATTCCAGTTTGTCGAGCCACTCGGCATTGTCCAGCATGATCGCGTCGGTCGGTCCGTCGCCGAAGGTCAGGAACCGCTCGAACACCCGTTTGATGCTCGCGACATTCTCCGCGATCAGGTCCGTGGTCAGCAGCTTGCGGGCCTCGTCCTTGAAGCTCGGATCGCCGATCTTGCCGGTGCCGCCGCCCATCAGCACGATGGGCTTGTGTCCGGCCTTCTGCAACTGGCGCAGCATCATGATCGACACCAGATGCCCGACATGCAGAGAAGGGGCCGTGGGGTCGAAGCCGATATAGCCCGGCACGATCTGCTTGGCGGCCAGGGCATCCAGCCCCTCCGCATCGGTCAGCTGGTGAATGTAGCCGCGCGCTTCGAGCAGGCGGAGCAGATCGGACGTGTAGCTGGTCATGGTGCCGGCGCCCTTAGCATCGCGGTGCGACAACGTCATCCTGAACTTGTTTCAGGATTCATTTCGCCCCACAGATTGGGGCTGGAGCGGAAGGATCACGCATGACCAATAGCCAACCCATGCTGGCAATCGGCCTGATGTCAGGCACCTCGCGCGACGGCATCGACGCCGCGCTGATAGAAACCGATGGGGAGGGCGGAGCCAGGGGCCTTGCCTTCCACGCCATGCCGTACATGCAGGGCTTCCGCCTGCGCCTCGCCGAAGCCTGCCAGCGCGCCATGGCGATGGACAAGCCTGGCTTCGAGCCGCTGATCCAGGCGGTCGAGCAGGAACTGACCCAACTCCATGTCGAGGCGATCGCCGACATGCTGTCGCGCAGCGGCCACGTGATCGACGATATCGGCGTCATCGGCTTTCACGGCCACACCGTCGCGCACCGGCCGGAAAGGCGCTGGACCTGGCAGATCGGCGACGGCCCGGCGCTTGCCGGCGCCTTCGGCATTCCGGTCGTCGGCGACCTGCGCAGCGCGGATGTCGCAGCGGGGGGGCAGGGCGCGCCGCTGCTTCCGGTCTATCACCGCGCGCTGGCGCATGACTTGCCCAAGCCGGTTGCCATCCTGAACCTGGGCGGGGTCGCCAACATCACGGCCATCGCCTCCGATGGTGAGATCACGGCCTTCGACACCGGCATGGCGAGCGGCCTTATCGACAATTGGATGCAGACGCATGGCGGCGGCGCCTTCGACGCGGGCGGCGCCACGGCGGCGCGGGGCAAAGTGGATGAGCAGCGACTGGCGGCGATGATGGCCGATCCCTGGTTCGCGCTCCCCCCGCCCAAGAGCATTGACCGCGAGGCCTTCACGATCGATGCGGCCCGTGGCCTGTCACTGGAAGACGGCGCCGCGACGCTGACCGCTTTTTCCGCGGCGGCGGTTGCCCGCGGCATCGATCATCTGGCCGAGCGCCCCGCGCGCATCTATGTCGCCGGCGGCGGCCGGCACAATGCCACGCTGATGCGGATGCTGGCCGCCCGCACCGGCGCGGGCGTCCACGCGGTCGATGATCTGGGTTGGGATGGAGACGCGCTGGAGGCCCAGGGTTTCGCTTACATGGCGGTCCGTCACCTGAAGGCCTTGCCGATCAGCTTTCCCGGCACGACCGGCGTACCCGCCCCCATGACGGGCGGCGTCCTTTT
>DATFDS010000155.1:0-3861 GCA_035251955.1 Sphingobium sp. | reverse complement strand
CGGGATCATCACCTTGCCGAAGATGTTGTTCGACTTGAACGGGCTGTAGGTGCGGGCGCCATCGGATTCGATATGCTGGCCCGACAGCATGACCTGCGTCCCGCCCAGCGCATCGATCGATCCGCTCTGAAGCACCGCGCGCGCCAGCCAGGTGTTCCAGGTGCCGTAGCTCCCCTTCAGCTCCGCGCTCGCATCCTCTCGGGTCGCGCGGGAGAAGAGGTTCATGCTTCCGCCGAAGGTCGCGATGCCGAGATTGGAGGCGTTGCCGGGGCCGCGATCGACCACGAGCGTTTCGATGGTGTTCGACGGGAAGAAGGTGTTGCTGTGGTGGGAGGGATCGTTGGTATCGCCAAAGGGCACGCCGTCATAGGTGATGTTATATTCGGCATCCTGAAAGCCGCGGATCTGCGCCTTGGATTCCGAAAGGCCCGCGCCATTGACGCCGCCGAAGTTGGAAACGCTGGGCGAAATCAGCGCGATCTGGTTGAAATCGGCGGTGGCGGGCAGCGAATCCTCGATGAAGGAGCGCGAGATGATCGCCTGCGGTTGCGTCGTCTGGAGCGAGGCGGTGACGGGCGCGATCTCGTTCACCTTCGTCGCGGTGACCAGTATGTTGGAACCTTCGGCAATGCCCTGCTCGGCAGCGGCTGCCTCTGCGCCGGCGGGTGTCTCAGCGGCCATCGCAGCGGCATGGACGGCGATGAATGGAGCGGTCGCGATCGAGCCGAGCAGAAGTGCGCGGCGCAGCATGATGATGGTCATTGTTCGTCCCCTTTCGGCCATTGCGGCATTGCGGGACCCGCTATGGGGACGGCATGACGGATCAGTAACGCTTCGATGACAGTTTGAAGTGTGGGGAAATGTAAGGTTTTCACTCAGCAGCCGGGCTTCTACATTCGGGGTGCGGTCGCGAATGGAGCCAGACATTGCACATATTGGTTGTAGAGGACGATCCGGACCTCTCGCTGTTCATCGACAATGGGCTGCGCCGGGCAGGACATCACACACACATGGTCGGAAACGCCGAGCTGGCGGACGAGGCTATCGGGAACGTCGCTTTCGATGCCGTGCTCCTGGACCGGCTGCTGCCCGGGATGTCGGGACTGGAACTGCTGCGGCGGTGGCGCAGGGCGGGGAAAGGGGTTCCGGTGCTGCTGCTGACAGCGCTTGACGGTATCGAGGACCGGGTGGAAGGCCTCGAAGCCGGGGCGGACGATCATGTCGGCAAGCCCTTCGCCATGAGCGAACTGCTGGCGCGGCTGCAGGCGATCACGCGGCGCGCGCAGGCGTCGGAGGCCGGTTCGATGATCGAGGAAGGGGACCTGACGCTGGACCTCTTGCGGCGCGATCTGCGCTACAAGGGGCAGCGGGTGGCGCTGCAGCCGCGGGAGATGCGCCTGCTGGAGGAACTGATGCGCCATTCGGACGAGGCGGTCACGCGCGCGATGCTGCTGGAGCGGATCTGGGGTTTCACCTTCGACCCGCAAACCAGCATCGTGGAAACGCATGTCAGCCGGCTGCGATCGAAACTGGCGGACAGCGGTGTGCCCGTCACGATCGAGGCGGTACGCAATGTTGGATACCGGCTCGTCATGCATGGCTAATTTCCTGCGTAGCGCCGCCTATCGGATCGCGCTGGTCTATGCCCTGGGGTTCGCTATGGCGACGGCCGCGCTGGGCGTGGCGGTCATTTTCTTCGCCCATGCCGCCTTCATGCGACAGCTTGAGGCGCAGATCATCGAGGACAGCGGCGCGCTTGTCGCCGAATATCGGTTGGAAGGTCAGAAAGGCCTGAACTTCGCGATTGGCGAGCGGGAGGCGGGGAACGCCACCAATGAACTGCTCTACGCGGTGTTCGCGCGGGACGGTCGGCGCATCTCCGGGGGGCTCCATGCGCGGCGGCCCGTTACGGGATGGAGCGATCTTGATTTCCAGGACCCGCTGGAGGGGCCGGACGTGGCCCGCGCCTGGACCGTCGATCTGGATGACGGAACGCGGCTGGTGGTCGGCGCGGACCGCTCCGTCGTCGAACGGGTCGATGGCATGCTGGGCGGCATCTTCCTGGCCGCCTTCGCGGTGATCCTGCTGCTCAGCCTGTCAGGAGCGCTTTTGCTGGGAGCCTATCTTCGGCGGCGGCTCGCCGGGATCAGCGGCGCGGCCGACAGGATCATGGCGGGAGATATCCGCCGCCGCGTGCCTGAAAGCGGCACGGGCGATGAATTCGACGCCCTGGCGCATGCGCTCAACCGGATGCTGGATCGCATCACGGGCTTGCTGGAAAATCTGCGCCAGTTGTCGGGCGATATTGCCCATGATCTGAGGACGCCGCTGGCTCGCCTGAGGAGCCATCTTGAGGAAAGCCTTGAAGATGTGGGGGGACCGGAACGCCAGCGTGCACGCCTGTCCTCCGCTCTGGAGCAGACGGACGGCGTGCTTGCGCTGTTCGCCGCGATATTGCGGATCAGCGAGATTGAGGGGGGACGGCGCAAGGCGAGTTTCCGCGCGATCGATCTGTCGGAAATGACGAGCGACATTGTCGACAGCTACATTCCTGCGGTTGCAGAAGGTGGCCGCTCGCTAAGCAGCCATGTGACCGTAGCGGCGACCGTGCAAGGCGATCATGAATTGTTGGCGCAGGCGATCATCAATCTGCTGGACAATGCGCAGATGCACACGCCTCCCGGCACCCAAATCGACCTGGTGCTGGAGAAGGACGCCACGGCTGTGAGGGTGGTGATATGCGACAATGGACCCGGCGTCCCCGTCGAGCAGCATGACGCGATCTTTCGCCGTTTTGTGCGGCTGGACCGGGGCAGGACAATATCCGGCAACGGACTGGGGCTCAATCTGGTGGCGGCGATTGTCGCGATGCATGACGGGAGGGTGGAAGTCGGCGACAATGGGCCGGGCCTCAAGATCGGCTTCAGTCTTCCGGCCGCGCCTGCCGGGGATCGTCAGGACCCGGCTTGAAGGTTTCCGATGGAGCCTCGATCGTGCGATTTTGTTGCAGGGCGCGCGCAACCAGGCAGCATAGGGCTGCCCAGCTGGCGCCGACGCACCAACCCGCCAAGCGCCGTGACGTCGATCATGGCGGCCTGGAGCCAGCCCGGACCGGCTGGCACCGCTGGATTGCCGGGGCTGGGTGAAGAAACGCGTCATCGGATAGGAGGATGCCCGCTCCGACATTTTCATGGCGCCCATGGATTATTTTGCCTTTACCCGCTCAGATGCGGTAGCGACGGGCATGCCACGGCGGAAGGATATCTGGAGATGTGGGCTGGTCGCCAGCCCGATACAGGCGGTCGTTGCTGAGGGGCGTATTGCTGGCCGGGTGACATGGCTGGCCGATGAGCCGCCATTCCAGTTTCTGGCGGACCCCTTCGGGTGGCGGCGGGACGATGGGCGCCTGGATATATTCGCGGAGCATTATGATTATCGCACCCGGCATGGAAGGATCGAGGCGCTTACCTTCGACAGCGCCATGCGCCAGGTCGATCGCCGGCTTTGCCTAAGCGAGCCATGGCATCTGTCCTATCCGCAGATATTTGCAGGAGAGGGCGCTGTGTGGATGCTGCCGGAGGCGCACCGATCCGGCGGGCTGACGCTGTATCGCGATCATGGCGATCTGACCGACTGGCGGCCGGAATGTCGCATCATACTCGACTGCGTGCCGGTCGACGCCAGTATATTGTGGCATAATGGCCGATGGTGGCTGTTCTATGCGCCGGCGACCAGCAAATGGACGAAGATCGCGCATCTCCATGTCGCCTGGGCCGACAGGCTTTGCGGCCCCTGGACGCCGCATCCCGGCAATCCCGTGCGGGTCGACCGGCGATCGGCTCGGCCCGGCGGCATGCCGGT
>DATFDS010000154.1:0-7205 GCA_035251955.1 Sphingobium sp. | reverse complement strand
CGTACCATCGATGACGTGGTATTTACCGAACGGCTTACAAGATGGCGCAACCCGGTCTTACCCCACCTCGGCGATCATTCCCGAAAGCGTAGCGGCGACCATTGCGAAGCGGGTCTGCACTCAATAGCCCCGTGCTCCTGCGAAAGCAGGAGCCCCGTTCAGAGGGTGGGGCTGGGCTCTCACGAGCCACTTGTCTCGTTCGAGTGCCTTCGCGGAAACACGGCTCATATAAATTAGGCCAGGGCTAATCCCCGATGGCGCGCGCCAAGGTAGCCCGGATCGCCACCAGCCGGTCCAGCAGGTCTGCCTGGGGCGAAACCTCGCCATCGACGAGGTCAGTCTGTCCCGCGGCGGCATAGCCATCGGCCAACGCCTTCTGCGCGCCCCGCACGGTGAAGCCTTCGACATTCAGCAACTGGTTGATCTGGCGCACCAGCGCGACATCGGCGGGCCGATAATAGCGGCGGTTGCCCGACCGCTGCAGCGGTCGCAATTGCGGGAACCGTGTTTCCCAATAGCGCAAAATATGCTGCGGAAGCCCCAGCTCGCTCGACAGCTCGCTGATAGTCAGGAATGCGCCCTCTGCCTTGTCCATGACCGCGATGTTGCACCCATAGGCGCGCGCAGGTCAACCATGTCGCGGCATCGGAAAAATCGGACGGAAAGCCCGGTTCAGGCGGCCGAGACGCGGTCCCGCATGGTCTGGCTGGCGCGGAAGGTCAGCACCCGGCGCGGTTCGATCGGCACTTCCACGCCGGTCTTGGGGTTGCGGCCCATGCGTTCGGTCTTGTCGCGCAGGACGAAGGTGCCGAAGCTGGAGATCTTCACATTTTCCCCGCGTTCCAGCGCGGCGGACATATGCTCCAATATGGACTCGATGAGCGCAGCCGATTCAGCACGCGAGAGGCCAATGTGACGATTTACGCTTTCTGCGAGATCCGCACGCGTCAATGTGCCTGTGCCAGTCATCGATTTGGTCCCCACCTTCACCCGTTGGTTCCTGTCCGGATGATAGTAGTAAATATTGCGATAACCCGAGCGATTCTGCAAGATGACTTGAGGGAAAAATCCGAACAAAGTCGGTGGGATGGCAGCGATTCAGAGCTGCAGGACGCAGGCGCCCCAGGTAAAGCCGCCACCCATCGCTTCCAGCACCAGCAAGTCGCCCGGCCGGATGCGCCCGTCGCGCACGGCGAGGTCAAGCGCCAATGGCACCGATGCGGCGGATGTATTGGCATGGCGGTCGACCGTCATGACCACCTTGTCCGGCGAAAGCTTGAGCTTGCGCGCGGTCGCGTCCAGAATGCGGGCATTGGCCTGGTGCGGGATCAGCCAGTCGATATCGGCGGTATCGAGCCCCGCACTCTCCATCACCTCGGTCAGTACCGATGCCAGGTTGACGACGGCGTGGCGGAAGACTTCCTGCCCCTTCATGCGCAGCTTGCCGACTGTCTGCGTGGTCGACGGGCCGCCATCGACATAGAGCAACTGATTATGCCGGCCATCGGCGTGGAGCTTGGAGGACAGGATACCGCGCTTGCCGTCGGCACTCTCCTCGGCACCCAGGACGATCGCCCCGGCACCGTCGCCGAACAGCACGCAGGTGGTGCGGTCTTCCCAATCGAGGATGCGGCTGAAGGTTTCCGAGCCGATGACGATCGCGCGCTGCGCCGCGCCCGAACGGATCATGCTGTCGGCCACGGTCACGGCATAGAGAAAGCCCGAGCAGACCGCCGCGACGTCAAAGGCGACGCAGTCGTCGATGCCGAGCGCGGCCTGCACCAGCGTCGCGCTGGCGGGGAAGGTCTGGTCGGGCGTGGCGGTCGCCAGGATGATGAGGTCGATATCCTGCGGCGACAGGCCGGCGGCATCGAGCGCAGCGCGGGCCGCATCCGTCCCCAGGCTGGCCGTGGTTTCACCCTCGCCCGCTATGTGGCGATTGCGGATGCCGGTGCGCCCGACGATCCATTCGTCGCTGGTGTCGACGGTTTCCGCCAATTCGGCATTGCTGACCGAGCGGACCGGCAGGGCGGACCCCGTGCCCAGGAGAACGGATCTGCGGATCACTTTGCACCCAGCTCCTGTTTCGACACTTTCACCGACAGCGAGGCGATGCCCGCCATGTCCGCCGCGATGCGCCGTGTAATATCTTCTTCCAGCAGGCGCGCCGCGACGTGAACGGCGTTGGCGACGCCCTTGTCATTGGCGCTGCCGTGGCTTTTCACCACCACGCCATTGAGGCCCAGGAAGACCGCGCCATTATGGTTGTTGGGGTCGAGATGATGCTTGAGCAGGTGCATCGCCGGCTTGGAGATCAAGAAGCCGATCTTCGACCGGATCGAGCTGGTGAAAGCGGTGCGCAGCAGGTCGGTGACGAAGCGCGCGGTGCCCTCCGCCGTCTTGAGCGCGACATTGCCCGAAAAACCGTCGCTGACGATGACGTCCGCTTCGCCACGGCCGATCTTGTCGCCTTCGGTAAAGCCGTCGAAGGAGAAAGGCAGGCTGGTCGCCGCGCGCAGCATGGCAGCGGCATCGCGGATTTCCTCCGTGCCCTTCATCTCTTCGGTGCCGATGTTCATCAAGCGCACGCGCGGCCGCTCAAGATCGAGGGCGATGCGGGCATAGGCGGCGCCCATCACCGCAAACTGCACGAGATTGCGCGCGTCGCATTCGGTGTTCGCGCCCAGGTCCAGCATGACGACGTCATTTGCCCCGAGCGTCGGCAGCAGCGCGGCCAGAGCGGGCCGGTCGACACCCGGCATGGTGCGCAGCGCCAGCTTCGCCATCGCCATCAGCGCGCCGGTATTGCCAGCGGAGACGGCGGCGCCGGCCTCGCCTGCCTTCACCGCCGCGATGGCCATGCTCATCGAGCTGGCCTTCTTGCGGATCGCCACGCTGGGCTTGTCGCCGGCGCCGACAACGTCGCTCGCATGGACGACCTCGGAGGCCGCGCGCAAATTGGGATGATTGTCGAGCGCGGCCTTGATCCGCGTCTCGTCCCCGAACAGGGTGAAGCGCAGCCCTTCGTGGCGGCGACGGGCGAGCGCCACGCCCGCCATCATCACGCGCACACCTTCATCCCCGCCCATCGCGTCGATTGCGATTCGCGGCTGGCTGGACACTGCTAGGACACCTTTTCAGGAGAGAGGGTGTCGTCAGGCCCCGACGGCAACGACTTCGCGGCCGTTATAATGGCCGCAGGCGTCACACAGATTGTGCGGGCGCTTCAGTTCACCGCAGTTCGAGCATTCCTGGAACGCTTCGATGCGCAGCGCATCGTGGCTGCGGCGCATGCCGCGACGGGACGGGGACGTTTTCCTCTTGGGGACAGCCATGTCGGCACCTTATTCCATAGTAAATCTGGTTGTGCGACTGGCCAGGATCCGATGGATGCCGACGCCACAGGCGCCGCAGACCATGCGGCCCGGGTGATCGCGAAGCCCTGCGCCTATAGCGCTTTTTGAAGAGCGCGCAAGTCCTTCCTTGCCCCTCCTCCCCGCCCGCTTATTCTGCGCCCGACATGAGCCCTTGGGAGAGACATGCGATGTTGTTGCCGATCACGCTGACGCTCGCCGCCGCCTGCGCCCTGTTGAACCTGTGGCTGGCGCTGCGCTGCGCGCGCATTCGCCTGTCCGGCAAGGCGCTGCATGGCGACGGCGGCAATCCCCTGTTGGCCCGGCGGATGCGGGCGCATGCCAATTTCACCGAATATACGCCGATCATCCTGATCCTGTTCGGCCTGGTCGAGCTGGCGATCGGATCGCCGGCCTGGCTGTGGGCCGGCGCGCTCGTCTATGTGCTGGCGCGGGTCGCGCATGGATTCGGCATGGATGCCGATCACCCCACCGTCTGGCGCGGGGGTGGCGCGCTGCTGACCTGGACGATCTCCGCCGCGCTGGCCGTCACCGCCCTCTATGTCGCCTATAGCGCGACGCGCGCGGTTCCCGCGCCGCCTGCCCTCGCCGTCCGAGGCTGATGCCTCAGCCGAGCACCGCGTCCCCGACAAAGGGATTGGTCCGCCGCTCATGCGCGAAATTGCTCATCGGCCCATGCCCCGGCACGAAGGCGGTGTCGCCGCCCAGCGGCCAGAGCTTGCCGGTGATCGCGTCGATCAGCTGCTGGTGATTGCCCATCGGAAAGTCGGTGCGACCGATCGACCCCTGGAACAGCACGTCGCCGACGATCGCAAGCTTGCTTGGCGCATGGTGGAACACGACATGGCCCGGCGTGTGGCCGGGGCAATGATAGACGTCCAGTTCCAGATTGCCGACCGTGACCGTGTCGCCATCGTCGAGCCAGCGGTCAGGCTCGAATATCTCACCGTTGACGCCGTAACGGCTGCCATCCTCGCCCAACCGGTCGATCCAGAAGCGATCCGCCTCATGCGGCCCTTCGATCGGCACGCCGAGTTCCCTGGCAAGAATGCCCGCTTCGCCGCAATGGTCGATATGGCCATGCGTCACCAATATCTTTTCGATCGTCACGCCCTGCTGCTCGGCAGCGGCCTTCAGGCGCGGCAGGTCGCCACCCGGATCGACAAAGGCCCCCCGATTGGTGGCGGTGCACCAGAAGAGCGTGCAATTCTGCTGCAGCGGGGTGACGGGAATCAGCGCGGCTTTGAGCGGAGGCGTGGTCATCGCGCCGATGTGGCGAAGCTGTGGGCCGCGCGCAAGGCCTAGCCGGTTTCTTCCATGACGAAGGGCTCCGCCAGGCTGATGCTATCGAGCACCTTCGCGGTCTCGTCCCGCACCCGCAGCATCACGCGATGCAGCCGGCATTCCGATTCGGGCAGGCAGTTGGTGCAGGTTTCATGGGCGAAGCGGCTGGCGCAGGGCGTCAGCGCCAGCGACCCGCGCGTCAGCCGGACGATATCGCCATAGCTGACGTCCACCGGCGCCAGCGCCAGCCAATAGCCGCCATCGCGCCCGCGCTGGGTTGCCACCAGCCCTTCGCGCGACAGTTCGGACAGGATCACCGTCAGGAATTTGGCCGGGATATTCTGCCGCGTCGCAATCTCGTTCAGGGGCACGGGCCCCTGGCGGTAACGATCGGCGAGATGCTGAAGCGCGCGGATGGCGTAGCGGGTCTTCTGCGAGAGCATTTGCCTGTTATTCGCTCGCCATAGCGATTTGACAAGTCGCCACGGCCATTCAGGGCGCGGGAGCCAGCGCGGCGCGCGCCTGTTTCGGAAAATCACTGAACAGGCCGTCCACACCCGTGCCCGCGACCGCGCGCGCATAGGCGGCGAAGTCGCCCCGGCCGTCGGCGGCTTCCGGACGCTGGAAAGCGGCGGGCAGGAAATTATTTTCCATCCGCAGCGTCCACACATGCACCTGCAGCCCCGCATCATGCGCGCGGCCGACCAGCCCGGTCGCGCCCTCCGGTGCCAGCACCAGCGAGGCCGCCGGGCCGATGCCGTCCGCATAGTCCGCTATGGCGCGCAGCCCCGACAGGCTCATCATATCGGCATAGCTGGTGCCTGGCATATCCGCCGGGCCGCCCTCCGCATCGACCAGCTGGATCAGGCGCAGCCGCGACACGGCATGCAGCGCTTTCAGATTGCCGACCTCGAAGGACTGGATGAAGACCGGATCGCCCTCGCTCACATAGCCGTAGCGGCTCAGCAGGTCGAGCAGCGCCGCCTGATGCGGCAGGCCGATGCCGGCGAAATAGCTGGGGTGCTTGGTTTCGGGGTAGAGGCCGATCCTGCGTCCCGTCTCCGCCTCCTTGGCGCGGACCAGCTGCAAAATCTCCGCGAAGGTCGGAATGGGATAAAGGCCGTCGAACCGCTTGTTGGCCGGCCGCAACTCGGGCAAGCGCTCACGCGCCCGCAGCGTGCGCAGCTCGGCCAGGGTAAAATCCTCGGTAAACCAGCCGCTCAGCTGCTGCCCGTCGATCATCTTGGTCGTGCGGCGGTCGGCGAATTCGGGATGATCGGCGACATCGGTGGTGCCGCCAATCTCATTCTCATGCCGCGCGACCAGCACCCCGTCCCTGGTGAGAACAAGGTCGGGCTCGATATAGTCCGCGCCCTGGTCGATCGCGCGCTCATAGGCGGCCAGCGTATGTTCCGGCCGCTCGCCGCTGGCGCCGCGATGGGCGATGATCAGGGGTTCGGCCTTCACGGGTGCCACCTGGAAAAACGTGGAAAGGAGGATGGCGAGAATTCGGAGCATCCTCCCCGCCATCATGCCTTTGCGCCTGTCAAAGCGTCCTCATATGTCGTCGCCTTGAAGCCGACGATGGTGCGGTCCCCCAGGTCCAGGATCGGGCGTTTGATCATCGACGGGTTGCCCATCATCAGCAGCACCGCCTTGTCCGCGTCGATATGCGCCTTGTCGCCCGCATCCAGCGCCTTGAAGGTGGTGCCGGAGCGGTTGAGGATCGTCTCCCACCCATGTTCCGCCACCCAGCCGCGCAGCTTGTCCTCCTCGACCCCCGACACCTTATAGTCATGGAAGCTGTAGGCCGCCCTGCTGTTGTCCAGGAAATTGCGCGCCTTCTTGATGGTGTCACACGCTTTAATACCGTACATGGTTAACATCGCGTTAGACTCCTCATATTGGCCGGCGCGGCGACCGCCGCATTCAATGCGGGCCGTCTAGCGCGGATGCCTGACGATGGAAACGGGCGCAGCGACAAAAAGGGCAGCGGCTGAAAGCGACCAATATAAGACGAGTAAAGTCTTTGCTGATACCGGAAGGCCGCCATTGATAAGCCATTCGGAATCAGCCAAATGTGCCTCAACAGGCGGAGCGTCGAATGGAAATACGAGTAGTTCTCTCTATATGGTCGGTTTTGTCACTGCTATTTTCCGCAGTTCCAGCGGTCGCTCAAGGTACAGCACTCAAACCGGCTAACGACGGCGCGGGTTGGCTAGAGAGCGATTTGCCGGTTGGCACGCTTTTTGTTGCCGACGACGATGGCCATTTCAGATCATGCATTGCCCCTCCTGGGCAGGACACGTCCGATTTTCGGAAGCGGTGTCGAGCTTATCTCAAGGCTAATCGCCTGATGAGAGCCATGGCTTCCATTGGGAACCCTTCGGAATGGATCAAACAGTCTGACTATCCCGCTTCGGCTATCGCTAATCATGCAGAAGGGGTCAGCAAAATCAAAGTGACCGTTGAAACGAATGGTTTGGCTAGCCATTGTGAGATAGTGAAGAGCAGTGGTTTTGACGATCTTGACCAAGCGGCCTGCAC
>DATFDS010000153.1:0-2243 GCA_035251955.1 Sphingobium sp. | reverse complement strand
CCGCATCATCGCCGGGCTTGCCACGGGCACCGTAGTGGTCGAAGCGGCGCCGCGATCAGGATCGCTGATCACCGCGCGGCTCGCCGCCGAAGCGGGGCGGGAAGTGATGGCAGTGCCCGGATCGCCGCTCGACCCGCGCGCACAGGGGTGCAATCAGCTGATCCGCGAAGGCGCGACACTGGTGCAGAACGGCGCCGATGTGATCGAGGCGATCGGCCCGCTCGACCAGCGTATGGTGCGGCAGGGCAGCCTGGATTTCGCCGGCGTACCGGTATCAAGCGATGCCTTGGAGCGGGACAGGGCGGTGGTTGCGGACCTGCTGGGACCGGCGCCAGTGCCGGTGGACGAGATCATTCGCCTTTCCGGCCTCGCGCCCGCGATCGTCCAGACGGTGCTGTTGGAAATGGAATTGGCCGGTCGGATCGATCGGCATTCAGGGGGGAAGGTATCATCGGCATGAGCGAAACTGTGCGACCTATCGAGATCGGAACGATTGTCTCGACTGCAATAGCTGACATTACGGCCAATCTTGGGCGCTATGTCGGCGTTGCGCTGGCGATGGGACTGATCGGCGGACTGGCCGATACCTATGCGTCACGGGGCGGCTCCATCGCGGGAAACATAGCACTTTTCTTCGTTGCCGTGCTGGCAACCCACCAGACGCTGCAGCTCAAGCTGGGGGATGACCTGATCAAGCCGCGTTTCGGCGCCGCTTTTCGCTTCAGCCTGTTGTCGAACCTGGGTATCGGGTTGGGGCTGATCTTGCTGATCGTGCCCGGCATGATCCTGTTCGCACGCTGGTCGGTCGGGTTGCCGGCTCTGCTGCGCGAAGAACTCGGCGTATCCCAGGCGATGCATCGCAGCAGCAGCCTGACCGAAGGCAATCGCTGGCGCGTGCTGGGGCTTGGCCTGCTGATATGGGTGCCATTCCTGCTGGTCATGCTGCTGGTCAGCGGGCTTTCCGCCGCCTTTGCCGGCGAGGGCAGCCTCGACAGCCTGGCGTTCAACATCTTCGTCAACCTCACGGCCGGTTGCATGTCGGTCCTGAGCGCGGTTTGCTGGACTGAGGTCTATCTTTCGCTATCGGGTGAGGGGACGCATCGGGAGTTGACCGAAATATTTGCCTGAACTGCTGGCGTCTACCGGCGCTTGACGTGATAGCGGGACGGTCGCCAGACTCGCGCGTGTACGTGAGAGCTTTTAAAAACCGGGGCATGAATGCAGCTTGTCATCGTTGAATCGCCGGCCAAGGCGAAGACCATTGAGAAATATCTGGGCGGCGATTTCCATGTGCTGGCCAGCTATGGACATATCCGCGACCTGCCGGCCAAGGACGGGTCGGTCGATCCCGATGCCGGCTTTGCCATGAGTTGGGAAAATTATGGCGACAAGGGCAAGCAGCTCAAAGCCATCACCGACGAAGCCAGGAAGGCGACGCGCCTGATCCTGGCCACTGACCCTGATCGCGAAGGAGAAGCGATCAGCTGGCATGTGCAGGAGGTACTGCGCGCGAAGAAGGCGCTGCCCGCGAAGGTGGACCGCGTGACCTTCAACGCGATCACCAAACAGGCGGTGACCGAGGCCATGGCGCAACCGCGCGCGCTGGACGAGGATCTGATCGACGCTTATCGGGCGCGGCGGGCGCTCGACTATCTGGTGGGCTTTACGCTTTCACCGGTGCTGTGGCGCAAGCTGCCCGGCGCCAAGTCGGCCGGGCGGGTGCAATCCGTGGCGTTGCGGCTGGTCGTGGAGCGGGAGCGCGAGATTGAGAGCTTCATCGCGCAGGAATATTGGTCCGTCGCGGCCGAGATGGAGCAGGGCGGGCAGGGTTTTACCGCGCGGCTGGTGCGCTGGCGCGGCGAGAAGATCGAGCGGCTGACCATCGGCAAGGAAGGCGACGCCATGGCCGCGAAGGCGGACGTGGAGGCGGGACGCTTCACCGTCGAGAAGGTCGAGACCAAGCCGGTTTCGCGCAACCCTCCGCCGCCGTTCACCACCTCGACGCTGCAGCAGGAGGCGGCGCGCAAGCTGGGCTTCTCGGCCAGCCATACGATGCGGATCGCGCAGCAGCTCTACGAGGATGGCGCGATCACTTACATGCGTACCGACGGCGTGCAGATGGACGGCAGCGCCATCTCGGCCGCGCGCAAGGCGATCGCGGAGCGCTATGACGGCGGCTATCTGCCAGAAAAGCCGCGCCAATATCAGACCAAGGCGAAGAATGCGCAGGAAGCGCACGAGGC
>DATFDS010000152.1:0-3596 GCA_035251955.1 Sphingobium sp. | reverse complement strand
CCCATCGAGGTCGGGTAGAGGGGAAGGCAACTGCCGACCTTCAGCCCCACCGACATGATGCGGGATGCTTCCGCGCGCGCGACATAGCATAGCGCGTCATCCTCGATCACGCCCAGGGAACAGGATTCCCCCAGCTCATCGCGCAAGGCGTCGAGCAGCGGCTGCGCACGAACGGCAAAGGCGGTGAGCGACAGATAGGGATGACCCAGGGCCGCGGTCTTGCGCCGCACCGAATAGCCGCGCACATCCTGACCGACATAGCCCAGCAGATGGAGCGTATAGAGGCAACGGCGCACCGCCGCCCTGCTCAGGTCCAGGGCGCGGCTGGCCTCGGCAATGGTCACGGGGCGTTCGCGCTGCGCGACATATTGCAGCACGGTCAGGCCGCGCGCGAGCGAGGCCATATATTCCGGATCGCCAGGCCTTTCGATGTCATGCAACGCGTTCACGGGCGCTCCAACAATGACCGATTATCGAACAGGAAGCCGATTATCGGTTGACTCGGGCGGACGCAAGCTTTTGTGACCCGGGGGACGCAAATCACGGAGCTGACCAGTGTGATCGACAAGAGCATGAACTCCGCCGCGGCGGCCGTCGCCGACATCCGGGACGGCGCATCGGTAATGATCGGCGGCTTCGGCACGGCGGGCATGCCCGATGAGCTTATCGACGCGCTGATCGCGCGCGGGACCGGCGATCTCACCATCATCAACAACAATGCCGGCAATGGCGAGACGGGCGTCGCGGCGCTCATCAAGGCGGGCCGGGTGCGCAAGATCATCTGTTCCTTCCCGCGCCAGTCGGATTCGCATCATTTCGACGCGCGATACCGAGCGGGCGAGATCGAGCTGGAACTGGTGCCGCAGGGCAATCTGGCCGCGCGTATCCAGGCGGCAGGCGCCGGGCTGGGCGCGATTTTCACGCCCACCGGCTACGGCACGCTGCTGGCCGAGGGCAAGGAGACGCGCGAGATCGATGGCAAGCAGCATGTGCTGGAATATCCGATCCACGCCGACTTCGCGCTGATCAAGGCGCATAAGGGCGATCGCTGGGGCAACCTCGTCTATCGCAAGACCGCGCGCAATTTCGGTCCGATCATGGCGATGGCGGCAAAATGCACCATCGCGCAGGTCGGTGAGATCGTGCCGCTGGGCGCTATCGATCCGGAGGTCGTCGTCACGCCGGGCATCTTCGTCCAGCGCGTCGTCGAGATCCCGCCCTCCCCTGCAATCGCTTCGGCATGATCAGGAGCCTGTCCGCATGCAACGTCTGAACCGTGAACAAATGGCTGCCCGGGTGGCGAAGGACATACCGGAGGGCGCCTATGTCAATCTGGGCATCGGCCTGCCGACGATGGTCGCCAACTATTTGCCAAGCGACAAGGATATCTTCCTCCAGAGCGAGAACGGCCTGCTGGGCATGGGGCCCGCCCCCGCGTCCGGCGAAGAGGATTGGGAACTGATCAACGCGGGCAAGCAGGCGGTGACGCTGCTGACCGGCGGCTGCTATTTCCACCATGCCGACAGCTTCGCGATGATGCGCGGCGGGCATCTGGACATTTGCGTGCTCGGCGCCTTCCAGGTGTCGGTGGGGGGCGATCTGGCCAACTGGCACACGGGCGAGCCGGGCGCCATTCCGGCCGTGGGCGGCGCGATGGACCTCGCCATCGGCGCCAAGCAGACCTTCGTCATGATGGAATTGCTGACCAGGCAGGGCCAGAGCAAGCTGGTCGAAAGCTGCACCTATCCGCTGACCGGCCTTGCCTGCGTGTCGCGCGTCTATACCGACCTCGCCGTGTTCGACGTCGGCGGCGCGGGCGCGGCGGTCGTCGAGCTGGTGGACGGCCTGTCGCTGGATGAACTGCAAAGGCTGACGGGCGTGCCCCTGCGCGAAGCGAGCGCCGCCTGATCTCCTCCAATCGCTTACAACAAGGAAATATCTGATGTCCGAAGCCTTTATCTGCGATGCGGCGCGTACCCCGATCGGCCGCTATGGCGGCATATTGGCGGGCGTCCGGGCGGATGACCTCGGCGCGGTGCCGATGAAGGCGCTGATCGAGCGCAATCCGGGCCTCGATCCGGCGGCGATCGACGAAGTCTTCTACGGTTGCGCCAACCAGGCGGGCGAGGACAACCGCAATGTGGCGCGGATGAGCCTCCTGCTCGCCGGCCTGCCCCACACGGTTTCGGGCGTCACGTTGAACCGGCTTTGCGCCTCGGGGCTCGAAGCGGTCGGCGCAGCCGCGCGCGCCATTCGCGCGGGTGAAATGGCGCTCGCCATCGCGGGCGGCGTCGAAAGCATGACCCGCGCCCCCTTCGTCATCGGCAAGGCCAATGGCCCCTTCGGCCGCAACCAGCAGATGGAAGACACGACCATGGGCTGGCGCTTCGTCAACCCTGCGCTCGACGCCTTGTATGGCACCGAGACCATGCCGCGCACCGCCGAAAATGTGGCGGAGGACCATGGGATCAGCCGTGCGGATCAGGACGCCTTCGCGCTGCGCAGCCAGCAGCGCGCCGTCGCGGCCCAGAATAACGGCTTCTTCGATGCGGAAATCGTTCCGGTCGTCACGCCCGGTCGGAAGAGGGGCGAAACGGTCGAGGTCAGGACGGATGAACATCCCCGCGCCGACACCAGCATCGAAGGGCTGAGCAAGCTCAAGCCCTTGTTCGGCCCGCAGGGGACCGTCACCGCCGGCAATGCTTCGGGCATCAACGACGGCGCGGCGGCGATGGTCATCGCCAACGAAGCGGCGGCAAAGGCCCATGGGCTGACGCCGCGCGCGCGCATCCTGGGCATGGCCTCGGCTGGCGTCGAGCCGCGGGTGATGGGGATCGGTCCTGTTCCCGCCACCGAAAAGCTGATGGCGCGCCTGGGCCTTTCGATCGGCAATTTCGACGCCATCGAACTGAACGAGGCGTTCGCCAGCCAGTCGCTCGCGGTGGCGCGGAAGCTCGGCCTTGCCGATGACGCGATCCACGTCAACGCCAATGGCGGCGCCATCGCCCTTGGTCATCCCCTGGGCATGTCGGGCGCCCGGCTCGCCATGACATTGGTGCACCAGTTGGAGAAGAGCGGGGGCAAGCGCGGTCTCGCAACCCTTTGCATCGGGGTCGGCATGGGCCTCGCGCTTGCCGTCGAGCGCGTCTGATCGCGAAGGCTGACTTCAGCGGCGCAGCAAGGATCCATTGCCTATAAACTGGAGCTTAGTGCCTTGACTGCGCGCGACCCGCTACAGCGCTCGAACGGTGCCAGAAAGGCCGCCTGCCTTGTGTCATTGCGGCTCTTCGGCCAGGGTTGGCCGGCAGTGCCACGGCTTTGAACGGCATTGTCCCAGCAGGCAATCAACCATGGGTTGCTCATGTTGGTCCGAGAGGCACAGGGGCGTGAGGCCTCGCCCAGTGTCGGCGTGGTCGACAGTCAGAGCGTAAAAACCACGGAAGCCGGCGGTCCCGGGGGCTATGATGCAGGCCAGAAACTCAAGGATGCGTTGCGGCCGCTGGGCAGATGGACGATCGCGGCGCGGCTGAGCCGTCCGAACCAACGCCCTGGCCACAAGGCCGTTGAAACCAGCTCGACGGCTTCTTATGCTTGGC
>DATFDS010000151.1:0-34625 GCA_035251955.1 Sphingobium sp. | reverse complement strand
GGCTCTGACGCCTTTGCCCGCGATGCTTAAAGCATCGCGGGCAAAAGTGTGAACCGGTTTTCCGCTAAAACGATGCGACAACCAAAACTTAGAGCGGGATAACGTTAGATGGATTCAAGTTGCCTCCGTTCGTTTCGAGCGAAGTCGAGAAACGCAAGCGCAGTTCATGCTGTTTCTCGACTTCGCTCGAAACGAACGGATCAAGGTAAAGTCATCCTACTCTAATGGATCGTGCCGAGCGGCGCCCCGTGCGTCAGCAGAACGATCAGCCGCTCGATCTGCCGCCAATGGCAAAAATGGATGTGATTGCCGATGTCGCGGCTGCGGTCGGCGCGGGCGGCCGCCTCATAACCGGCATTATCGCCGAAAGTCGCCATGAGTTCCGCCGCATCCTCATAGCTCTTTCGATCCGAAAGATATGGCACCTGCATTACCGCCCCCCGAAAATCCGACCCCGTGGGCTTACCCCTTTCAATCGCCGTGCCAGGATGGGCCTTTGACGGCGGCCTGCGGCGTTCGAGGGTGAATGATCCGTTAGCCAAGTCCCGCGCTGATACAGGCGTCCCGTATCGGCACGGCAGCGTCCCAAAATGGCGCGCCCGCAAAGCCGCTGGCATTGCCGCGCCGCGCATGGCAGGGAGCGGCGCATGACGAGAGGCAAGAAAAATCCCACCGGCGCGGGCGCCATCATCGCGCTGCTGATCCTGGGCGGCACCATCGTTGGCGGACTGATGGGGCAACCGAGCATCGGCCTGCTGGCGGGCACTGGCCTTGGCATAATGATCGCGCTGCTGCTGTGGCTGCGCGAGCGCGGAAAATAGCTGCTTTCAAACCGCTTGGCCGCCTTGCCCCACCGCCCGTCGCGGCATAGACAGGGCAGCATGAAGAAGCATATCATCGCCCTCACCCTTATCCTGCTGGTCCTGGCCGCAGGCATTTTCTTCTATCTGGCGCAGGGCGATACGGCAAAACTGGCCGTGGGCGCGGACGTCGGCAAGGAACCGGTCTTCACCTCTCCCCGCAGCGAGATATTCCCGACGATCAAGATCGCGGAAGTGAAGGCGTGGACGGCCGATCAAAAGCCCATCGCCGCCAAGGGCCTGACGGTCGCGCGCTTTGCCGAGGGGCTGGCGCATCCACGATCGCTGCTGACCCTGCCCAATGGCGACATATTGGTGGCCGAGACCAACAGTCCCCCCCGTCCCACGGGCGGCGTCGTCAACCGGGTGATGGGCTATCTGATCAACAAGGCTGGTGCTGGCGTGCCATCCGCCAATCGCATCACGCTGCTGCGCGATGCCGATGGCGACGGACGGGCCGAAACCAGGACGGCCTTTCTGACCGGACTGAATGCGCCCTATGGCATGGCGCTGATCGACGACACGCTCTATGTCGCCAATACGGATGCGCTGATGGCCTTTCCCTACAAGGCCGGTGAAACGCGGATCGCCGGCAAGGGCCGCAAGATCCTGAACCTGCCGGCGCAGGCACCCAATATGCACTGGACCAAGAGCCTTGTCGCCAGCCCGGCGGGCCTGCTCTATGTCGGGGTCGGATCGAACAGCAATATCGGCGAAAATGGGCTGGAGACAGAGGCGAACCGCGCCGCCGTGCTGGAGGTCAATCCCAGGACCGGCGACTATCGTATCTACGCGTCCGGGCTGCGCAATCCGGTCGGACTTGCCTTCGAACCCAAGAGCGGCGCGCTGTGGGGCGTGGTGAATGAGCGCGACATGCTGGGCAGCGACCTGGTGCCCGATTATCTGACGCGGGTCGAATTCGGCGCCTTCTACGGCTGGCCCTGGAATTATTGGGGCGGGTATGAAGACCGCCGGGTCCAGCCGCAGCGGCCGGAAGTACGCGAATATACCAAGCGGCCCGACTATGCGCTGGGCAATCATGTGGCGCCGCTGGGCCTCGCCTTCGCCGACAAGATAAAGCTGGGCGCGCCATATCGGAACGGCGCCTTTGTCGGCCTGCACGGCAGCTGGAACCGCAAGCCTGTCGCCGGCTACAAGGTCGTGTTCGTGCCCTTCGCGGACAATGGCGAGGTCGGCAAGGGCAAGCCGATCGACATACTGACCGGCTTTCTGGACCAGGACGGCAATGCCCGTGGCCGGCCGGTGGATGTTGCCGCCGATGCCGGGGGCGCGCTGCTCGTCACCGACGATGTCGGCGGCATCGTGTGGCGCGTGACGGGCGGGAAATGATCAGATCGTCAGGCCGTTGCGCCCGGCAAGCTCGACCACATATTGCCAGGCGACGCGGCCCGACCGGCTGCCACGCTGGGTCGCCCACTGGATCGCCTCCAGCGGATCGAAGCTGAGGCCAAGGCTGCCGGCATAGCCCGCGACGATGTCGACATAGGCCTGCTGGTCGATCGCGTGGAAGCCGAGGCTGAGGCCGAAGCGATCGGACAGCGCCATCTTGTCGTCCACCACATCGCGCGGATTGACGGGGTCGTCCTGCTCGGACAGGTGGCGCGGCACGATGTGGCGGCGGTTCGACGTGACGTACAGGCGCACATTGGCCGGCCGCGCCGCCGTGCCGCCCTGCAACAGCGAGCGCAGCGACCGCGCGTCACCCGCGCCGTTCTCATCGAAGCCGAGATCGTCGAGGAACAGGATGAAAGGCCGCTCCGTGTCGCGCAGGATGGAGAAGAGTCGCGGCAGGCTGGCCAGTTCGTCGATCGCGCATTGCAGCAGTGCGACATCCTGCCCGTCCCGCTGCAGCTTCCCGATCACCGAAGCGACCACGGCCGACTTGCCGGTCCCGCGCGCCCCCCACAGCAGCACGTCATGCGCCGCATGGCCGGACACGTGACGCCGGGTATTTTCCAGCAGCGCGTCCTTCTGCGCGTCGATACCGGTCAGCAGGTCATAGTCGACAGGCGCGAATGCCTCCACCGCATGGATCGTCGCGCCGTTCCAGACATAGGCGGGCGCGCCGGCAAGGTCGGCGGAAGAAGCAGGCGGCGGCGCGATCCGTTCCAGCGCTTCGGCGATGCGTGTCAACAGGGCGTCATTCATGTTGGCGGCTTAGCCCTACCCCTGCGCAGGAGCAAGCGAAGGCCGGCCGTCATTCTTCTGTAGCAATGGACTTTTACTTGATGAGGCCGGGGCTTATAACGCGGGGGTCGTGACCATCCCAAATCCAGCCTTTTCCACCAAGATCTGCCGCTACAGTGCCGAGACGCTACGTGAGGCCGCACTGCTGATCCGCGCGGGCGAACCTGTCGCCGTGCCGACCGAGACGGTCTACGGCCTGGCGGCCGACGCGACGGATTCGAACGCGGTCGCGGCCATCTACAGCGCCAAGGGACGGCCGAGCTTCAATCCGCTGATCGTCCATGTGGCGGACCGGGAGATGGCGGAACGGCTCGCGCTATTTTCACCCGCTGCAGATCGACTCGCGACGCGCTTCTGGCCCGGTGCGCTGACATTGGTGTTGCCGGTGCGGGATGGCAGCGGCTTGTCGCCGCTGGTGATGGCGGGGCTGCCCACCGTCGCGCTGCGCCTGCCCGCCCATCCGGCGATGCGCGCACTGATCCGGGAGAGCGGCAGGCCGCTCGCCGCGCCATCGGCCAACCGCAGCGGCGCGATCAGCCCGACCCGCGCGGACCATGTGCTGGCCAGCCTCAACGGCAAGATCCGCATGATCCTGGACGAAGGCCCCACCAGCGAAGGGCTGGAATCGACCATCGCCGCGCCGGAAACCGCCAGCATCCGGATGCTCCGGCCGGGTCCGGTGACGGCGGCGATGCTGGAGGAAGCGAGCGGCCTCCCGGTCGTCACCGGCGCGGAGCCGGGAAAGATCGAAGCGCCGGGCCAGCTGGAAAGCCATTATGCGCCGTCGAAGCCGGTGCGCCTCAACGCGCTCAGGGCCGAGAATGATGAATATCTGATCGGCTTCGGACTGATGCCCTGCCATGTGAACCTGAGCCCAGAGGCGGACCTGCAGGAAGCCGCCTCAAACCTGTTCGCGACGCTCCACCTGGCCGACGCCAGCGCGGCCGCCCGCATCGCGGTGGCGCCCATCCCCATCGAGGGGATCGGCGCGGCCATCAACGACAGGCTGCGCAGAGCCGCTGCATAAAGCAGCCGATCACCCCCACGACCGTTCGCTTCGAGCGAAGTCGAGAAACGGTCGCGTACCCGTATCTCGACTGCGCTCGAAACGAACGGATCAAGGTAAAGTCATCCTACTCTAGCCGGCTTCAATCGCAATTATCATAGCCGGCGCGGCGGCAGTCCCGCCGGCGCTGCTCCTCGGCCTTCTTGCGTTCGCGGCCTTCGCGTGCTTCCTGCTCGCGCATCCGGCGGCCATAGTTGCGGTCCGCTTCGTCCTGGCTGGTGGTCGTCCAATCTGCGGCTTGCGCCCCGGCGCGGACCGGCATGGTGGCGACGTCCAGCGCCGTTTTCGCGATGCAGCCCGGCAGCAACAGCATGAAGGCCGGCGCCGCCAGCATCACAATTTTGCGCATAATAATCGTCCCCTCGTGCAGTCGCACCGCAGATGGCACAGACAGGATTAACCGCAGCCTAAGCGCGGCGCGGGAGAGTGTCAGCCTTCAATGCGCGCGGCAAAGCCCTTGCGCAGTTTCGCGAGCTTGGGCGGGATCACCGCCATGCAATAGGGATTCCGGTCGCCCACGCGCTCCCAATATTTCTGATGATAATCCTCGGCCGGATACCAGGGTGCATCGGGCTCGATGCTGGTGACGATGGGATTGGCATGATCGGGCTGAGCACGCTCGATCGCGGCCTTCGCGTCTGCCTCCTGCGCGGGCGAATGGGGAAAGATGGCTGATCGATACTGGGTGCCGACATCATTGCCCTGCCGGTTCAGGGTCGTGGGATCATGGGTCGCGAAGAAAATGTCGAGCAGGTCGGCATAGGAGATCGCATCGGGATCATAGGCGATGCGAATGGCTTCGGCATGGCCGGTCGCCCCGGAGCAGACTTGCTCATAGCTAGGGTTGGGCCGCGCGCCGCCGATATAGCCGCTCTCGACCGAACGAACGCCCTTCAAATTCTGATAGACAGCTTCGGTACACCAGAAGCATCCACCTGCCAGCGTCGCAATCTCTTCGGCCATTGCCTGTATCCCCTAACCTGCCTCGGCGCCCGAGATAGGGATCGTCAGGCAGCGGTTCCAGACGGGACGCGCGCAGTTTCCGCCTTGGCCCGCTCTTCGGCCACCAGTTCCTTGCGCGACAGCTTGCCCACCAGCGTCTTGGGCAGGTTCAGCCGCACCTCCACCGCACACACTCTTTCATGTTTGCCGAGCTGCGGGTTCAGCCACTGTTTGAGCGCTTCGCCGTCGACCGCCGCATCCTCCTGGAGCGTCACGAAGGCCTTGGGACACTCGCCGCGATAGGCATCGGGGATGCCGATGACGAGCGCTTCCTTGACTGCCGGATGGTGATAAAGGACCGCCTCGACCTGGCTGGGGAACACCTTGAAGCCGCCGACCGCGATCATGTCCTTGAGGCGATCGACGATCTTCACATAGCCGTCCTCGTCGATCAGCCCGACATCGCCCGTGCGCAGCCAGCCGTCGACAAACACTTCCTTGTCCGCGTCCGGCCGCTGCCAATAGCCTTTCATGACCTGCGGCCCGGCAAAGACCAGTTCGCCCGGTTCGCCCTCGGGCGGCGGCCTGGTCGGGTCCTCGCGGTCGACCAGTTTCACCCGCGTTCCGGGGATCGGCTGGCCCACCGTGCCCGCCTTGTTCAACCCCTCATAGGGATTGGAGCAGACCACCGGGCTGCTTTCGGTCAGGCCATAGCCTTCGCACAACTTGGCGCCCGTCGCCGCCTCGAACCGCTGCTTGAGTTCGACCGGCAAAGGAGCCCCGCCCGAAATGCACAGGCGGAGCGAGGAAAAGTCGATATTCGGCGTCGCCGGATGATCCAGCAGTGCCTGGTACATCGTCGGAACGCCGGGCATCGAGGTGGGGTTCGTCCGCTGCACCGCCGCCAGCACCTGCACCGCCTCGAACCGGGGCAGCATCACCATCTCGCCGCCGTTCAGCACCGTGCGATTGAGCACGCAGGTGTTGGCAAAGACGTGGAAGAAGGGCAGGACGGCGATGATCCGGTCAACCGCTTCGGGATGCGGGTCGATCAGGCGCAGCTGCCGCGCATTGGCGGTCAGGTTCTGATGCGTCAGCATCGCGCCCTTGGGCCGACCCGTCGTGCCGCCGGTATATTGCAGCAGCGCGACATCATTTTGAGGGTCGATCGCGACCGGGGCGCAATTCTCGCCATGGCGCAGCAGGTCGGCATAGTTGGTGATGCGCGGATCATGCGGGACCGGCGCCGTTTCCGCGCGCTTGAAGATGCGGAAGAGGACCGATTTGGCCGGCGGCAGCGCCTCTGCCACGCAGCCCACGATCAGGCGCTCCAGGCTGCTATTGTTCAGCACCTCTTCGGCCGTCGGCAGCAGCGCCTTGGCCGACAGGGTGAAGAGGATCCTGGTCCCGCTATCCTCGACCTGATGCTCCAGTTCGGCGGCGGTGTAGAGCGGCGAGAAATTGACCACCGTCGCGCCCGCCATCATCGCGCCGTAATAAGCCGCGACATAATGGGGGACGTTGGGCAGGAACAGGCCGATCCGGTCGCCCTTGCGCACGCCCAGGTCCTGCAGCCCCTTGGCGACGCGCCTGATGATCTGCAGCATCTCGCCATAGGTCGTCTTGCGGCCCATGAAGTCGATCATCACCGCATCGGGCTTGGCCATCGCGCTCGCCACGACCATGTCGACCATCGACAGGGGCGGGAAGGACTGATCCCAGGGCACTGGGTGATTGTAACGGTCTTTCCAGACGGTCTCGCGGCTCTCCATCGACAAAGATGTATGGCACAGCCCTACTTTACGCAAGCGTAAAGCATGAAAGCAGGGCCGCAGCGGTCTCCCGATGCGGCCCTCATCCCGTCAGCCCGGTCGTCATCCCGCGATGCTGCGGAATGACGCTACGGCATCAGACGCTGCCCTTATTGTCGCTGAACGGATCCAGTATCTTGGCCGTGCTGGAGATCAGCTCCGCCTCGCTGCGCAGCGCTTCCTCGGCGCGGCGGGTCGCATCGTCGCGCTCGCGGCGCAGTTCCTCGATCAGCGCCTCGCGATCGCCATCCAGGCGCGAATCGGTGGGCGCTTCGATGCCCGCCTTCTTCGCCGCCTTCGTCACCAGACCGTCCAACTCGCGCTGCGAACAGAGGCCGAGCGTCACCGGGTCCTTGGGCACGATGTTGGAGATGTTCCAATGGGTGCGGTCGCGGATCGCCGCGATGGTCGTGCGGGTGGTGCCGATCAGCTTGCCGATCGCGCCGTCCGAAATCTCCGGATGGTTGCGCAGGATCCAGGCGATGCCGTCGGGCTTGTCCTGGCGCTTGCTGACCGGTGTGTAGCGCGGGCCCTTGGTGCGGCGGACCGGCTCGGGGCCCTTCAGCATTTTCAGGCGATAGTCGGGATTGGCCTCGCCCTTGTGGATTTCCTCCATGGTGATCTCATGGGCGCGGACCGGATCGCGGCCGGTATATTTGATGCCGGCGGTATCGTCGGCAATCGCCTGCACTTCCAGGATGTGGAGCCCGCAAAATTCAGCGATCTGATCGAAGCTCAGCGCGGTGTTGTCGACCAGCCAACTGGCAGTCGCATGGGGCATGAGAGGCTGTGACACGGGAATTCTCCGCACATAAAAACGACAAGGGCCGCCCAAGCAGGGCGGCCACGCCCGTGCAGAGATAGTGCATGAAGCCCCATCGGGCAAGGAAAAGCGTCAGGCGGCGCTGTCGATCAGCAGCGGATCGATGCAGTGGAGGCCGGTGAGGAATTCCTGCGCGCTGCGTTCCCAGCTGAAGCTTCGGCCATAGGCGGCGCAGGCCTGACGATCGCACTGCAAGGCAGCGGCAATCGCCTCGCCCAACTGGTCCGACAGCGCGCCGCATTCGGCGGTGACGATGTCGATCGGCCCGGTAACGGGATAGGCCGCCACGGGCGTCCCGCAGGCCAGCGCTTCGATCATCACCAGGCCGAACGTGTCGGTACGGCTGGGGAAGACGAAGACGTCGGCGCCGGCATAGGCCCCGGCCAGCGCTTCACCGAACATCGGGCCCAGGAAATGCGCTTGCGGATAGGCGCGCTCCAGCATCGCGCGCGCGGGACCGTCGCCGATCACGACCTTGCTGCCCGGATGGTCGCTGGCCAGGAACGCGTCGAGATTCTTCTCGACGGCGACGCGGCCGACATAGAGCTGGATCGGCCGGGGCAGATCGGCGAACAATGCCGGCGGCTGTGCCTCAGGCGTGAAGGCCGTCAGGTCGACGCCCCTGCCCCACGCCCGCACCTGCGCGAGGCCGTGTGCGCGCAACTGCTGCCGCACCGACCGGGTCGACACCAGCACGGCCTGCGCAGGCCCATGGAACCAGCGGATATAGCGCCAGAACCAGGCCGCCGGCAGTCCGGTCCGCCGCGCCACATAGTCCGGAAAATGGGTGTGATAGGCGGTCGTGAAGGGCAGTTGCACGCGCAGGCACCAACGTCGCGCGGCAAGGCACAGCGGCCCCTCGGTCGCCAGATGCACCGCATCCGGCCGAAACGCCGTGATCGCCTGCCCCACAACGGCAGAGCGCACGAACGCCAGCCGAATTTCGGGGTAAGTCGGGCAAGGGACAGAGGCGTAAAGATCGGGCGAGATGACCATCACCTCATGGCCCATCCTTTCCAGTTCGGCCTGGATCGTCTGCAATGTGCGTACCACGCCATTGACCTGCGGCGCCCAGGCGTCGGTGACGATGGCGATACGCATCGGCCCCGCGCCTCAGGCTGCCATCTGCGCGGGCAGATCGGCGCTACGCGCGGCGATCTCGTCGGCCCAGTGCAACACCTCCATCCGCCCGTCAAAATGTTCGACCAGCGCCGTGCAGCCCTCGACCCAGTCGCCGTCATTATAATATTGGATGCCGGCGATCTCCCGGATCTCGGCATTGTGGATATGGCCGCACACCACGCCGTCCACACCGCGAGCGCCGGCCTCATGCGCGACGACCTCCTCGAAGCGGGAGATGAACTCGACCGCATTCTTGACCTTGTGCTTGGCCATCTTGCTAAGCGACCAATAGGGCAGGCCCATGCGCTGCCGCACCGCATTGACGGCGATGTTGAGCCGCATCAGCATCGAATAGGCGGCGTCCCCCACGAAGGCCAGCCAGCGATGCGCCAGCATGATCGTGTCGAACTCGTCGCCATGCAGGACCAGCAGCTTGCGGCCATCGGCGGTTTCATGGATCGCCTTGCGCCGGATCTCCACCGCGCCGAAACTGAGGCCCGTGAACTGGCGGAACATCTCGTCATGATTGCCGGGAATATAGACGACGCGCGTACCGCGCTTGGCCCGCTTCATCACACGCCACACGACATCATTATGCGCGGCGGGCCAGTAGAAGCGCCGCTTCAACCGCCACCCGTCGATGATATCGCCGACCAGATAGAGCGTGTCGCTGTCGACGCTGTCCAGAAAGTCGATCAGCATCTTCGCATTGCAGCCGCGCGTGCCCAAGTGAATGTCCGAAATCCAGATGGTGCGATAGCGACGACGCTGCCCTTCCCGCTCGGGAATATAAAGGCTTTCGCCTGGGGCATCTTCCAGTTCGGCCAGGAACGGCAGACGCGTGATGGCATTCATATAGCGGCCCTCGGATCTGTTGTCCTCAGGACCGAATCTTTAGCGACGCAATGTTACAAATCCGCACCGAATATGACGGAAATACTACGTGCCGGACATGTCAGGCAATCAGGACTATCTTCCCGAAATGATCGCCGGCGTCCATCCGCGCGTGCGCCTTGACCGCGTCGGATAGCGGGAAGCGCTGATCCATCGCAGGACGCAACCTGCCCTCCGCGACGAAGTGCCACACATTCTTGACCAGTTCATCGGCGATCAGCGTCTTGAACGCGGTCGATCGCGGCCGCAGGGTCGATCCGGTCAGCGTCAGCCGCTTGCTCATCACCGTCGGCAGAAAGATGGTCGCCTTTGGCCCTGACTGGACGGCGATCGAGACATGGCGGCCGTCTTCGGCCAGACACTCGATGTTGCGCGGGACATAGTCGCCGCCGACCATGTCGAGCACCGCCTGCACGCCCTGGCCCCCAGTGATGCGCTTCACCTCCTCGACAAAATCCTGCGTGCGGTAATTGATCGCGTGGTGCGCGCCCCACTCGCGGGCTTGCTCGCATTTTTCATCGCTGCCGCAGGTGACGATGATGTGGATGTCGAACAATCGGCAGAGCGAAATCGCCATCGTGCCGATGCCGCTGGTCCCACCATGGACCAGTACCGTGTCGCCGCCCACGACATAGGCGCGTTCGAACAGGTTGGTCCACACCGTGAACAGCGTCTCGGGCAAGGCGGCCGCCTCGACGATATCGTAGCCATCGGGCACCGGCAGGCACTGACCGGCGGGAGCCACAGCATATTCCGCATAGCCGCCGCCGGGCAGCAGGGCGCAGACGCGCTGGCCGATCAGCGCGTCGGCGCTGCCGCCCGCAGCGACGATCGTGCCCGAAACTTCCAGCCCCGGAATATCGGGTGCGCCGGGCGGCGGCGGATATTTCCCCTGCCGTTGCATGACGTCGGGGCGGTTGATGCCGGCAGCCGCCACGCGGATCAGCACTTCGTCGGCGGCGGGCACGGGCACCGGGCGACGCTCCACCACCAGCGCCTCTGGACCGCCGGGCACCGGTATGCCGATCGCCATCATCTCCTTAGGCACCGTCCGCTCTACCGCCATGATGGCCGACCCCCAGCGCAAATGTTGCACCGCACCTAAATCGACGGGCGGCATGCGCCTTATTGACAGACTGGTTCTCAGGGTCAACATTACGATTCATGGACATGGACGACGATCTTGCCCGCAAGGCTGATGATCCGTTGGCTGGGCTGCTCCGACAGGATCTGGGCCCGCTGTCCGTTGCCGATCTGGAGGCGCGCATCAAGGCGCTGGAGGGCGAGATAGCCCGGACAAGATCGAAAATTGAAGACGCCGTTAACCACAAAATAAGTGCTGAGGCGTTATTCAAACGATGAACCCGCGCCCCGCCCTCTGCGGCCTTTCCGAAGGCTTCACCGGGCACGGGCAGTCTGGCAATTCCGGTGGTCAAGGACGCGACCTTGATCAACCGTCGAGCAATGCCGACATATGGTTCAAGACAGCCCCGTCGCGGGCTCAGGAGTAGAACGAAAATGCCATCTTTCGCACCCGCCCTTGAAACCACCCTGCACAACGCGCTGACCCATGCGTCGGAGCGGCGTCACGAATATGCGACGCTGGAGCATCTGCTGCTCGCGCTCATCGACGATGAGCATGCGTCGAAGGTAATGCAGGCGTGCGGCGTGGAACTTGGCGAGCTGGGCGACGCCGTCACCCAATATCTCGACAATGAACTCGACAGTTTGAAGGTGGAGGGTTCCAGCGATCCCTCGCCCACCAGCGGCTTCCAGCGCGTCGTCCAGCGCGCGATCCTGCACGTCCAGTCTTCGGGCAAGGACGAAGTGACGGGCGCCAATGTGCTCGTCGCGCTTTTCTCCGAACGGGAAAGCTACGCCGTCTATTTCCTCCAGCAGCAGGATATGAGCCGCCTCGATGCGGTAAGCTATATCAGCCATGGTGTCGGCAAGGGCACGACCACGCCCGAACCGCGCGAGACCAAGGGCGCTCAGGAGGAGGAAAAGAAGGCGCAGGACAGCAAGGGCAAGAAGGACAGTGCCTTGGAGCAGTTCACCGTCAACCTCAATGAGAAGGCGGCGCGGGGCAAGGTTGACCCGCTGATCGGCCGCGCGGCCGAAGTCGACCGGACGATCCAGATCCTCTGCCGACGGTCGAAGAACAACCCGCTCTATGTGGGCGATCCCGGCGTCGGCAAGACCGCTATTGCGGAAGGCCTGGCGCGCAAGATCGTGGAAGGCGAGGTTCCCGATGTCCTCAAGGAAGCGGTGATCTACTCGCTCGACATGGGCGCGCTGCTCGCCGGCACCCGCTATCGCGGCGATTTCGAGGAGCGGCTGAAGGCGGTCGTCACCGAACTGGAAAAGATGCCGCACGCGGTGCTTTTCATCGACGAAATCCACACGGTGATCGGCGCGGGCGCGACCAGCGGCGGTGCGATGGATGCGTCCAACCTGCTCAAGCCTGCGCTGTCGGGCGGCACGATCCGCTGCATCGGTTCGACCACCTACAAGGAGTTCCGCAACCATTTCGAGAAGGACCGCGCCCTGCTGCGCCGGTTCCAGAAGATCGACGTCAACGAACCGACCATCGAGGACACGATCAAGATTCTCGCCGGGCTGCGCAGCGCCTTCGAGGAGCATCACAACGTCAAATACACCCCCGATGCGATCAAGGCGGCGGTGGAGCTTTCGGCGCGCTACATCAATGACCGCAAGCTGCCCGACAAGGCGATCGACGTGATCGACGAGGTCGGCGCGATGCAGATGCTGGTCGTGCCCAGCAAGCGCAAGAAGACGATCACGCCTAAGGAGATCGAGCAGGTCATCGCCACCATGGCGCGCATCCCTCCCAAGACCGTCTCGGCGGACGACAAGTCGGTGCTCGAAACGCTCGACACGGATTTGAAGCGCGTCGTCTTCGGCCAGAACCGGGCGATCGAAGTGCTGTCCTCCGCGATCAAGCTGTCGCGGGCGGGCCTGCGCGATCCCGAAAAGCCGATCGGCAGCTATCTCTTCTCCGGCCCCACAGGCGTCGGCAAGACGGAGGTCGCGCGCCAGCTCGCCAATCTGCTCGGCATTCCGCTCCAGCGGTTCGACATGTCGGAATATATGGAGCGGCATTCGGTCAGCCGCCTGATCGGCGCGCCTCCGGGCTATGTCGGCTATGACCAGGGCGGCCTGCTGACCGACGCGGTCGACCAACAGCCGCACAGCGTGCTGCTGCTGGACGAGATTGAGAAGGCGCATCCGGACCTGTTCAACATCCTGCTGCAGGTGATGGATAACGGCCGCCTCACCGATCACCACGGCAAGACGGTGGATTTCCGCAACACCATCCTCATCATGACCACCAATGCCGGTGCGTCGGACATGGCGAAGGAAAGCATCGGCTTCGGCGAACTCACGCGCGAGGATGTGCAGGAGGATGCGGTGAAGAAGCTCTTCACCCCGGAATTCCGCAATCGCCTGGATGCGGTCGTGCCGTTCGGCTATCTGCCGCCGGAGATCGTGGCGCGCGTCATCGACAAGTTCGTGCTTCAGCTGGAACTGCAGCTTGCCGATCGCGACGTCCACATCACGCTGGACGATGAGGCGAAGGCCTGGCTCACCAAGCGCGGTTATGACAAGCTCTACGGCGCGCGCCCGATGGGCCGCCTGATGCAGGAGAAGATCAAGCAGCCGCTCGCCGAGGAACTGTTGTTCGGCAAGCTCGTCCATGGCGGTGAGGTCCATGTCCGGCTGAAGGACGATGCGCTGGCCTTCGAAGTCACGCCTGCAGCCCCCAAGAAGGGCAAGAAGGGCGGCAAGGCGAAGCCGGCCGAGCAGGCCAAGTAATCGCACCCAGGCGTCGATAGGCAAAAGATGAAAGGGCGGCCCTGCTTGAGCCGCCCTTTCTCTTGCAGCAGCCTGCAGCGATGATGGACATGAGTGGAAGTCGGAAAGTCGGCTTATCCATTCCCCCTCCCGCTGGCGGGAGGGGGAATATGTCCGACATTGGCCGCTACCCGACCCAATTCTTCAACCGCGCCATGATCGCGCGGCGTTCGGCCTTGCTCATCCCGCGCCAGCGGCGGATTTCGTCGACCGTGCGGCCGCAGCCGGTGCACAGGCGGCGCTTCTTGTCGAGCTTGCAGATGGTGACGCAGGGGCTTTCCATCACATGAAACTATAGGGGTCGACGTCCACCGAGACCCGCGTGCCCGCCTTCCAGTTCAGCTTGCCCAGCCATTCGCGGATCGCGCCCTGCACGTCGATCGCCCTGGTCGCGTGGATCAGCAGGCGGTGGCGGTGCCGCCCGCGCAGGACGGAGAGTGGGGCGGGCGCCGGGCCATAGACGCGCATGCCCTCGATCAGCGGCGCTGCCTTGCCGATCAGGCGCGCGACCTGTGCGGCTTCATCGGCATCCTCGCTGGAGACGATGATCGCGGCGAAGCGGCCGAAGGGCGGGGCGTTGGCGTGACGGCGATTCTGGGTTTCCACCGCGTAGAAACGGTCCGAATCGCCCGCGATCAGCGCCTTGATCACTTCCGCTTCGGGCATGCGGGTCTGGATGAAGACGCGGCCCGGCTTCTGCCCGCGCCCGGCGCGTCCCGCCACCTGCACGATCTGCTGGAAGGTCCGCTCCGACGCGCGCAGGTCGCCGCCTTCCAGGCCCAGGTCCGCGTCGATCACGCCGACCAGCGTCAGATTGGGGAAATGATAGCCCTTAGTGACGAGCTGCGTGCCGATGATGATGTCGACCGCGCCGGTTTCCACCGACTTCACGAACTCGGCGACCCTGGCCGGGGACCAGAGCGTGTCGGATGTGACGATGGCGGTGCGCGCCTGCGGCCAGAGCGCCTTCACCTCGTCGGCGATGCGCTCGACGCCGGGGCCGCAGGCGACGAGCGAATCCTCCTCCTTGCAGTCCGGGCAGAAGCGCGGGGCGGGGATGACATGGCCGCAATGATGGCAGGCCAGCCGCTTGGTCAGGCGGTGTTCGACCATCCAGGCGGTGCAGTTGGGGCATTGGAAGCGATAGCCGCAATGGCGGCACAGCGTCAGCGGCGCATAGCCGCGACGATTGAGGAACAGCAGGCTCTGTTCCCCCTTGGCCATGGTCTCGTCGATCGCGGCGACCAGCGGCGGCGCGATCCAGCGGCCGCGCTCGGGCGGATCGGTGAGCAGGTTGATACCCTCGATCGCGGGCATCTCCGCGCCGCCGAAGCGGGAGGGCAGCTTGATCTCCTGATAGCGGCCAAGCTCGACCTGATGCCGCGTTTCGATCGCCGGGGTCGCCGAAGCCAGGATGACCGGGAATTTTTCTATGAGCCCGCGCATCACCGCCACGTCGCGGGCGTGATAATGCACGCCGTCTTCCTGCTTGAAGCTCGCCTCATGCGCCTCGTCGACGACGATAAGGCCAAGATTGGGATAGGGCAGGAACAGGGCGGAGCGGGCGCCGACCACCACCGGGGCCTCGCCCGCCGCGATGGCGCGCCATGCCCGCCGCCGTTCGGACTGGCGCAGGCCGCTGTGCCAGTTCACGGGCACCGTGCCGAAGCGCTTTTCGAAACGTTCAAGGAACGGCTCGGTCAGCGCGATTTCGGGAAGCAGGACCAGCACCTGCCTCCGCAAGCGGATGGCGGCGGCGATGGCTTCGAAATAGACTTCGGTCTTGCCCGATCCGGTGACGCCGTCGAGCAGGAAGGGGGCGAAGGCCCGTTCCTCCACTGCCGCCACGAACTGCCCCGCTGCTGCGGCCTGACCGTCGGACAGGGCCGGCGGCGCATGGTCGGGATCGGGCATGGGGAAGGGCGTGTCGACGCTGACTTCCACCGCTTCGAAGGCGCCGGCCTTCACCAGTCCCCGGATCACCGCATCGCTGACCCCGCCGATCAGCGCCAACTCGCGGATCAGGCCCTGCCGCTCGCCGATCCGTTCCATCGCTTGCGTCCGTTGGTCGGTCATGCGGTCAGGCAGGTCGCCGGTGGCGCGATATTCGATGACGGTGCGCGCGCCCTCCAGCGCGGCCATCGACGCAAGCGTCATGCGCAGCACGGCGGCGATGGGCGCGAGATAATAGTCCGCCGTCCATTCGATCAGGCGGCGCAGCGTTTCGGGCACCGGCGGCGCGTCGATCGGGCCGACGATATTGCGCAGGCGATTGTCGCCGACCGTCTCGATCTCGGGAAAGCTGTCCTCTTCCCACACCACGCCGACGATCTGCCGGGGCCCAAGCGGCGCTATGACGATGCTGCCGGGCTGCACGCTCATCCCATGCGGCACGCGATAGTCGAGCGGCCCCAAGGCGGCGTTCAGCAGGATGACACGGGCGCGCGAACTCATGGCTTGTTCCCTACCGCCCGGAGCGGGGGAGGCAAGGCCCGTCAGATCTTCCAGCTCAGCGTCAGCCAGGGCACGTGCGCCACCGCATCGGGGCGATCGTCGCGGAATGTCTGTTGGCGCATGTAGAGCAGCTGCGCGTCGATCGCCTTGCTGAGCGGGCGGCGCAGGCCGATCTGGGTGCGCATGACGGCAAGGCCGGTCTTGTCGCTCGGGCGGGCGCGATTGAGGTGGAACATCAGTTCGCCGGCGGCGACCAGCGTCCATTTCTTCGCCGCGTCGATCGGGAGCGACGCCTGGACCCGCTGCCGCAGCCGCCAGCTTGCCCGGTCGGCGGTGTCGAAGAAGCGCTGCTCGATGCGCGTGCGGCTGAGCCAGATGCCCTTGGTCAGCGTCGCCTGCTGGAACAGGCGCAATTCCTGTTCGGGGCCGGAATGGAAATAGGCCATCCCGCCGCCGATCTGCACGCCCTTGGCGATGCCGTGGTCGATCAGGATGCGCACGCTCTGCTGTTCGTCATTGGAGCTGCTGCGACGGAAGCGCTGGCTCATGTCGATGCTGACGATGTCCGCGTCGCTCGCCCTGATCACCAGCGATTCGGTGATCCAGGCCTGGGTCTCGCTGGTCGCGGCGGACGAGGTGGCGGGGAATATCAGGGCGATAGCAAGGAGCGCGTCCGATATGTGGCGTGGACGCAAGAGGCGGCGCATGATCAGGTCCTTTGGAAAGGTGCCGCCGTCATAATGTCGTGCGGGCATTGGTCAAATTCTACGAGCGTCGCCGTCGTGGCCAATTGGATGGCCAGCCGCTAAAGGAGGGGGCGATTCGCACATCCCGCCCGGAGCATTCCCATGAAGTTCTTCGTCGACACCGCCGACACCAACGAGATCCGCGACCTGGCCGCCACCGGCCTGCTGGACGGCGTCACCACCAACCCCTCGCTGATCCACAAATCGGGCCGCAAGTTCGTGGAAGTGGTCGAGGAAATCTGCGGGCTGGTCGATGGTCCGGTATCGGCCGAAGTCGTCGCGCTCGACCATGAGACGATGATGAAGGAAGCCGCCGTGCTGCGGAAGATCGCGGACAATGTCTGCATCAAGGTGCCGCTGACCATCGACGGCTTGAAGACCTGCAAGGCGCTGACCGGCGAGGGCACGATGGTCAATGTGACGCTCTGCTTCTCGGCCAACCAGGCGCTGCTGGCGGCCAAGGCGGGCGCCAGCTTCATCTCGCCCTTCGTCGGCCGGCACGACGATAACGGCTTCGACGGCATGAAGCTGATCGAGGATATCCGCCTGATCTACGACAATTATCAGTTCGATACCGAAATCCTGGTCGCGTCCGTGCGCCATCCGATCCATGTGCTGGAAGCCGCGAAGATCGGCGCCGATGTGATGACCGCGCCGCCCGCCGTCATCAAGTCGCTGTTCAACCATGTGCTGACCGACAAGGGTATCGCCGGCTTCCTGGCCGACTGGGAAAAGACCGGCCAGTCGCTGCTTTGATCGGCCGGGCTTCGAACTTGGGATAAGGTGCTCCTGCGAAGGCAGGAGCACGGTGATAAATAGCCGTAATTGCTGCTCGCAACTTCTTCCTGCGCGCTTCATTCTCTCCCTCAAAGGAGAGAGCCGATGTTCATCGCGGTCTATTGGTGGCGGGTGCATCCCGGCAAGGAAGAGCAGTTCCGCAAGGCATGGCGCCGGGGCACGGACCTGATCCGCGAAAAATATGGCAGCTACGGCTCGCGCCTGCATCGCGATGCGGACGGGCGGTTCGTCGGCTATGCCGAATGGCCCGACGAAGCGACCTGGCGCGCCGCCTTCGACCAGAAGATGGTCTATGACGAGCCGGAAACCCGCGCGGCCTTTGTCGATGCGATCGCCGAAGTGCCGCCCGACGCCGATCCCATCTTCACCATGACCGTGACGGACGACCTGCTGCTGCGGGGGCGGCCGTTCGAAAGTCCGCTCGATGGCGAATAAGAAAGGGAGAGATGGCGACCCCGACAGGATTCGAACCTGTGACCATTCGCTTAGAAGGCGAATGCTCTATCCAGCTGAGCTACGGGGCCGTGCGCCGGAGCGATAGCCGGGCTTGGCGCGCCATGCAATCATGTGCGGCATTGCATTCTCCGGTCCACTGGATAAGCAGGGGCGCATGACCGATTTGGGGGTGCGGAAAATCGATGCGGAGGCGCTGTCGCAGCGCCCGATGCGCTTTTTCGATTTTTTCATGGCCGCGTTCGTCGCGATCCTGCTGCTGTCGAACCTGATCGGCGCGGCGAAACTTTCGACGCTCTGGGGCTTCACCTTCGGCGCCGGCATCCTGTTCTTTCCGCTGGGCTATGTGCTCGGCGACGTGCTGACCGAAGTCTATGGCTATGCCCGCGCCCGACGCTGCGTCTGGGCGGGCTTCGGCGCGATGCTGTTCATGGCGTTGATGAGCTGGGTGGTGGTGAAGCTGCCCCCGGCGGAGGGCTGGCCCGACCAGAAAGCCTATGAGGCGGTGTTCGGCAGCACCTGGCGCATCGTCTTTGCCTCGCTCATCGCCTTCTGGGCGGGGGAGTTCGCGAACAGCTTCGTCCTCGCCAAGATGAAGCTGCTGACACAGGGCAGGCATCTGTGGATGCGGACCATCGGGTCGACCATCGTGGGCCAGGGGGTGGACAGCCTGCTTTTCTACCCGCTCGCCTTTTGGGGCGACTGGAGCAACGCGCAGGTGCTGACCGTGATGGTCACGAACTGGCTGCTCAAGGTCACCTGGGAAGCGGTGCTGACGCCCGTCACCTATATGATCGTGGGCGGCATGAAGCGGGCCGAGGGGCTCGACGTCTACGACGAGCACACCAATTTCACGCCCTTCCGCACGCGGATTTAGCTTTATGGCACACCGTGCTCCTGCCTGCGCAGGAGCACGGTGATTATTCCCCCGGATAGAGCGCGCGCACGAAATAGAGGCCGTCGGGCGGGGCGTTCAGACCAAGCGCCGCACGGTCCTTGGCATCCCGCGCCGCTTCCAGATCGCCCACCGACCAGCGGCCCATGCCGACCATCGCCAGGCAGCCGACCATCGACCGCACCTGGTGATGAAGGAAGGAACGTGCTTCGGCATGGATGGCGATGCGATCACCTGTCCGCTCCACGTCCAGCCGGTCGAGCGTCTTCAAGGGGCTGTCGGCTTGGCAATGGGCCGACCGGAAGGTGGTGAAATCATGCCGGCCGACCAGCAATTGCGCGGCCTGCTGCATCGCCTGTTCGTCGAGCGGCTGGATCACCCGCCAGGCCAGCCCGCTCTCCCATGTCAGCGGCGCCCGGCGGTTGGCGATGCGATAGACATAGGCGCGCCCGACACAGGAAAAGCGCGCATGCCAGTCGTCCGGCACGACCGCGCAGCCCAGGATCGCCACCGGATGCGGGCGCAGCCGGGCGTTCATCGCCTCCATCAGACGGAAGGGCGTCAACGGCTTTTCGATATCGGCATGGGCCCGCATGGCGAGGCCATGGACGCCGGCATCGGTACGTCCCGCGGCATGGACCGCCACATCCTCGCCGGTGATGGCGTGGATCGCCTGCTCGATCGCCTGCTGGACGCTCGGGCCATGGGCCTGCCGCTGCCAGCCCATGAAGGGGCGGCCGTCAAATTCGACGGTGAAGGCGAAGCGGGTCACTGATGCGTCACCGATGCGGACCAAATAGACTGGGCTCCTGCCTTCGCAGGAACACGTTGCGCTTCGGTCTGCAGGAACCTAGCCATCCACCCGACTTCCCGCCGGCATGTCGTAACCGCGCAGCAATTCGCCGGCCGACATCGCACCCTTGCCCGCGCGCTGGATCAGCGTCGGGCGGATCGCGCCGTGGCCGCAGCCGATCAGCAGGCTGTTGTCGAGCAGTTCGCCTGACCCGCCCTCCTGCGCCTCGACATGGGCGGCGAGCACGCGGAAGCGCTCGCCGCGATATTCGAAGAAGGCACCGGGGAAGGGATTGAAGGCGCGGACCTGCCGTTCGACCTGATGCGCGTCGCGGGCAAAGTCGATCCGCGCTTCGGCCTTGTCGACCTTGGACGCGTAGGTAACGCCTTCCTCGGGCTGCGGCACCGGAGGGTGAAGCGAGAGGTCGTCCAGTACCTCGACCATCAGCGCCGCTCCCGCTTCGGCCAGTTCCTGCGTCAGGACGCCGGCTGTCTTGTCCTCGATCGGCGTCACATGCTTGGCGCGCATCGGCCCGGTGTCGAGCCCCGCCTCCATGTCCATGATGGTCACGCCGCTCAGATTGTCGCCCGCCAGGATGGCGCGCTGGATCGGCGCGGCGCCGCGCCAGCGCGGCAGCAGCGAGGCATGGATGTTGAGGCAGCCGAGGCGCGGCGCCTCCAGCACGGCGCGCGGCAGGATCAAGCCATAGGCGGCGACCACCGCGGCATCGGCCTTGAACGCGGCAAATTCTGCCTGCACCGCCTCATCTTTGAGCGAAATCGGCGTGCGTACCTCGATCCCCAGTTCCTGCGCCCGGCTGTGGACGGGGGAGGGGCGCAGCGCCTTGCCGCGCCCGGCCGGCCGGGGCGGCTGGCTGTAGACGGCGACGATGTCATGCCCTGCTTTTTTCAGGGCATCGAGCGCCGGCACGGCGAAATCGGGGGTTCCCATGTAGATGATGCGCATGGCGGCCTCTCAAACCCCTTGTGCCCACGACTTGCAAGCCCTTATCTCAGGCAAATGGCTTCTCCTGAGATCGACGCGCTGACGCAGGCGCTTTCCCGCTTGCCTGGCCTTGGCCCGCGTTCCGCACGGCGCGCGGTGCTGCACCTGCTCAAGAAGCGTGAGTCCGCGCTGGAGCCGCTGCTCCGGGCGCTCGATGCCGTCAATGACCGTCTAGTGACCTGTGGCATTTGCGGCAATGTGGATACGGTCGACCCTTGCGGCATCTGCGCCGATCCGCGCCGGGACGCGCGCGCGCTCTGCGTGGTGGAGGATGTGGCGGATCTATGGGCGCTGGACAAGTCGCGGCTGTTCCCCGGCCGTTTCCATGTGCTGGGCGGGCGGCTGTCCGCGCTGGAAGGCGTGCGGCCGGAGGACCTCAGCATCGACGCGCTGGTCGCGCGGGTCGAGGCGGGCGGCATCGACGAGGTGGTGCTGGCGATGAACGCCACGCTGGAGGGGCAGACGACCGCCCATTATCTCGCCGAGCGGCTGGAGCGATTCCCGGTACGGCTGACCCAATTGGCGCATGGCGTGCCGGTCGGCGGCGAGCTTGACTATCTCGACGAAGGCACGCTGGCCCAGGCTTTGCGAGCGCGGCGCCCTCTTGGCTGAATTTGCCGGTCGCTTGAATTTTTGCGTCTGTCGGATTATTTTACGCTCATGGCCATTCTTCCGATCCTGGAGGCGCCCGATCCGCGCCTGCGTACCATCTCGTCTCCGGTGGAGGCGATCGACGACGATCTGCAGCGTCTGATCGACGACATGTTCGACACCATGTATGATGCGCCGGGCATCGGCCTGGCGGCGATCCAGGTGGGCGTGCCCAAGCGCGTGCTGGTGATCGACCTGCAGGAACCCGAATCGGACGAGGAAGGCGCGCCACCGGTCAAGAAGCCGATGGTGTTCATCAATCCCGAGATCCTCGAAGGGTCGGAGGAACTGTCGGTCTATAATGAAGGCTGCCTCTCCGTGCCCGAGCAGTTCGCCGAGGTCGAGCGCCCGGCGACGATCCGCGCCAGCTGGATGGACCGCGAAGGGCGGATTCATGAGGAACGTCTTGAAGGCCTGCTCGCCACGTGCCTGCAGCACGAGATGGACCATCTGCAGGGCGTGCTGTTCATCGACCATCTTTCGCGCCTGAAGCGGGACATGCTGATGAAGAAGCTGGTCAAGGCGCGCAAGGCGGCCTGAGCTTTCGCAGTCTCCGAGATAACTGTTTCGTGCTCCTGCCTGCGCAGGAGCACGAAACAGTTCGCCCCGCGCCTTTCCTTGTCCCGAGGGGAGAAGGACCGCGCAAAAGAGGTGCTGGCGCAGCCGCGTTTCTCCCACTAAGCCATTGGATGATGACGATCGATCCGCTGGTGTTGTTACAGGCCTATGCCATCGGCGTGTTTCCGATGTCGGACGACCGGGAAGCGCAGGAAATCTACTGGATCGAGCCCAAGCGGCGCGCCATCCTTCCGCTCGGTCACTTCCATCTCTCCCACTCGCTGGCCAGGACGATCCGCCGCGATCGGTTTCGCGTGACCGCCAATCGGAATTTCGCCGGGATCGTGCAACTGTGCGCACAGGCGGCCGACGATCGGCCGACCACCTGGATCAATGGCGAGATCGAGCAGGCCTACCGTCATCTGCACGAGATCGGCTTTGCCCATTCGGTCGAGGTCTGGGACGGGCAGGACCTGGTCGGCGGCCTCTATGGTGTGGCGCTGGGCCGCGCCTTTTTCGGCGAAAGCATGGTATCGCGGCGCACGGACGCGTCGAAGGTGGCCTTGGCCTGGCTGGCGGCGCGGCTGCGCTTTGCCGGCTTCACGCTGCTCGACTGCCAGTTCATGACCGAGCATCTGCGATCATTGGGCGCGGTCGAGATCAGCCAGCGCGATTATCTTCAGTTATTGTCGGTCGCGGTCGACGATGTGCCGTTGGGCGCCGGGCGGGGCGTGCTGGCGGCTGGCGGGGGCGATTGGGCCGCGCTGGCATTTTCGCCGCTGGCCGGCGAAGCATCGGTTGGCGCTTCGCCCTTCGCGCCCAGCTTCACCGTGCCGGGGCCGCTTTCCGGCCAGGCCATCGTGCAGCTTCTGACCCAGACATCGTAAATCGGATGTTGCACGACATTGCGGTCGGGCCGTTCCTTGAACAGCCAGCCGGAAAAGTTGCGCCGCCATTTGCCGTCTGCGGTGCTGCGCACGTCGAGTTGTACGAATGCGCCGGTTTCGGGCACATTTTCCCACGGCGCTGACGTCTCGCAGGCCTGGAGACGGACGATGGCATCGCCGACGCGCAGCGCGTCGCCCGGCTTCATCGTAAGATCGGTGGTAATGCCGTTGCGTTTGTTGAGCAGGCCGACCACGGCCACGCGCTCGGCCATCGGCGTGCCGGGCAGGGTGGCGGAATCGCCGCTGCGGATCTTCTCGCCCTCGATACGCACCGGGCTGGTTTGATTGGCGGTCGGCAGTTCGTCGCCGCGGCAGCCCGCCAGCAATAAGGCGCAGCCCAGGAGGGGCGCGCAGGGCAGGATCGGCAGCAAGGCCCCCGCCGGGCGCAGGATCATGATGCGTCGGGGCTCCATGCCTCATAATCGCCGGTCGCCTTCTGGCGCTGGCCGCCCTTTTCGAGCGCGCCGGACGGGCGATAGGCGTTGGCGGTGCCGGTGGCGTTGGGCGTGAAGTCGCGTTCCCAGATACGCGGCGGCGGCAGGAAGCTTTCCGGCGCCCCCTCGATCGAATGATGCAGCCAGCCATGCCATTCGGCAGGCACGCGGCTGGCGTCATTATTGCCGTTGTAGATCACCCAGCGACGGGTGAGGCCGTTCACGTCGGTGCCGCCTTCATAATAGATATTGCCCTGATGGTCCTCGCCGACCTTCTTGCCCTTGCGGGAGGTGTAGAGCGAGGTGCCGATGGTCGCGCCATCCCACCAGGTGAAGATCTTGCCAAGGATTCCCATGGCCGATGCGCTTAGCCCCTGGGGTAGGGGATTGGCAAGGCGGTTATGGCTTCAAGGGGTGCCGGTCGGGCAGAAATCGAGGTCCGCCGGAACCTTTTCGGTGGGCGCGACGCACTGGCCCCAGGCGACGCGGTCGCCTTCCTCGATGCCGAGCTCGGCCGCGCGCCCGCCGCGCAGTTCCAGCACGGCGGCTACGGGCATGCCGGCGGACACGGGTTCGCGCGAATAGGGCGTGGTATTGGCGGCGATGAAGGCGATCGTGCCGTCGGTGCGGATGAACAGCATGTCGAGCGGGATCAGCGTGTTCTTCATCCAGAAGCTCGCCGTGCGCGGCGGGCTCATGGGAAAGAGCATGCCGCCGTCGGGATCGAGCGATTTGCGGAACATGAGGCCTTTTTCCTGCTCCTGCGGGGTGCGTGCGACTTCGACATTGAAGCGGTGCCTGCCGATGGCGAGGGGGAAGAGGGTGGAGTGAGGGGCGACGGGCGCGCTGGTCGCGTTTTCCGCCTTGGGCGCGGTCTGCGAGCAGGCGGCCAGGAAGAGGATGGCGGGCCCCAGAAGATAAGCTGCGATCTGCTGCGGCAAAGAGGTTTCCTGGTTCAAACTATTGTGCTCCTGCGAAGGCAGGAGCCCAGTCCCGCCGTTTCAACTGGGCTCCTGCCTTCGTAGGAGCACGTCGCGCTATAATGGCGGGATAGCGCCAATTGGCAGCGGCGGACAGGCGCTTAACCCTCTTCTCTTTCCGGCACTTCCCCCGGCGCGGCGTCGGTCCAGCGGCGGGCGGTGGTATAGCTGTGGCCGGCGCGCAGGAAAGCGGCGATCCATTTTTCGCGCTGCTTCGGATCGGGGCGCTCGGTCGCAAAGGGGCCAAGCCGTTTACGCCGGGCGAAGCGTTCGGCCGCCGCCCAGCTTTCATTCTGCGTGTGATTGTCGGCTTCTTCGCGATCGGCGTCCGCTATGCCATCGGCACGCAGCTTTTCGGCAACACGGCGGGCGCCATAGCCCCGGCGGGCGAGCGAGGCGCTTTTCATCGCGGCATAGCTTGCGTCGTCAACATAGCGCAGCTCGCCCAGGCGTTCGACCAGCCGTTCCGGCTGTGGCGGGTCTTCCCCATCCCATCCCCGCTCCTGCAGCTTTCGGCTCAAATAGGCGAGCAGCTTCGCGCGGCTGGTGGCGAAGCGCCCGACATAGCGCAGCGCCAGTTCCCGCAGGCTGCCGTCGTCAAGGGGCGGGAGGGGGCGTTTGCCGGTCATGCAGCGCCATCATGCGTCATGCGCCATGTTTATGCCACAGTCGGGCCGGAATTTTACCGTGCCTTATGCTGTAGAAGGCCAAGCTGGAATGCAACTATCCGGTGCATTGCTTCGCCAAAGATGATAGCGGCGCGCCCGGATGACAAGATTATGACATTGGGTGACACCAATATGACGGGTTCGCAAAGCATGATGGCACCGACGCCGACTACTGATGCCCTTCCGCGGCGCTTCTCGGATTTCGAGACGCTGGGCGAAGCGCTGGACTATGCGGCGCAGGGGCAGCGCGGTCTGAATTTCCATGATGCGCGCGGCAATTTGGCGCGGCCCTACCCGTTCAGCGAATTGCGCGGCGACGCCATCGCCTGCGCCCATCGGCTGATTGCGCATGGCGTGAAGCCCGAGGATCGTGTGGCGCTGGTGGCCGAGACGGGCGCCGATTTCGCCCAGCTCTTCTTCGGCATCGTCTATGCGGGCGCCTGGCCGGTGCCGCTGCCGTTGCCGACCAGCTTCGGCGGCAAGGAAAGCTATATCGACCAGCTGAACGTCCAGTTGAGTAGCTGCGATCCGATGCTGTTCCTCTTCCCCAAGGAATTGGAGGAGATGGCAGGCGAATCCGGGCGGCAGAAAAATGTCGAGAGCATCGCCTTCGAGGATTTCATCGCGCGCGACGCGATCCCGTGCGACCTGCCGCAGGCGCAGCCGCAAGAAATCGCCTATCTGCAATATTCGAGCGGATCGACCCGCTTCCCCCATGGCGTCGCGGTGACGCATCATGCGCTGCTGAGCAATCTCGCCGCGCATAGCCATGGCATGCAGGTGCAGGACAGCGACCGCTGCATCAGCTGGCTGCCCTGGTATCACGACATGGGCCTGGTCGGCTGCTTCCTGTCGATCGTCGCCAATCAGGTGTCGACCGACTATATGAAAACCGAGGATTTCGCCCGCCGTCCGCTGGCCTGGCTCGACCTCATCAGCCGCAATACCGGCACGTCGATCAGCTATTCGCCGACCTTCGGCTATGATATTTGCGCACGCCGCATGTCGAGCCAGACCAAGGCTGCGGACCGGTTCGACCTGTCGCGCTGGCGCCTCGCCGGCAATGGCGCGGACATGATCCGACCCGACGTGATGCAGAGCTTCGTCGATGCATTCGCCGACGCCGGGTTCAGTCCCAGGGCCTTCCTGCCGAGCTATGGCCTGGCCGAAGCGACGCTGGCCGTCACCATCATGCCGCCGGGTGAGGGCATCATCGTCGAGCTGGTCGAGGAAACCGACCTGTCGGGCGGCGACGCGACCGAGGGCCGCCCGCAGCGCTTCCGTTCGATCGTCAATTGCGGCAGGCCCGCGCGCGACATGATCGTGGAGATTCGCGACGAGGATGGCGGGGTGCTGGGCGAGCGCCAGATCGGCAAGGTGTGGACCACGGGTCCGAGCCTCATGGTCGGTTATTTCCGCGATCAGGAGGCGACCGACGCCTGCATGCTCGACGGCTGGCTCGACACCGGCGACATGGGCTATTTGAGCGACGGCTATCTCTACATCGTCGGCCGCGCCAAGGACATGATCATCATCAACGGCAAGAATCACTGGCCGCAGGATATCGAGTGGGCGGTGGAACAGCTGCCCGGCTTCAAGCAGGGTGACATTGCCGCTTTTGCGATCACCACGCCCGGCGGTGAGGAAGCGCCCGCGGTGCTGGTGCATTGCCGCACCTCCGACAATGACGAGCGTACCCGACTGCGCGATCAGATTCGCGAGCGGGTCCGCGCTATCACCGGCATGAACTGCGTCGTCGAACTCGTGCCGCCGCGCACCCTGCCGCGCACGAGCTCGGGGAAATTGAGCCGTTCGAAGGCGCGCAACCTCTATCTGACGGGTGAAATCCGGCCTTACGACCTCGCTGCCTGAGTCCGTTTATAAAGGGCAGGCGAGTTACGGATTGCTAACCGCTTGCCTGATATTGCGGGCTGGTGGGAAGCGGGCAACGACAAACCTCTGAACCTAAGCGGCAGGAACGCATGTCGGTGCGCGCGCTGATGGGGGTTCCGACCATCGCGGGCGCCACCTGCATACGGGTGACAGGCGCGCAGATGGAATCGGCGGACAGAACCGCGTGGCTGCGGCACGCGATGGACCTGTTCGGCCTGATCTTCATCTGGCAGGTCTTCCGTCATAACCTGCCGACACTTGTTTTGACCTCGTGGAGCGGCATCCTGCTGTTGTCGATCGGCGTCGGCCTTCTCGCCAGGCGGGGCCGCAGGGTTCCCGGCCGGCGCGACGCTGCCCCTCAGGACCTGCGGCTGCATGGCCTTGCCGCGCTGATTCACGGACTGATCTGGGCCGGCAGCATGCTGCTGCTCTCCGGCGCTGCGGGCGCGGCACAATTGGTCGCGCTCTGGACGCTGTTCAGCTGCATCATGGTATGCGGCGCGATCAGCTATGCCGCGACCCCGCTTGCCGCGACGGGCTTCCTCGTCGCCTGCATTGCCGGCCTTGCGGCGCTTTTCCGAGGCGAAGCGCAACTGCCGCTCCTGGCGCTGGCGACCAGCTATGCGCTGTCCCTGCTGGCAGCCTGTTTCCTCTACGCGCGCACTTTCGCCCGCCAGCACAGCGCCAGCGCGCAGTTGGAGGAAAAAAGCGAGGTGGTGAGCCTACTGCTGCGCGAATATGAGGATGGAGGGTCCGACTGGCTCTGGCAGACCGATGCCACCCGCCGGCTGAACGGCGTGTCGCCGCGCTTTGCCGAGAGCCTGGGTCGTGAGCCGGCGCAGCTGGAGGGGATGCTGCTGGTCGAACTGCTCGCCGGCAGCGCCTGGGAAACCGGCAATTTCGACACGGGCCTGCGCACGCTGGCCGATCATCTCAAGCGCCGCGAGAGTTTCAGCAACCTCGTCCTTCCCGTGCAAGTGAAGGGCGCGGTCCGCTGGTGGGAATTGTCGGCCTCCCCGCGCCGCGACGAAGAGGGTGTCTTTCTGGGTTTCCGCGGTGTCGGTTCGGACGTTACCCAGCAGCGCGAGTCGGCGGATCGCATCGCCCAGCTTGCGCGTTTCGACCCGTTGACGGGCCTGCCCAACCGCTCGCATCTGCGCGATGTGCTGGACCAGGCAATGGCAAGTGCCAGACAGCGACGGGGGCCGGGCTGCGCCTTCCTGATCATCGATCTGGATCGGTTCAAGGCCGTCAATGATACGCTGGGCCACCAGATCGGCGACAAGCTGCTGACCCAGGTGGCGCGGCGCCTCCGCCAGATCTGTTCCGGTCCGGAATTTTGTGGGCGCATCGGCGGCGACGAGTTTGCCGTCGTCATGCCGCACTTGTCCGACGAACAGGGGATCGCCCGGCTGGCTGGCGCGATCATAGGCGGCCTGTCGATGCCCTATCAGGTGGACGCCCACACGCTCTATGTTGGCGCGTCCGTGGGCTCGGCAATCTCGCCGCAGGATGGCGCGGAGTCCGAGGCGCTCATCCGCAGCGCGGACCTTGCGCTCTACCGCGCCAAGAGCGAGGGCGGGGGCTGCCACTGCGCCTATGAGCCGCAACTGCACGCCATAGCGGAAGAGCGCCGCAAGCTGGAACTCGCCCTGCGCGAAGCGCTGGACAGGGATCAGCTGCATGTTCTCTACCAGCCCGTAGTCGACGCCGGCTGCGGCACCGTCGTGGGGTTTGAGGCGCTGCTGCGCTGGACCCACCCGGAAATGGGTTCGATATCGCCCGTCAAATTCGTGCCGATCGCTGAAGAAGCGCGGCTGATCGGGCCGATCGGCGAATGGGTGTTGCGCAACGCCTGCGCGGAAGCGGTGCGCTGGCCCGATCCGGTGCGGATCGCCGTGAATGTTTCGGCCGAACAGCTTGTCCATCCGAGCTTCGTCGCCGCGGTCGTGTCCGCGCTGGCGCAGAGCGGGTTGGAGCCGCATAGGCTGGAACTGGAAGTCACCGAAAGCGTGTTCGTCAATGCCGCCGCCGGCGCGCTCAAGATCCTCGATCAGCTGCTTGCGCTCGGCATCCAGCTTTCGCTCGATGATTTCGGCACCGGCTATTCTTCGCTCGGCTATTTGAGCCGCACGCGCTTCAACACGATCAAGATCGACCGCAGCTTCGTGGTCGGCGCGTCGAACAATAAGGCGGAAAGTCTGGCGATCATCCGCGCAGTGGTGACGCTGGCGGACAGCCTGGGCATGGCGACCACGGCTGAAGGGGTAGAGACCCAAGCGGAACTTGCGATGGTGCAGCAACTGGGCTGCAGCAAGGTGCAGGGCTATTATTTCGGCCGGCCCATGCCCGCGCATGAGGCCGCAGCGCTGTTTCCGCCCGAACAACTGCAGGCGCGCGCCTAACCTCAGTGTGTCTGGACTTGGCGTTCTATCGTCGTCCAAAGGCCGGCAAAAGCCTGCGCCGGGGGGGAGGAGGCGGCAAATGCCCCCAGCGGCTTGCGGCGGACGGCCATCTGCTCGACCATGCTCGCCATCGGGATCGCCTGCCAGCCCGGCTGCGCTTCGAGCGCAGCGCGGTGCAGGCCGCGGCGGCGATCGACCATCGAATAGACCGGCATGATCGGCGGATGGCTGCCGCCGCGCTGGACCAGATAGCGGGCGACTTCGCCCATGGCGCGCTGGGCGAGGGGCGAGGGGATGACCGGGATCACGATCATGTCCGCCGCGCGCAATACTTGTTCGCTGGTTTCGGTGAGGCCGGGCGGGCAATCCAGGATGATGCGGTCATAGTCGCGCCCCAGCGTATCGATCAGCTTGGCGAGCCGCTTTTTCTTGTCCATCTCCCGGAACAGATGGTCGAGGTTGCGTAGCGAGGTGTCGGCCGCGATCAGGTCGAGGCCCGGCACGGTCGATGGCTGGATCAGCTTGCGGACCTCGACATCCTTGCTGAAGATCGCCTGTGCTGCGTCGCGGCTTTCCAGATTGGTGGAAATGAGCCAGCTCGACGCGGCCTGGGGATCAAGATCCCACAGTAGCGTGCGGCGCTTCGAAATGCACGCCGACGCCCAGGCGAGGTTGATCGCGAAGGTGGTTTTCCCCACCCCGCCTTTGAGGCTGTAGACGGCGATGGTCGCCAATTGCGGTTCCTTTGCCATGCGCGCAGGCTATCTTGCGCACCTGCGAAAGCAAGCAGGCAAATCATGGCAATGTTACGATGTCGTGACAGATAGGCCCGGCGACCGGTCCAGATAGCATCCGTCATTCCCGCCGGCGCAGGAACGACGGAGAAAAGACGTTCTAGGCTGGGCGATAGATGGCGTAGACCTTCTTCACATGTTCGCGGCTGTCCCAGCTGCACTGCGCGCCCTGTTCGATCAGGAAGATGTCGCCTTCGCGGAACGTCCCCTCTCGGCCGTCGCCGTCGACGAAGGTGGCGCTGCCTTCCAGCAGATGCATCAGCTCATAATGGCGATAGGGCATGGACAGTCGGTGATAGGGGGTCGAATCCCATGTCCCGCACACGAACTCGCCGTCGCCCGAGCGGTAGTCGGTGAAGTTGCGGCAATTGGGTGTCGCGCCGACCAGCAGTTCCGCTAATGGCGCACCTGAGGGCTCCAGCGGCGCGCTTTCGTCGATGGGGATGATGGCGGGGGTGCCGGCGGGGCTGCCGTTGCGGCGCAGGGCGATGAGCCGCGAGCCTTCGCGCGAGGACCAGGTGAAGCCGGTGCCTTTGGTGATGACGGCGCTCTGGTTCACGGCGAGCTGGACGGTCTCGTCGGTGCCTTCGAGGATGAGCGCGCCTTCGAGCAGGATAAGGAATTCGTCGTCGGGCAAGATGTCCACGCGACCGCGGCCCTGGGGAAGGACGACGAGGCTGACCGACACCGGGCCTTGGGGCAGGTCGAGCGCCGCACGACTGACGAGATAGGGGTCTCCATGGGTGTCGACGGGGATCGTGGCGGCTGCCGCAAAGGCGCGCAGGTCACGGAAGCTGCGGGTGGCGAGGTCCAGTGCTTCGGTCATGATGCTTCCCTGTCCGGTGAAAACTGGCCTTCATCCTTACAACCGCGGAAGCGACATATTCCGCTCAAGGCGCGGGTCGGTGCGGGGGAAATTGCCATAAAAAATCCCGCCGCAGGGCATCCATGCGGCGGGATTTTTGTCTGGGGGGGTGAAGGATCAGGCAGCCGCCCGGCGTTCCTTCAACTCCTCGTTGAGCATTTCGGCGAGCAGGAAAGCCAGTTCCAGGCTCTGCGCGGCGTTGAGGCGCGGGTCGCAATGGGTGTGGTAGCGATCCGCCAGCCCTTCGTCGGTGATGGCGATGGCGCCGCCGGTGCACTCGGTCACATTCTGCCCGGTCATTTCGGCATGGATGCCGCCGCCGAAGCTGCCCTCGGCGCGGTGCACGGCGAAGAAGCCGCGCACTTCGGCCAGGATGCGGTCGAAGGGCCGCGTCTTGTAGCCATTGGCCGCCTTGATGACATTGCCGTGCATCGGATCGCAGGACCAGACCACCGGATGGCCTTCCTTCAGTACCGCACGGACCAGCTTGGGCAGGCCCGCTTCTATCTTGTCATGGCCATAGCGGGTGATCAGCGTGATGCGCCCGGCCTCGCGGGTCGGGTTCAGCACGTCCAGCAGGCGGATCAGCGCATCGGGCTCCAGGCTTGGACCGCACTTCATGCCGATCGGATTGCCGATGCCGCGGAGATATTCGACATGGGCCGATCCTTCGAACCGCGTGCGGTCGCCGATCCAGAGCATGTGCGCGGACGTGTCGTACCAGTCGCCGGTCAGCGAATCCTGCCGGGTCAGCGCCTGCTCATAGGGCAGGAGCAGCGCCTCATGGCTGGTGTAGAAGCTGGTCCCGCCGAGCTGTGGCACGGTTTCGGGCGACAGGCCGCAGGCGCGCATGAAGTCGAGCGCATGGCCGATCTGATCGGCGACGGCGTCGAACTTGGCGGCCAGCGGGCTGCGACCCATGAAATCGAGCATCCAGCCATGGACGCGGTCCAGGCTGGCATAGCCGCCGGTCGAAAAGGCGCGCAGCAGGTTGAGCGTCGCCGCCGACTGGTTGTAGGCGCGGATCATGCGCTGCGGATCGGGCTCGCGCGATTCCGCCGTGAAGGCGATGTCGTTGACATTGTCGCCGCGATAGCTGGGCAGTTCCACGCCGCCGATCGTCTCGGTATCGGCCGAACGCGGTTTGGCGAACTGGCCCGCCATCCGGCCGACCTTCACGATCGGCAGCTTGGACGCGAAGGTCAGCACCACCGCCATCTGCAGCAGCACGCGGAAGGTGTCGCGGATATTGTTCGGGTGGAACTCCGCAAAGCTTTCGGCGCAGTCGCCGCCCTGGAGCAGGAACGCTTCGCCATTCGTCACCTTGGCGAGTTCAGCCTTCAGGCTGCGCGCTTCGCCGGCAAAGACGAGCGGAGGAAACTGGCTGAGCTGTGCCTCCACGGCGCCGAGCGCCTGTGCATCATGATAGAAGGGCATCTGAATGCCCTTATGCTCCCGCCAGCTTTCCGGCGTCCACTTCGCCGCCACTTTGAGTCTCCCAAAAAGTATAAAAATAGGCGCCGCACCTACGCTTATGTAGGGGCTAACGCAAGTTTATAGCGGTTGCAGGGGGCGTCTGGCTAACAACTTGGATCGATCACATTGATCGGCATCATTGCTGGCACGGATAGCGGCTGTTGAGCGCAACGCTGACCAGCACCGATGCGGGCGCCTTGCGCTGGTCGGGATAGCGTTCGAGATAGGCGATGACGGTGCGGCGCACGTCCTCCGCCTGCATCTGGTCGGGCCAGCAATTGGGCTTGGCCCGGCCGATGAAGACGTCCTTCTTGATGCCGTCTACCGCGCCGACGATATAGGCCGTGCAGGCCAGCGCATATTCCGGCGCCTTGTTGCGGCATTTGGCGAGCAGGGTTGCGCCCGTTTCGAACATGAAGGCCTGCGCCATCGCCGGTGGTGCAGGTGCGGCACCCAGAGCTGCCGATATCGCCAGAGCGTGCCATTTCATGAGCGGAAAGGTGCGCGTTCGCGCGCGCTCTGTCCAGCCGGACCAGCGCGCGGGGGCCACGCTTCGGCTCATTATGACGGTGGTGTAACGATTTGGTAAATAAGGATTTTACTCCAAGGCCAAGCGCCACTCCCAGCGCAGGGGATCGCCGTCCATCACCTCCACGCCGCGTTCGATCAGCCCGTCGCGAATGTTGTCGGACAAGGCGAAATCCTTGTCCGCCCGGGCCGCCTGGCGCCGGTCCAACTCCATCTCGATTTCCTCCGGCATGATCTGCGCATCCCTGGGCCGCAGGCGCAGGTCGATCCGGCTCAGCGTCAGCAGGTTGAGGCCCAGCGCCTGATCGAAGGACGCCAGCAGGCAGAGCTTCTCATCCACTGGCACCTTCTTGAGCGCGACCACCTCTTCCAGCAGCGGCAGGGCGCGCGGGGTCATCAGGTCATCGCTGAGCGCCGCGTCGAACTGTTCGAGCAGCGGTGCCAGCTTGGGGTGCAGATTGGCGCGCAGATATTCCAGGCGCGGCGATTGCCAGGTGACGCCTTCGGCCCGGCTTTTCAGATTTTCCACGCCCATGACCAGGCGCTTGAGGCGGGTGAGCGCCGCGCCCACGCTTTCGGCGCCGAACTCCAGTTCGCTGCGATAATGCGCGCCCAGGCACAACAGGCGGTAGGCGAGCGGATGCACGCCGGCATCGATCAGCGAGAAGAGCGTCGTGAAGCCGCCCTTGGACTTGCTCATCTTGCCCTGGCGGTCCACCAGGAAATTATTGTGCATCCACCAGCGTGCCCCGGTGAAGCCGGCCGCCGCTGCGTCGGGCTGGCCGCAGCAGCTGTGAAAGGCCTGGTTCTGGGCGATTTCGTTGGGATGGTGGATTTCACGATGGTCGATGCCGCCGGTGTGAATGTCGAACGGATGGCCAAGGCGTGCCTCGCTCATCACCGAACATTCCAGGTGCCAGCCCGGTGCGCCCTTGCCCCAGGGGGAATCCCATTCCATTTGGCGCTGTTCACCCGGAGGGGATTTGCGCCAGATGGCAAAGTCGCTCGGATTGCGCTTGCCCGCGACAGGATCGATCCGGGCGTGCGCGGCGTCGTCGCGGCCGCCGGCGAGCGCGCCATAATCGGGGACGGTGCTGCTGTCGAAATAGAGGCCGGTGTCGAGTTCGTAGCAATGCGCAGGCGCGATCTTCTCCGCGAAGGCGATCATCTGCGGGACATAGTCGGTTGCGACCGTCCATTCGCTGGGCGCGAGAATGTTGAGATCGGCGATATTGTTTTTGAAGGCGTCGGTATAGTGCGCCGCTATGTCCCAGATGCTTTTCGCCTGGGCGCGCGCGGCGGCCTCCATCTTGTCATCACCCGCGTCGGCATCACTGGTCAGATGCCCGACATCGGTGATGTTGATGATGTGCGTGACCGCCATCTCCTTCCACAGCAGGGTTCGGCGCAGCGTGTCGGTAAAGACATAGGCGCGCAAGTTTCCGAGATGGGCGTAATTATAGACCGTCGGACCGCAGCTGTAGACGCGGGCATGATTGGCCTCGATCGGGGCGAAAGGCTCGACGGTGCGCGTCAGGCTGTTGAACAGGCGCAAAGGCGCGTCGGCATGCTGCTCGGCGGGGGTGAACTGGTCGCTCATGGCTGCAGCCATGCGGCGGTTGAGGGCAGGCGTCAACCGGCCAATTTCCGACATATTCCCCCTCCCGCTTGCGGGAGGGG
>DATFDS010000150.1:0-8561 GCA_035251955.1 Sphingobium sp. | reverse complement strand
GGGCTGCTGGCGCTCGCGCAGGCGGCGCTGCTGATGCTGCTGATCGTCTATCTCGGCAAGATCGCCGAGCAGTTGTCGCGTCTGACGTTCATCGTCGGTCTCGCGCTCTCGGCCGTCAGCGTCGCCTTTCTCCGGCTCGCGATCGCGCGGCTCGGCGCCCGGCTGCTGGGCGAAGTGCCGCACCTGACCGCCGTCATCATGGACGGCGTCGAGATCGCGACCGGCCCGCATATGGAGATCATCGACGCGAAGGCCGCCAATCTCCATCCCGAACGCCATGATGCGGATATGGCCGCGCGCCTGGCCGGCGCGGTCGGCATGGCCGAGCGGGTGATCGTCGCCTGCCCGATGGAACGGATGGACGACTGGTCGGTGGCGCTCAAATCGCTGTCGGCGCGCGGTGAGATCGTCGTGCCCGAATTGCTGCGCTTCGCCCCGGCGCGGGTCGATGAATTTGACGGCCAGCCGACCATCATCGTCGCCGGCGGCCCGTTCCAGTTTCGCGATCGCATCATTAAACGCGTCTTCGACATCATCCTGGCCACCGTCGCGGCCATTGCCCTGTCGCCGGTGCTGATCGTCGCCGCGCTCTCGGTGAAGCTCACCAGCGCCGGCCCGATCCTCTTCAGGCAGCCGCGCATCGGCCGCGATGCGCGCCCCTTCAACATCTACAAGTTCCGATCGATGCGCAGCGAGGCGAGCGACCGCAAGGCCGACAGGCTGACCGCGCGCAACGATGACCGGGTGACGCGCGTCGGCCGCTTCCTGCGCCGCACCAGCATCGATGAGTTGCCGCAGCTGTTCAACGTGCTGCGCGGTGACATGAGCATCGTCGGCCCACGCCCCCATGCCGCCGCGGCCAAGGCGGGCGACAGCCTCTATTGGGAGGTGGACGATCGCTATTGGGAGCGGCATTGCATCAAGCCCGGCATGACCGGCCTTGCCCAGGTGCGCGGCCATCGCGGATCGACCGACCATCATCAGGACCTGATCGACCGGCTGCATTCGGACCTTGAATATGTGACCAAATGGTCGATCTGGCGCGACCTGCGCATCATTATCGCGACCATCGGCGTGCTGGTGCACCACAAGGCCTATTGATGGGCAAGGCGGACCTGTTGTTGACTCTGGTGCTGCTACTGTCGCTGGCGGCGCTATTGTGGCCGTTCTTTTTCTATCCGCTGATCCTGCGCATCCTGCCGACACAGGCCGAACAGCCGCGAGCGGGCCCGAAGCCGTCCGCCTCTTTGCTGTTCTGCGCCTATAATGAGGCGGCGGCGATGCCGGAGAAGCTCGCCAATCTGGCGATGCTGAAGCGCCGCTATCCCGATCTGGAGATAGTGGCCTTCGACGATGGCTCGTCCGATGCGACGGCCGCGCTGATCGAGGCGCAGGGCGATCTGGTGACATTGCTGCGCGGTCCCGGCCGCAGCGGCAAGGCGCATGGCATGAAGCGGCTGGCGGCGCGGGCGCGGGGCGACGTGCTGATCTTCACCGATGCCAATGTGCTGTTGGACGAGGAGGCGATCGCCAATCTGCTCGCCCGCTATGCCGACCCGGATGTCGGCGGCGTGCTCGGCTCGCTCCATTATATGGGGGAGGGGGAGAGCGCGACCGCCTCGGTCGGATCGCTCTACTGGCGCATCGAGGAACGGCTGAAGGACGAGGAATCGCGCACCGGCAATGTGCTGGGCGCGGACGGTTCGATCTTCTCGATCCGCCGTTCCCTCTATCCCGAATTTCCCGACAGCGTGCTCGATGACCTGACCGTATCGATGGCGGTGGTCTTTGCCGGCAAGCGGTTGGTGAAGGCGAAGGACGTCATCGCCCGCGAGCGGCTGGTGGCGGCGCGCGGCGACGAATATCGGCGCAAGGTGCGGATCGCCGCGCGCGCCTGGCACACGCACACGCATCTGCGCCCGCAATTGCGCCGGATGGGCGGGCTCGATCGGTTCAAATATGCCTCGCGCAAGATCATCCGCTGGTTCGGCGGGATTTTCATCCTGACCGGTGCGCTGGCGGCGGTCGCGCTGGCGGCTCGCCTGTCGCTGCCGCTGGCGCTCGCGGGCGTGCTGCTCGGTCTGTTCCTGCTCTGGCTCGGCCTGCGCGCGAAGGGCGGGCCGTTGGCCGCGCTGGTCGATATCCTCATCGCCTATGCCGCCACCTTGCAGGGCGTTTTCAAGGCCATGAGCGGCCGCACCGTGACTGTCTGGAATCCGGCCAAGTCGCGCTGATCCCCCTCGCCAAAACGCCGACATATTGTATAGGCCGTCGCAGCTTTCTTGTCGGAGCCAAGGCGTGATTACTTTCCAGCGGGTGGCGAAGGCCGCCGGCAAGCATCTGACCCGGACCCTGCTGGCGGTGCGCAAGGCCTTGGGCGCGCGCGCGGACCGGGCCTGTCCGGCCTGCGGACAGTCGGTCGTGGGCTTCTTCCGCTATGGCGACAATGCCGAATGGGGCTGCCCCAATTGCGGCGCGTCGCCCCGCGAGCGGCTGATGAACCATCTGATCGCGGGCAAGATCCTGACCGTGCCGCAACAGGGCGCGATCCTGCACATGGCGCCCAATGAGGGCAGCCTGGTCCGCCGCTTTTCCGCCGTTGCGGACTATACGCCCGCCGATCTCGATCCCGCCCGCTACACCGTGCCGGGCATGCGGCGCGTCGACCTGATGGCGCTGGCCGATGCGGAACGCTACGACCTGTTCTACGCCAGCCATGTGATGGAGCATGTGCCCGATGATCATGCCGTGCTGCGCAACATCCATCATGCGCTCAAGCCCGGCGGCGAGGCCTGGCTGATCGTGCCGCTGTGGGACCGGCCGACCGAGGACGGCAGTTTCGACATGCCTCCCCGTGAAAGGGAACGGCGCTTTGGCCAATGGGACCATGTGCGCCAATATGGCCCCGATTTCGCCGACCGCATCCGCGCCGCCGGTTTCGATCTGGAGGAGATCGACGCGGCAGCCATAGACGCCGGCACGCGGCATCATTTCGCGCTCGATGACCGGCTGTTCCGCGCCCGCAAGCCTGTGGGAAGCGCGCCGCGGTGAGCGAGCCGATCGGCAGGGCGATCGCCCGGATCGAGGCATCCGCCCGCATCCTTGCCCTGATCAAGCTCGCCAATGTCGGGCTGACGCTGATCTGGGGCTTTGCCGTTACCTATGTCTTCGTGCGCGTGCTGCCGTTGCGCGAGTTCCAGGCCTTCCTGCTGCTGGTCGCCTTCGGCAATTTCACCATTTCGGCGGAGTTCGGCCTGACCAGCATCATCTATGCGCGGCTGCGGCGGCATTGGCTGGGCGTGTCGGATGATGGGCAAGGGCGCTTCCGGCTGGAGGAGATGGGGGTTCTCTTCCTGTTCCTGGGCCTGTTGATCCTGGGCGGCCTGGCGATGCTGATCGGCGCGCTGCTGGCCGGCGGGCTGGATACCACCATGCCGCTGCTGTTCATCCTCTTCTTCCTCTCGGCCTGCCTCAACCTGCCCGCCTTGCTCGCCAAGCGCGCGCTGGCGGCGGTCGACGGCAATTTCCTGTGGGAAGCGCTCGATTGCCTGCGCCGCGTCATGACGATCGCGCTGCTGCTGATGATGCTGCAGGGGCTCGACCCGCGCATTTCAGTGGCGTTGCAATTGGGCGTCAGTGTCGTCGTGATCGGCTATGCCATAGCGCTGGTGCATGCGCGCCTGGGCATGAGCCTGCGCCACTGGATGGCTTTCCGCACTGGCGGTGGGCATGTCCGTGCCCATTATCTCGGCGATATCGGCGCTTCGGCGGCTTTCACCCTGTCGGAGGTCATCGCCTATAACGCGCCCTATTTCACCATCGCGCTGGCGACGCAGGATGCGCGGCCGATGCTGTTGTTCGATTTTTTCTTCAAGATGTCGCGCGCGCTGTCGATGAGCGTCCGCGCGGCGGTGGAAGCGGCGCTGCCCCGCATCACCCGCGCCTTCCATGCAGGGGAAAGCGCCCGGCTGCACCAGTTGCTGATGCGCGCGCTGGGCGTCGCGGTCGTGTTTGCCCTTGCCGCGTCGGCGCTGCTGCTGCTGCTCGGCCAATGGCTGTTTGCCAAGCTGTTCGACGGGCGCGCGGCGATCGATCTGGTCGATCTGCTGCTGGTGGATGCCGCCCTGCTCGCGCTCACCGTCATCTGCGTTTCGGTCTATGTGCAGGGCGCGCTTGGGCGCTTTGCGCTGCTGCTGAAGCGGTCGCTGCCCTTTGTTGCCGGGTCGTTGCTGAGCGTGCCGGTCGCGTTGCTGCTCGCCGGGCGGTTCGATGTCGCCTTCCTGTCGCTCTACACGCTGACGCTGCTGGTGGTGGCGGTGCTGCATGGCCTGTCGCTCCGTGCCCTGCTGCGCGAAAGGGTGCGGGCGTGAAGGTTGCGATGGTCGATCCGTCGCTTTTTACCGGGCGCTATGACGACAGCCTCTGCGCGGCGCTGGGGCAGTTGGGGCAGGAGGTGACGCTGCTCGGCCGGCCGATGCGCGCGACCGATGCGATCGAGCCGCGCCATTATCGCTATGCCCCGCGCTTCTTCCGCCGCAGCGAAGCCCTGCGCCGGCGCTTGGGGGAGGGGCGGGCCTTTCGTGCGCTCAAGGCCGCCGAATATGGCGTGAGCTGCGCCTTGGGCAGTCTGGATACGCTTGCCGGCGCCGATGTGGTCCACGTCCAATGGCTGCCGCTGGCGCCTGCCGACAGGATGCTGCTGCGCCGCCTGAAAGGGCGGACGCGGCTGGTCCATACCGTCCACAATGCCGACGCCTATCATGCCGATGCCGGCGTGCAGGGGCGGGGCTATCGCGCGCTGCTCGACCAGTTCGACGCGCTGATCGTGCACGGCGACACGACGCGGGCGGCACTGGAGAGCCAGGGCGTGCAGCGGGGCCGCATCCATGTGACCCCGCATCCGCCGATGCGCCTTGCCGCCGCCGGCGCCGACGACTTGACCGCCATCCCCGATCCGGCCGCGCCGCGCATCCTCTTCTTCGGCACGATCCGGCCCTACAAGGGCGTCGACCTGCTGGTGGAGGCATGCCTGTCGCTCTGGCGCGCCGGGCATCGATTCGAGCTGGTGCTGGCGGGCAAGCCCTTCATGGACGTCGCCCCGCTGCTGGACAGCGTGCGCGCGGCCGGTTTCGGCGACCGGCTGATCACCGATTTCGGCTTCCTCACCGAACCCCGGCTCGACGCGCATATGGCGAAGGCGGACATGCTGGTCTTTCCCTATCGCCATATCGATTCCAGCGGCGCCTTCCTGTCGGCGCTGCATCATGGCAAGGCGATGGTCACGTCCGACGCCGGCATGTTCGCGTCCCTGCCTGAGGGTGTCGCGGCCCGTGCGTCGGCGGGAAATGCACCGGCGCTTGCGCAAGCCCTCTTGCCGGCCATAGAAAGCGCGGCCATCAGGCAGGCCCTGGGCGCGCGGGCGCGCGCCTATGGGGAAGATATGGGCAGTTGGAAGGACATGGCCTTGGCGACGATCGGCATTTATCGCTCGGTGATGGCTGCGCATCTATGAACCGTTATGTCAGCGAACTGACCGACCGCATCCTGGCGCTGCGCCTCGCCGTCGCCGGGCGGGTGCATCAATATCCGGAGATCCAGGCGCTGCGCCGGTTCCTGAGCGCCTTTGCGATCGATTGCGTGTTCGATGTCGGCGCCAATCGCGGCCAATATGCGACGATGCTGCGCAAGGATGCGGGCTTTGCCGGCACGATCCTGTCCTTCGAGCCCAATCCCGATATCTTCGCCGAACTGTCGCGCCGCGCCGCGAAAGACGGCAAATGGCATGTGTTCAACCTGGCGCTGTCCGACTTTGACGGCACCGCCAGCTTCAACATCATGGCGGCCGACCAGTTCAGCTCGCTCAAGAAACCGTCGGAGAGCCAGGATGCCATCTTCGCCGATCGCAACCGGGTGACGCGCACCGTCGACATGCAGTGCCGCCGCCTCGACAAGTTGCTGCCCGAACTGCGCGCCGCCCATGGCTTTGCCCGGCCTTTCCTGAAGATGGACACGCAGGGCCACGACCTGTCGGTGTGCGCAGGCGCGGGCGAGGTGTTGAAGGACATGGCCGGGGTCCAGACCGAACTGGGCGTGCGCCCCATCTATGAAGGCGGCACCAGCTATCGAGCGATGATCGACTGGCTCGCCGACAAGGATTTCGTGCCCTCGGCCTTCTTCGCCAACAACAAGGGGCATTTCCCGCTGCTGGTCGAGATGGACGGGATTTTCGTCAACCAGGCGCTGTTGCCGCGGGAAGGGTGATGGGGTCCGCCGCCCGCTCCGTCGATGCCCGGCGCCTGTTTCTGGCCGGTGCGATCGGCCTGACGCTCTGGCTGGGCGCGAGCTTCCTGTGGCACGTCACCTATCGGCAGGGCCTGACCCTTGCCGTCATCCTGTTCCTGGACCAGGATTTCCCGGCGCTGCTGGGCGGCCTGCTGCTGCTGACGCTGGCCGCGCCCTTCGCGGAAGGCATGGGCTTTCGCCTGCCGGCGCCGCGCGCGCGGGTGATGGTGCCGCTGATCCTGATCTTCGGCCTTGTCGCCTGGGCGGGCCATTATTGGCTGTTCCAGAATTATTCGATCTCGCGCGATGAGGAGGTCGCCCGCTTCGCCGCCGCCTATATGCGCGAAGGGTTGTTTGCCCGACCGATCCCGGTGGAATGGGAACCCTATCGCCGCGCGATCATGCCGGAATTTTTCTCGCCCTTCGGCGCGGCGGATTATTGGACGGCGGCCTATCTGCCGGTGAACAGCGCGATCCAGGCGCTGTTCTGGCAAGTGGGCGATCCCAATCTGGCCGGTCCCTGCCTGCTGATGGCGGGGCTGTTCGCGCTGTGGCGCGTGGCGCTGCACCTGTTCCCGACGCGGCGCGATGCGGTGTGGGTGACGATGCTGCTCGGCCTCTCGTCGGCGCAGCTGTGGGTCACGGCGATGACCCCCTATGCGATGACCGGCCATTTCGCGCTCAACATGGTGTGGCTGGCGCTGGTGCTGCGCGGCGGTGTGGTCGGCCATGTCAGCGCCGGCGCGGTCGCGCTGGTGGCGGCGGGGCTGCACCAATGGCATTTCCCGCCGATCTTCATCGCGCCCTTCATCCTGTGGATGCTGCTGGCCCGGCGATGGCGCGCGGCGGCCTTCCACATCGTCGTCCTGGCGGCGATCGTGATCGTTTGGGCGAAGATCTGGCCCGGATTTCTAACCCATGCCCTGGGGCCGCCGAGTGATGTTCGCCCGTCGGCGGGTGTAGCGGACAAGGTCGGCAGCCTGTTCGAGCGGCTCGGCGATCGCTGGCAGCCGTTGGTGAACCTCAGCCGCTTCGCCGCCTGGAACAATATATTGATGGTGCCGCTGGCGACGCTCGGCGTGTTCGCGATGCACTGGCGCCGCGCGCTCAAGGGGCAGGAGATCGCGCTGCCGCTGGCGCTGGGCTGCTTTGCCGGCTGCGTGCTGGCCCTGGCGCAGGGCTATGGCTGGGGATTCCGCTATGCGCATGGCTTTATCGGACCTTTCTGCCTGCTCGCGGGGCTTGGCTGGGCGCGCTTCCGTCCGGCGGCGATGCGGCCGGTCTTCCTGGGCGTCGGCATCACGCTGCTGACCAGCGCCTTCCTCGTCTGGCGGACCCATGTCTTCGTCGCGCCCTATGCGGCGAGCCACCGCATGATCGACGCATCGAAGGCCGATGTCGTGCTGGTCGATCCGCGCGGCGGCCTCTATGTCACCGATCTGGTGCGGGGGCGCGACGGTGTGCCGGGGCGGCCGATGGTCATGAACCTCGGCATGCTGACGCTCGATCAGGTCGACCAGCTCTGTGAAAATTATGTGGTCGAGCTGTTCGATCGCGCCGAGTTTCGCCCGCTGGGCGTGCCGCTTGCGCGCTGGAACCTGGGGCGCATGGACGCGCTGCGGGCGCATATGAAGGCGGAGGGCTGTGACAAGCCGGTGCTGCCGCCGCTGCCCGAAACGATGGAAGATGCGTTCAACGCTTCGGGTGATGTGCTTTGATGCAGATTGAATGAAGCCGTTCGTGTCGAGCGCAGTCGAGACACGGTAGCGCGAGGCTTCTCGACTTCGCTCGACACGAACGGATGGGGGAGGGGACGGTCAACGCTGCCCCTTCATATAGACCCGCTTGCCGCCGATCCACGTTTCCAGCACCTGGGTTGCGCGGATGTCCGCCGGACGCGTCACGCTGATGTCCCGGTCGATCAGCAGGAAGTCCGCCCGCTGCCCTGGCACGAGGCTGCCGAAGCGCTTTTCCGCAAAGCCGGCATAGGCTGCCTGCCGCGTATAGCCGTCCAGGGCCGCCTCGAAACTCACCCGCTGCTCGGGCATCCAGCCGCCTGAGGGTTCTCCCTTCGCATCCTCCCGGCTCAGGGCGACCGCCATGCCGGTGAAGGGATTGGCGCTTTCCGCCGGCACGCCGGACCCGAAGGCGAGGGGGACGCGATGGTCGAGCATCGCTTTCCACGCATAGGCGCCCTTCAGCCGCGCCTCGCCCATGCGCGCCATTGCCATGCGCCAGTCGGACGCCTCATGCGCGGGCTGCATCGACGCGACGATGCC